>NZ_CP084541.1:1575000-1900000 GCF_020410765.1 Streptomyces marincola | reverse complement strand
ACGGCCTGGCGAGGACCGGCGTCCTCCACCTGGAGGAGGGCCCCGAGGGCCCCCGCATGCCGGTCGCGGCCCCGCTGTCGATCCGCAGGATCGACCTGTACGAGGACACCAGCGACCACGCGCTGGCCCGCGCGGGCGACCCCGTCGAGCTGTACGTGACGCCCCCGGGGTTCGACGCGGGCGACGGCGGCGGCAGCCGGTTCGCCGCCGTCCGGGCGGACGGGCGGCTGCTGCTCCAGATGAAGGACCTGCGGGCCACGCTCATCGGCCACGTCGACGCGGGCGCGGACGCCACGTCCGCCGCCGGGACCCGGGAGGCGGCATGACGACCGCCACGACGCCGGCCGCCGGGGGCACGGACGTCCAGCCCGTGAGCCGCATGGTGTGGCGGCTCACGGGACTGCCCCCGCTGCCCGACCCCGAGACGGACGCCGCGGACCGGCTCGCGGGCCTGCGGGTGCTGCTGGTCAACGGCGACCCGGGCACCGCCGCCGCGGTCGAACGCGAACTCAAGGGCCACGGCGCGCTGGTGCACCGCGGCGCGGGCGGCGCCCCCGCCGACGCCGTCGTCGACCTGGCGATGGACCCGGCACCGGCCGGCGGGCAGCCGGCCGGCGCCTGGGACGAAGCGCTCACCGAGACGGTGGCCGCGCTGCGCGGCGTCTACGAGGACTGGGCCGAGGAGAGCGACGCGCGCCGCCTGTTCTACCTCGCCGTCACCCACCTCGGCGGCGGCATGGGGCAGCACGCGCGGGACGAGCCGGCGCAGCCCCTCGGCGGCATCTGGGCCGGGCTCGCCAAGACGCTGCACCGCGAGTTCCCCAACTGCAACGCCCGCGTCGTCGACGTCGACGACGCGGCCCGCGCCGACCTGCCCGCCGTCATCGCCGCCGAACTGGGCAGGACGGGACCGATCGAGGTCGGCCGCCGCGGGGGCGCCCGCCTCACCCTCACGCCCGTCGAGGCGCCCGTCGGCCCGCCCGCCGTTCCGCTCGGCCCCGGCGACACGGTGCTGATCTCCGGCGGCGCCCGCGGCATCGGCTGGCGCCTGGCCCGCGAACTGGCCGGGCGGGACGGCGCACACGTCGTCGTCACCGGCCGGGAGCCGTTCCCCACCGGCGAGGAACCCTGGTGGGGACTCGACGAGGAGGGCTGGCGCGCGTTCGAGCGCGAGACCTGGCGGCTGCGCGACCCCGGCACCCCGCCGGCGCGCGTGCGCGCCGGACTCGCGCGCACCCGCAGGCAGTGGGAGGTGGCCACGCACCTCACCGCCGCGCGCCGCGAGGGCCTGGCGGTCGAGTACGCGCAGTGCGACATCACCGACCCCGCGCAGGTGCGCGACCTGGTGCGCAGGCACGGCGCGCGGCTCGCCGGAGTGATCCACAACGCGGGCGTCGACAGCGCCGCCCGGCTGCCGCGCACGACCGACGAGGAGATCAGGCGCACCGTCCGCACCAAGATCGACGGGTTCCTCAACCTGTTCGAGGAAGTGCGGCGGCTGCCCCTGCGGTTCTTCTGCTCCGTCGGCTCCCTCACCGGCCGGCTGGGCGGCATGGTCGGCCAACTCGGCTACGCCGCCGCCAACGAAGGGCTCGCCCGCCTCGGCACGTGGGCGGCCCGCCGCGCCGACTTCCCCGTGATGACCCTGGCCTGGCCGACGTGGGACCGGGTCGGCCTCATCGCCAACTTCTCCGCCGCGCTGCGCTACATGCCCGCGCTCGACGTCACCGAGGGACTGGCCAGGTGGCGGGCCGAACTCCTGGCCGGGTCGCGGGGCGAGGTCACGTTCGTCGGCCCGCTCGGCAAGGCGATCGACCCCGGCCAGGCCACCGGATACCCGGTGGTGCCCGCGCTGCCCGGCTACGCCGCCGCGTTCCCCCGCATCTTCCACCTCGGGGCCACGACGGCGTTCACCCCGCACGCCCGGCTCACCACCACCGTCACCTTCGAGCGCGAACGCGTCCCCGTGGCAGGGGACTTCCACGTCGACGGCGTGCCCGCGCTGCCGCTGAGCGTGCTGCTTGAGAGCGCGGCGCGCGGCGCCGAGTGGGTCGTCCCGCAGGACTTCCCCACGCTCCGCCTCAACCGCATCGAGGGCGTCGTCGTGCCGGCGGCCCTGCTGCGCTTCGACCGCTCCCCGCTGCGTCTTGTGCGCGAGGCCGAGGGCGCCCACGAGGGCGACGCGTGGGTGGTGCGCGTGCGGTTCAGGCGCGCGGGCGACGCGGCGGGCGGCGGCCGGGAGGCGAGCGTGCGCCTGGTGTTCGGCGACGGCGCGCCCGCGGTGCCCGCCGCGCTGCCCGACGTGCCGCGCACCACCACGTGGCGTTCCGGCAGCCCCTACCTGCGGTGGCGCTCCACCGTCGTGCCCCTGGGCGTCTGGACGCGCGACGCGTCGGGGCGCCACGTCGCCGAGGTCGCGCCGTGCGCCCCCGGCGACCTGTGGGTGACCCCGCACGAGGTGCCGACCGTGGTGCCCGTGGCCCCGCTGGAGAACCTGCTGCGCCTGTGGGCCGGGCAGGGCGGCCCGCTCTCGGTCACGAGCGACCCGCTCGTCATCGGGCAACTCGCCCTGCACGCCGACCAACGCGGGCCCTGCCGCATCGAGGGCGACGCGGCCGTCGGCGTGTGGCGGGTGACCTGCGCGCACACCGGCGAGCCGGTCATGACGGTCCACGGGCCGCCAGGACCGCTGGGCGGGCCCGCCCCCGGCTGACACCGACCCACCGACCCGCCCGCACGCCCGCCCGCCGGGCACCGCGGGCGACCGCCACCGAGGACCCGCAAGAGCCCCGAAGCACCCCGAAGGAAGGAAAGAGACCATGGCCACTCCCGAGCAGAACCGGGCCACGCTGGAGCGCTACTACGAGGAGTGCCTGAACAAGGGCAACCTCGACGTCATCTACGAGGGCGCGGTCGACGACCACATCAGCCACGGCACCGCGCCCAACGGCCGCTCCGGCGTCGAGCACCTGAAGGAGTGGGTGCGGCTCCAGCGCGCCGCCATGCCGGACCTGCACGTCACCGTCGAGGACTGGATCATCGAGGGCGACAAGGTCGTCAGCCGGTTCACCGCCCGAGGCACCCACACCGGCGAGCCCTACAACGGGCAGATCCCGGCCCGCGGTCGCAAGCTCGAACTCCCCGGCATCGTCATCGACGAGTTCAACGAGGAAGGCAAGATCTTCGAGAGCTGGTTCTCCATCGACGGCTTCGACCTCGCCACGCAGCTGGGCGCGTTCGACGCCCCGGACGCGCCGTGACGGGACCGCGGCAGCGCGGTGCCGGGCGGGACCGCACGCCCCGCCCGGCACCGTCGCCCGTTCTCATCACCGGCTGCTCCTCCGGCATCGGGCGGGCCTGCGCGCTGCGGCTGCACCGCGCCGGGCACACCGTGTACGCCACCGCGCGCGACCCCGGCTCGATCGCGGACCTCGCGGAACGGGGGCTGCGCACCCTGCGCCTCGACGTCACCGATGGTCCCGGCATGCGGGCCGCCGTTGAGGCCGTGGAGGCCGAGCACGGCGCCGTCGGCGTGCTCGTCAACAGCGCCGGCTACGCCCTCTCGGGACCCGTTGAGGAGGCGGAACCCGAGGCCGTGCGGCAGCAGTTCGAGACCAACGTCGTCGGCCCGCACCGGCTCAACCGGCTCGTGCTGCCCGCGATGCGCGCCCGCGGCCGGGGCACCATCGTCAACATCTCCTCCATCTTCGGCCGGTACGGCGTGCCGGGCGCCGGCTTCTACCAGGCGAGCAAGCACGCGCTCGAAGCGATGAGCGACGCGCTGCGCCTGGAAGTCGCCCCGTTCGGCGTCCGCGTGCTGCTCATCGAGCCCGGCCCGGTGCGCAGCACCGAGTTCGGCACCAAGTACGTCGACAACCTCACGTCCTCGGGCCCCGACTACGCCGAGTTCCGCCGGGAGCTGGCCGACTACTTCGACGCCATCTACACCGGCAGGCGCGCCACGCTCGCGGGGGCGTTCGCCCTGCACGCCGACGACGTGGCGCGCGCCGTGCAGAAGGCGATCGCCCCGTCCCGGCTCAACCTGCGCGCCCGGTACCCCGTCGGCTTCCTCGCGCGCAGCACGATCACCCTGCGCCGCCTGGCACCCGACTTCGTTTTCGACAACGTGTTCGCGCGCCGGCAGTTCCCGGTTCCCGCCGGGCCGCGGCGGCGCTCGCGGGCACAGCAAGGAGATCAGCGATGACCACCGTGCGGACCGGCCGCCGGGTGGCCCCGGGCCCCAAGGGCGCCCCGCTCCTCGGCAGCCTCGGCTCGTGGAAGCGGAACACGGCCGACTTCCTGCTCGGGCTCCAGCGCGACTACGGCGAGATCGTGCGCATGCGGCTCGGGCCGATGACCGTGTACCAGGTCACGGAACCCGACGCGGTGCGGCGCGTCCTGGTGCAGAACCACGGCAACTACGTGCGCGGGCCCCTGTACGAGCAGTTCGGCGTCGTCATGGGCAAGGGGCTGCTCACGACCGACGGCGAGTTCTGGCGCGCGCACCGCAGGACCGTGCAGCCGGTGTTCCTGCGCAACGCCGTCCCCGACATCATGCCCAACCTCGTCGAGGCGACCGGCCGCATGCTCGACGAGTGGGAGCGCAAGGCCGCCGCGAACGAGCCGGTCGACCTGATGACCGACATGCTCAAGCTCACCCTCGTCACCCTCAGCGGGTCGCTGTTCGCCCACGACATCGGCCCGTTCACCGAGGAGCTGAAGGACACCGTCGACGACGTCGTCACCGTCATGTTCCGCCGGGGCGTGCCCTCCGAGATGGTGCCCTCGTGGCTGCCGACCGAGCGGAAGCGCAAGATCGCGCAGATCCACCGCGTCTTCGACCGGCTCGTGGCCGAACTGCGCGAGGGCTACGCGAAGACCGGCGAGGGCCCGCTGATGGACCTCATGGAACGGGCCACCGACCCCGACACCGGCAAGCCGTGGACGCACCAGCAGATCAAGGACGAAATCCTCACGATCTACCTGGCCGGGCACGAGACGACGGCCGTCGCCCTGTGCTGGACCCTGCTGTCCATCGCCGAACACCCGCACGTGCAGGAGGAGTTGGACGCCGAGATCGCGGCCGTGCTCGGCGGCGGAACGCCCACGGCCGAGGCCGCCGAGTCCCTGACCTACACCAAGATGGTCATCGACGAAAGCCTCCGCATGCACCCGCCGATCTGGATCTTCCCCCGCGCGGCGGTGGACGCCGACGTGCTCGGCGGCTACGACGTCGAGGCCGGCGCGTCCGTGCTGCTCTCGCCGCTCGTCTCGCACCACAACCCCCGCTGGTGGGACAACCCGATGGCGTTCGACCCCCAGCGCTTCACCCCCGAGGCGGTGAAGGAACGGCCCCGCCTGGCGTACCTGCCGTTCGGCGCGGGACCGCGCCAGTGCGTCGGCAACCTCATGGCGCTGCTCGAACTGCGGGTCATCGTCTCCATGATCAACCAGCGGTTCCGGCTCAGCCGCATCCCCGGCGCCTCCCTCGGCTACGGCTCTCCCGTCATCTCGCTGCGCCCGCTGCACGACGTGCGCGTGACCCCGCACCCGCGCCCCCGGGCCGCGTCCGCCGTCTCCGACCGGGCGGCCGGTTCACCGCCCGCGGCCTGCCCGTTCGGCGGCGACGCGTAACGGCCGCACCCCACCACCCCACCGGAAGGAGCCCGGCGATGCAGCCGCGCGAACCCAGCCGCACCGCCCGCGCCACCGCCACGCTGCGCGCGGCGCACCAGGAACTCGACGGCGGGCGCGTGCTGCGCGACCCGCTGGCCGCCGCCATGCTGGGGCAGGACGGGGAAGAGGTCGGCCGCGACGGCGGGGCCGAGGACAGGTGGCGGGCGTTCCGCCTGTTCGTCGCGGCCCGCGCCCGGTTCGCCGAGGACTGCCTGGCGACCGCGGTGCACCGGCACGGCGTGCGGCAACTGGTCGTGCTGGGCGCGGGACTCGACACCTTCGCCTACCGCAACCCGCACGAGGCGGCGGGCCTGCGGGTGTTCGAGGTGGACCATCCCGCGACGCAGGAGTGGAAACGCCGCCGCCTGGCCGCCGCCGGGATCGCCCCGCCGCCCTCGCTGACGTTCGCGCCGGTCGACTTCGAGCGGACGGACCTGCCCGCCGGGCTGGCGGCGGCCGGCTTCGACCCGGGCCGTCCTGCGTTCTTCAGCTGGCTCGGCGTGGTCGCCTACCTCGACGCGGGAACGGTGCGGTCCGTCCTGGCCTGGATCGCTGCCCTGCCAGGTGGCGCCGAGGTCGTCTTCGACTACACCAAGCCGCCCGCGCTGATGACCCCGCGGCAGCGCGCCGCCCACGAGGCCCGCGCGGCGCTGGTCGCCGCGGCGGGCGAGCCGTTCGTGACCAGCCTCGACCCCGGGGCGCTGGCCGCCGACCTGCGCGCGCTCGGGTTCACGACGTGCGAGGACCTGGGCCCTGGCGAGGCCGTCGGACGCTACCTCGACGACGCCGCCACCGGCGCGAGCGCCGAGCACATGATGCGCGCCGGCCGCCTCGGGGCCGCCTGACCGCGGCGGCTCAGCCGCCGATCCGAGTGAACCGGGTGGGGTCCTCCCCTTCTGGCCCGGTCATGACGGCCTCCTGTCCGCCCTCGGCGACGTCGAAGAAGGCCACGGTGGTGGTGATCCCGCAGTCGAGCGCGAGGCGGAGCACGCCGGCGTCCGCGGGCTCCGCCGTGCCCTCGCACGCGAAACCCAGGTGGGGCGAGGTGGTGACCGCGCCGTTCGCCTCGATGGTCAGCACGAACTCCTCCTCCTGCTCCCCCTGCGGCTCGCCCGCGCCCTCCCCGGCCGGCACCTCGCGCCAGTCCCCAGCCAGTTCCGCGAACGGCCCCTCGGCCTCCGGAGCCGCCGGCGGCGACGGGTCCGTGCCGCCGTCCGCCGCGGAGGGGGACGCGGACGGCGGAGCGGACGCGTCGGGACCGTTCCCCTCGTCGGTCCCGTCGTCTCCGCCCGAGCAGGCGGTGAGCAGGACCAGGGCGAGTAAACCGCCCAGCGGATGCCGTGAGTTCATCGACGGGTGCCTTCCGGATCGGCCGAGGACGCGGGAGGCCAGCGGACCGCAGTGATCTTGCCATGTCAAGCGTCCGCGTCGGCCGCCGCGCCGCCCTCCGCCAGGTTCCGCCGCGTCTCGGCCGCCGCCTCGGCGCGGCCCTGGGCCACGTGGATGGCCAGAGCCTGCTCCCACGCCTCGCGCGCCGCCTCGGGGCGGCCCAGGTCCCGGTAGGTCTCCGCCAGCCGGTCCAGCGTCTCGGCCTCGTCCCTGGCCAGCCCGAGGCCGCGCACCAGGTCGAGGGACCGCAGGTAGTACGCGACGGCGTCCGGCAGCCGCCCGGTGCGGTGCGCGACGAGACCCAGGGTGTCGAGGATGGTCGCCCGCTCGGAGCCGTGGCCCTCCGGGTCCAGCACGCCGAGCGCCTGCTCGCACTGCTCGCGCGCCTCCTCGTAGCGCCCGAGGAGCGTGTACAGCCAGCCCACCGCGTTCCGCTGCATGGCCAGCCAGACGGCGTGCCCGACCTCGCGGTAGAGCCGCAGGGCCTGCCGGGCGTGCCCGAGCGCCGCGTCGAGGTCCCCCCGCTGGTCGAGCACCCAGGCCGTGGTGCGGTGCACGTGCGCCAGGCCCGCCGCGTCGCCCGCCTCCTCGGCCGCCGCCCTGGCCCGCGCCAGGTGCGCGAGCGCCTCCTCGTACCGGCCGGCGACGGCGGCCGTGTGCCCCAGCCGCCAGTCCACGACGATCCGCAGCACCGGCCGCACCGGGAACCGCTCCACGGCCGCCGCCGCCGAACGCCACGCCGCCAGGTACTCCGCCAGGTGGTGCCTGGCCCAGTGGAACGGCAGCAGCGACCAGGCCAGGGCCACGACGTGCTCGGGCAGCCCCAGGTCGAGCGCCGCCTCCTGCGCGGCGAGCAGGCAGTCGTGCTCCGTGCCGAACCACTCCATGGCCGCCTCGACCCCCGACAGCCGCAGCGGCTCGCAGCCCGGCAGGGGCGCCGGCGGCGCGAGCCGGTCCGCGAACGGCGAATCCGCGCCGTCGATCACGCGCCACGCGACGTGCGCCGTCTGCACGTAGAAGTCGATCAGGCGGCGCGGCGCCTCGGCGGCGCCCGGCGCCTCGCGGGCCGTCTCCGCCGCGTAGAGCCGCACCAGGTCGTGCACCCGGAACCGGCCTGGCCTGTGCTGCTGGAGCAGGTGCGCCGCCTCCAACTCCGCGACCACGCGCCGCACCGGCCCCGCCGCGCGCCCGGCCAGGGCCGCGAGCGCGGCCCTGGAGATGTCGGGTGCCGCGGGGGCCGACCCGAGCGCCGCGAGCAGGTCGCGCGCGGGCCCGCTCAACGGCCGCCAGGACGCCCGGAGCACGGTCCGCAGACTCGTCGACAGGTCACCGGTCTCCAACGCGTCGAGGCGTTCGTCCGCGGGACGCAGCTCCCCGGCGAGCAGCGCGAGCGGGAACTCCGGATGCGCGATGGCCCGGGCGGCGACGATGCCCAGCGCGAGGGGCAGCCCCGCGCAGTGCTCGACCAGCGCGTCCACGGCCCGCGCCTCGTCGTCCACGCGCCGCGCGCCGAGGTGCCGGGCCAGCAACTCCCGCGCCGCGTCCGGCGGCAGCATGCCGAGCGGCACCGGCCGCGCCCCGTGCGTGGCGACCAGCGCGTCCATGCGGTTCCTGCTGGTGATGACCGCGACGCAGCCCTGGCCGCCCGGCAGCAGCGGGCGCACCTGCTCCGCGTCCCTGGCGTTGTCCAGCAGGACCAGCAGCCGCTTGCCCGCGACGAGGCTGCGGTACAGGGCCGTTCGCGCGTCCGCGTCGCCCGGCATCCCGTCCGGATCGACGCCCAGCGCCTCAAGGAAACGCCGCAGCACCGCGTGCGGCTCGACCGGCTCCGCGGCCGGGTCGAAACCGCGCAGGTCCGCGTACAGCTGACCGTCGGGGAACCGCGCCAGGTTGTCGTGCGCCCAGCGCAGCGCGAGCCACGTCTTGCCCACACCGCCCGCGCCGCCGACCGTGTGGAGCACGACAGGACGGCCGTGCGCCGTACCCGTGCCCAGCTCGTCACGCTCCCGGTGCCGGCCCACGAACACCGGCGGTGGCGTGGGCAGTTGGCGCGGAACGGCCGCCGTCGCCGACGGCGCGCCGCCCTGGAGGCCGGGCGCGTCGGCGAGGACCCGCTGGTACAGGTCCCGCAGCCCCGGGCCCGGATCGGTGCCCAGCTCCTCCGCGAGTCCGCGCCGCACCCGCTCGTAGTGGGTCAGCGCGTCCGCCGCGCGCCCGCTCCGGTACAGGGCCAGCATCAACTGGCCCGCGAGCCGCTGGTCGAGCTCGCGCTCGGCCACCGCGCCCGCGAGCCGCGGCAGCAGCTCGGCGTGGCGCCCCGCGGCCAGCGCCGCGTCGTTGTGGTCGAGAAACGCGGCCCACCGTTCGTCGTCGAGCACCTGCCGGACGCCGTCGAGCCAGGGCGAGGCGAGGCCGGAGAGCGCCTCGCCCCGCCACAGCCCCAGCGCCTCGCGCCACAGCCCCAGCGCGGCCCCGGGGTCCGCGGTCGCCCTGGCCCGCTCCGCCAGCTCGCGGAACCGGTGCAGGTCGACCTCGGCGCCCCCCGGGGACAGCACGTACCCGCCGGAACGGCGCGTGATCCGGGGGCCGTGCCCCTCCAACGCGCCGCGCAGCCGCGACAGATAGGTGTACAGGGTCTCCCTGGCCCGCCGGGGCAGCTCGTCCCCCCACACCCGGTGCAGCAACTGGTCGGGCGACACCCACTGCTCCGCGTCGACGAGCAGCGCCGCGAGCACGCACCGCTGCCGCGCGTGCCCCAACGGCACGGGGCGCCCTTCGGCCCACACCTCGACCGCACCGAGTAACCGGAACTCCACCACGCTCGTCCCCCCTTGCCCGACGACCCCGGCTGACCTGGCGCGTCGAGGTTTCCGCAAGGTTAGCGAAGGACGCGGCGGGCATCGTCGTCGTCGCACGGGGGGAGGGCCCGGAGGACCGTGCGACGACTCCGGGCCCGCACCGGCTCACCTGCCGCCCGTCACCACCGGCCGCCGCCCGCGCGGTACCGACCGGCGCCCCACCGGTCCGGCGCGAAGGCCGCCGCGAGGCCCGCCGCCTTGGTGCCCCACTGGTCGTCCGAGCCGTCACCGGCCAACGGAACGCCCCACCCGCCGCCGGACCCCGGCCGCGGTATCCCGCGTCCGCCGGCCGCCGCCGCCGGCCACGCCCTGTCCCGGACGGCCTCGATCGCCGAAATCCCGTTCCCACACGCCGCGAACGCGGTCCCCTCAGGTTCTCCGCTCATGATCCAGAGCGTGGCACACGGCACTGACATTGGCCCGGGACCGGTAACCGGCCGCACGACGGGCAAAGGGCTGGACAGATTCCTCTCCGCTGGGTAGACAGTCACCCGAAGCTCCGGGCGGACGGGTTGATCTGGGTCGACAACGCGTCCCCCAGGAGCTTCACCCCTGTCGGCGCCCCGCGCCGACTGCCGTCCGCACCGGGCGAGTTGCATCGCGCGGTGCCCGGCACGCCCCTTCAGCGGCGCGCCCCTCACCGGCGCGTTCCGCAGACCGCGCGGTCGACCAGGGCGATCGTGGCCTCCTGCTGCCGCATGAAGCGCTCCTCGTCACCGAAGCGGGTGGTGAACACGGCCGCCGCGGCCGAGACTTCGCCGTCCTCGGTCACCGCCGTCTCCGAGACCGTGCCGAACGAGGTGCCCCCGTGGTGCCACACGCCGTCGGGGCAGCCCTCGGCCGGGCGCCAGGCGATGCCGAGCCCGTACCGCGCGTCCTCGCCGGGCTCCTGGCTCTCCGGCACCGTGGTGCGCATCTGCGCGAGCTGTTCCGGAGGCAGCAGCCGGCCGTCCATCAGCGCCCGCAGGAAGGTGTTCATGTCGTCGGTGGTGCTGATGATGCCGCCGTCCGCGCCGCCGTCGACGGACAGCGTGGTGTCGGTCAGTTCCCGCGTGCCGGGAAACTGGAGGTAGGCGGTGGCCGTGGGATGCGGCACGTAGGCCGAGGTGCCCATGGTCATGGTGCGGCGCAGCCCGAGCGGTTCGATGACGCGCTCGTGCACCTCACGTTCCCAGGTGTGGCCCGTCGCCCGTTCGATGATCATTCCGGCCAGGACGTAGTTGGTGTTGGAGTAGGCCCACCGGGTCTCGGACGCCGGGTCGTCCGCGTCGGGCAGCCAGCCGGGGGCGCGCGTCATGGCCAGCGCGACCTTCTCCTCCGGCGTACGGGCCGTGAAGCGTTGTGCACGGTAGTTCTCGGGCGTCAACTGGGCCGGGTCTCCGAAGAGGATGTCGGTGTAGTTCGCCAGCCCGCTGGTGTGCTGCAACAGGTTCCTGACGGTGATCCGGTCGCCGTCGTTGCCGTTTCCTGCGACCACCCCGGGCAGCCACCGGCCGACCGTGTCGTCCAGGTCGAGCGTTCCCTCGGCGACCAGTTGGAGGACCACCACGGCCACGAACGTCTTGGTGTCGCTGCCGATCCGGTAGTACGCGTCCCAGGGCACCGCGCCGTCCTCCGCCAGGTCCGCGACGCCCGCCCTGACCGCCGTGTCGCGCCCGTCGGCCGCGCGGGCGCGGGCCACCAGGCCGGTGGCCCCCGACTCGCGCACGGCGTCGGCGTGCCGCTGCAACGGGCCGCCGGGACCCCGCCCGGCGTCCGCGGCGCCCTGGGCACCCGCGTTCGTGCCCAGCAGCGTGCCGACCGTGATCGCGCCGACCCCGGCCAGGCCGAGCAGCGTCCGCGTTCCGGCCGAGCGGCCCCATCGTGCACCCGTCGTCGTTCTCATACCGCGAAACGCTAGGGACCGCGGGCCGCGCGGGACATCCGGGCGGCCCGAGGCTCCGGGGTGGGGACAACCCCAGGGCGCCGGTCAGCGTTTGACGCGGGCGCGGACCGCGAGAACGGCCAGGGCGAGCAGCAGCGGCGCGGAGAACCGGGCGGCCATCTCGGTGTAGGTGCCCGCCGTGGTGAGGTGCTGCCCCGAGGAGCGGAACACGCCGCTGTTGATCACGACCCGCAGCGCCTTCTCGAACCGCTCGGCGGTCAAGCGGTCGCCCGGCGGACCACCGGGGTTGACCGGCGGCGGGGTGTCCGTGACCAGCGCGAGTTCCTGGCCTGCCTCGACCTGCCGACCGGTGACGGACGGCTTCGGCTCGTCGGCCGGCAGCCCCCACAGCATCAGGGCCAGCACGGTGGCCGTCATGGCGGCACCGAGCCACGCGAGGGCGCGGGAGGCCCGCAGACCGTAGCCCGAGGTGGCCCAGTACAGGCGCAGCAGCAGGCGTTCGGGGAACGGGGTGCCGCGGTCCCGGCGGCGCATCTCCATCTCGCCGTAGTAGAAGTCGGCGGCCCCCGGCTCGTTCTTGCCGTCCTCCAGGGCCTTGCGCAACTGCCGGTACAGCCCGGCCACCACCACGGCGCGCAGGTCGGGCGCGGGCGACGCGTCCTGCCGGTCCGGATCGGGCCGCCAGCCGCGCGCTGCGGGGCCGCGATGTCCGGCGGCGCGGAAGTGGTGCTCCTCGACCAGGACTTTGCGGTGCGACCAGCGCGCGGGCAGCACGCCGCGACGGTGCCAGCCGACCGGCGGGCGGGCGAACGTGACCCGGCCGCTGAGGCTGAGCTGGTCCAGGTTCACCGCGCCCGCGAGACGGCACTCGGCCATGTCCACGTCCGTCAGGCTGAGATGGGAGGTGTCGACGCCGTTGAGCGACAGGACCCGCACTCCCGCGTCCGCGTCCCCGCGCGTCCGGTCCGCCACCTCGCCGCCCGAGTCGTCCGTGAACGGCTGCGGCTCGGCCGCCAGGCTGACCGGGTACTCCAGCACCGCGCCGGACAGGTCCACGCGGGCGTACCGCGCGCGCAGGGCCGCCGTCGAGGCGAACCGCGTCCGCCGCAACGCCAGCGCGCCCGCCGCCACCTCCACCGTCACCGGTGCGCCGAACACCGCCCCGCTCAGCTCCACCGTGCCCGCGCACGTCAGGGGCCCGAGCCGGGGCGCCGCCTCGAACCGCGCCCACCGGAACCCGGCGTCGCCCGCGAACTCCACCCGCTCGAACTGGGCGTCGCCCGCGAACTCCGCTCGGTGGAACCCTGCCTCACCACGGAACGCGGCACCGTAGAACCCGGCGTCGCTGCCGAAGACGGCCTGGTCGAACCTGGCCTCCCCCGAGAACGCCGCCCCGTGGAACCCGGCCTCACCCGTGAACGTCGCCCGCTCGAAACCGGCCGCACCGGCGAACGTCGTTCCGTGGAACCCGGCGTCTCCGGTGAACGTGGCCTGATCGAACCCGGCCCTGCCGACGAACGCCACCCGATCGAACCCGGCGGCACCGGAGAACGCCGCCCGCTCGAACTGGGCGTCGCCGCCGAAGGACGCCCCGTAGAACCGCGCCTCACCGCTGAACACGGCCCGCGCGAACTGAACGTCGCCCGCGAAGGACGCCTCCTGGAACTGCGCGGCGCCGAGGCGCGACCGACCGGTGGCGGGATCGCGCAGCGCGGCGAGGAGACGGTCGAGCAGGCGGGAATCGAACGAGGTGCCGCGATGGTCCACATCGGCGCCGGGCGCCAACCCGCCCAGATACGCCGCGCGTTCGGCCTCGTCCACGTGCACCAGGCACGCGGCGCGCCCGGCGATACGGACGCCTCGGCAGCCGACCCGGTCATCGGCGGTGGCGCCGTGGCCGCAGTGCGGCCACGGCACCAGCGGGCCGCCGGAAGCGGCGGAAGGCTCGTCGGTCATGCCCGGTGGACGACCGACACCGCCCGCCGGTTGCCCCCGCCCCCGCCCCACCGACCAGGACCGGCCACACCCCACCTCCCGGAAACCTAGGCCCGAGGGCGCTCCGTCGAAATGCTGGATGTGCGCTGATCGACGACGGAGGAAGCGCGGAGAGAGTCGGTGAGGGTACTTTGCTGCTTGGCGTCCGACTTCGAGGAAGTAAGTAAAAACGACCTGCCTCCGGCAGAAAACCGCAGCTCACGCTCTCTGCTCCCCGCCCACGCGGGGGTGACCCCATCCGGCCGAAAAGGCGCCCCAATTCGAGGCTCTGCTCCCCGCCCACGCGGGGGTGACCCCGCGGACGGCGTCTTTCGTGCGCAGTGCGGCCACTGCTCCCCGCCCACGCGGGGGTGACCCCACCTTCGGAACACGCCAGCGAACACCCCAGGACTGCTCCCCGCCCACGCGGGGGTGACCCCGGCATCAGCAGCCTGGGGAGTGAGCGGCACCGCTGCTCCCCGCCCACGCGGGGGTGACCCCCGACGCCACCACCAGCATGACGGGCACGCAGCACTGCTCCCCGCCCACGCGGGGGTGACCCCACCCCCACATGGCGCGAGTTCCTGCGGAACGGCTGCTCCCCGCCCACGCGGGGGTGACCCCCCGTCCGCGGCGCCGCTGGAGGTCGGCGGAGTCTGCTCCCCGCCCACGCGGGGGTGACCCCTTGTTGCGGGCGGCGATCGAGACCGCGCTGATCTGCTCCCCGCCCACGCGGGGGTGACCCCCCGACGATCGTCAACCGCTGGGACATCAACTGCTGCTCCCCGCCCACGCGGGGGTGACCCCTCGACCTGCGCGCACGTCGCGTCGCGCAGGGCCTGCTCCCCGCCCACGCGGGGATGGGTCATGAGTGATCGGGGGAAGGGGTGTTCGGTCGGGGCGTGCCGGAGGCGGAGGGTGTCTGTCCGGAGTTGTTGAACGGGCGGGTCAACGCAGTCTGTTGCGTAGGCGTGGGTCGGTGCGGCGGGCGGCCCAGAGGATGGTGGTGCGTTGCATGGTGAACGTCTCGCCGGTGGTGAAGAGGAGGCGTTTGCGGCCGGGGCCGGTGGCGATCATGTCCTGAACGGTGTGGCACTGCCCGCCGATCATGATCTGGTCTCCGACGGCCACCGTGGTCGCGTCGACCTCCACGGAGATCAGCACGCCCTTCATGAGTGGTCCTCGCATGCCGGGGCGCAGGCCATGAGCCGGTATCCGCGCACGGTGGCCAGCAGGCGGGCGGGACGGCGGCGCAGTCCGGCGCGGCACAGGACGCAGGCGCGGCCCTCGCGTTGCCGGGGTGAGAGATCGCGTTGCACGTCCACCCCGGCCAGCGGCTGCGGGCCGCTCCCGGGCGGGCATCGGTGGTGCTCGCCCTCCACATACATGTGCGGGCAGTGCGGGCAGGCGATCAACGAACCGACCACTGGCGGCAGTTGCTTACGCACGGGCGGCCCCCGTTCCGCCGGGCAGGACGTGGCGCAGGGCGTCGAGCAGGTCCGGCGGGTGCGTCAGGCAGGTCGCCGTCGGGCGCGAGAGCCACCGCAACGACGCACCACCCTCCCACGGCCCACCCACACAACCGACCGGCGGGACCGCGATCTCCCACCCCGCGCGCAACACATGCGTCCCCGGCGCCAGCCGCTCCCACCCCTCGGCCGCCCCGACCCGCACCAGCCAGGTCATCGACTCGGCCACCCGGTCCTCGATCACCGGCCCCGACCGCTCCCGCAACCGGGACAGCACCCGCAGCCCGACGAACGTCGGCAACCGCACCCCCTCCCACCACCGCCCACACACCACATCCGTCACACCCTCAACAGGCACCCACTCCGGCGACCCTCCAGCCATCACCGCGCCCCCTTCCCGGGCAGGCGCGACGGCCGGTTGCTGACACGCCGGTCCGGCGGCGGCCCGTACCAGTCCGGGCCCATGCCCGCTGCGGCATCCGCGATGATGGCGCGGCGATGCCGCTGGCCAGGGGTATGACGAGGGTTGCTCGGCACGATCGACTCCTGTGGCGACGTGAGCACTGAACGTCACCACCATGCCCTCGCGGGCGGGCCTCGACTTTCAATCAACGATGAAGGTCTCGGCCCTCCGTGGCGGCTATACGCCGACCCAACGCGCGTATCGGCGCAGCTCCTCCGACGGCTTGCCACGCCCGCTGAGAAGCGCCAGCACGGTTTCGTGAGTGGTCGGGTGGTACCGGGTCTGTACAGGTTCCGCCTGCCGAGCGCTCACCAGTGACCGCAGAGCTTTGTCCGGGCGTCGCACACGCTCGTAGCCCCGGGCCAGATCCATGTGGTGGTGTGCCACGCGGTGCCGGGCCCAGCCCTCGGGAAAGACCACCTTCTCGCCGTCCTCGATGGCCTCGCCCACCTTTCCGAGATCCAGGCGCACGGACACGCGGTGCAGCCTGACGTTGGTTGTGTCGAAGACCAGCCCGTAGGGGTCGAAGTCAGCCGGTAGGCGGGCGGCGAGAACCGCGGCCTCCCGTACGTGGTCCTCCGCCGTCTGGGCGGCACCGGGCACGCGGCGACGCGAATGCAGAACGGCGGCCTTGAGATGGAGGGACCCCAACATGGACATCGCGTGCGGATCGGCGGCGCCCGCCGCTGTATCCACCTCGCGTGTCATCGCGTCGATGCCCGCCAACCCGATGTCGAACGCACCGTGGTACAGGAAGAAGTTGGACCGGCAATGCGTGATGACACCCTTCAGGTACGGGTCGCCCGACCGCGCGGCAGCGAAATCCTGGCGCTCCAGCGCCATCAGGCCCACCTCGGGGTAGCCAAGCCGATGCGCGAAGATGTACGCCAGGCGGTAGCTGGACGCGAGCAACCGATAGGCGAGCTCCTGATCCCGGCCCGGAGGCAGCATGGAGACGGCATGCAGCAGCTCGTCGATCAGCGCGGGAATGTGCGGCCCGATCTCGGCGCCTCGGCCGTGCACACGCAGGGCATCGAGCCGGTCGATATCGGAACGGATCTCGCGCACCGGCCGTGGCGGGATGCCGGTGGCCGTGACGTGGAAAGGGTTGGCGACCGCCAGCCGTACCGGCTGCACCAACTCGTCCAACTGATCGCCGCGCAGATTGTCCACGTACGGCTGTCCGGTGATATCCGTGATGTGGACGCGAAGAGCGCGAGCGCACGCTGCCTGAACGGTGGGAGACACCGGCATGGCGCCCGTCTCGATCTTGGTAATCGTGCTGTAGGAGATGTGGGCTCGCTGGGCAAGGCCGTGCTGGGTCCATCCGCGCGCCTTGCGGAAGCCTTGGATGCGCTTTCCCATCCGGGCGTCATCGCGCTCGTCACCGCTTCGCGGCATGGTGAACTCCGTTTCCGTCCACTGTGGATAAGAGCAACGGTACTCCGTTGCTCAGCGCCCAGGCAGTAAACGGACGTCGCGGGCGGGGTATTGGAGACCCGTGGCGTTCATAACGGCAATCGGAACACGTGGGCAAGCCGGTGCATGTCGGAAGTCAGTGTGCGTCGCCGATCGATGATCAGTCCGAGCACGTCACGGGCGTACCGCTGATGCGGCAACCATTGCGGTGCCTCCCGCTCCAGCGTCAGCAGAGTGTCGAAAGCGTCAGCGTGGCGACGTGTGAGTACCTGGGCGTGTGCCACATCGAGAAGATGGCGGTTTCTGTTGCCGGTTGACGGTGACAGCCGCTTCGCGTCGATCATTTTTGCGATACTCAGGACGGCTGCCGGGCGTTCTTCGACCATTGCCTGTTCGGCCTGCTGCATCGCCACGGTGAGTCGGGAGAAACGGCGGATGAATCCCGCGCGTCTGACCGCTGCCGAGGTCGGAGTCCGTCCCATGGTGGCTGCCGCCGCTGTCGCCAGCCGCAGCGCCATGTCGGCCTCGTCCGGCCGGTTGTCCCGCGACGCCGTCGCCGCTACGCGCAGAAGCATCCAGCCCCACGCGCTCAACTCCCCGGCGGTCGCCTGGGACAGCCGCGGTTCCAAGTCGTCTGCCCACTGGATCGACAAGGCGGCGGCCTCTGCCAGCCGGCCTCGCCGGAGGAGGAGCCACACACGGTGGTTGGCCAGTGCGGCGACATGAACGGCAGTTGGCGCGTCCCGCTCCACCGCGGTGAAAGCCTGCTCGGCCAGACTGTAGTTCCGAGTCTGGACCATCAGCCGACCGGTGATCTGCATGATTTCGGCGCGCATGGAGCGGCCATGAGGGTGGACAGCGGCCAGGTCGTGCGCGTCGCGGAGCAAGGGAGGCAGAATGTGGCTCAGCATGTCGAGATTGCCATCGGCGTAGGCAGAAATGGCGTTGTCCAGCCCGACGCGTACGCCGTCGAGAGTGGGTGCCTCTGTCGCGTCACCGACGCCTTGGCCTGTGAGGGCGTCGCGCACGCGCGCCCATGTGTCGGCTTCCGCGCCCTGCGCCGGTTCGGCGTCTTCGGCCTCTCCGCTGATCAGCCTCGTCGTAGGGATGTGAAGCGCGGATGCGAGTCGGCGCGCGGTCTCCAGTCGGGTGTCGGTCCGCTCGCCCTGTTCCAGCTTTCTGATGAGGCTGACGGACACACCCGAGGCTTCGGCAAGACCGTGCTGCGTGAGGCCGCTGTGCTTCCGGGCGCGCTTCAGGCGCTCCCCAATGTCGTGATGAGACATGGTGGATGGCTCCAGTCGTATTCGACACCGAAACCGTACCCCGGCGAGATACGTGCGAACGTCGGACAATGCCCGCGCGCAAGGCGCGACTTCCGGGTGAAAGGGCGAAACACACCGGTCAGGGGTAGGGGAACGGGCCGCCTGGCGCGACGTCGCGTGACGCGTTCGGGGTAAATGGTTCGTGCGGGGCGGGGTGGGCGGGGGAGCATGGTGGGCATGTCCGTGCCCGATCCCGCCCAGTTGCACCCGTCGTCGCGTCCCGACCTGACGAACGTGGTCTTCCTCGCCAACCAGGTGACGTCCGAGTTCATCGAGGTGGGGGAGTTCACGTACTACGACGACGGCGGCTCCGGTGTGCCGTTCGAGGTGGGGAACGTTCTGTACAACTACGGTCCGCAGCGGTTGGTGATCGGGCGGTTCACGACGATCGCGACCGGTGCGACGTTCCTGATGCCGGCGGGGAACCATCCGATGGTGGGGCCGTCGACGTATCCGTTCACGATGTTCGGCGGCGCCTGGGCGGAACGCACGCTCGACACCTATCTGTCGATCGAGCAGCCGCCCGACACCCGCGTCGGCAACGACGTGTGGATCGGCCGGGGCGCGACGGTCATGCCGGGGGTCGCCGTGGGGGACGGCGCCGTCGTGGCCGCGCACGCGGTGGTGACGCGGGATGTCGAGCCGTACGCCGTCGTCGCCGGGAATCCGGCCCGGCACATCAGGACCCGGTTCACGCCCGACGAGGTGGGCCTGCTGCTGCGGGCGCGGTGGTGGGACTGGCCCGTCGAGTTGATCACCGAGCACGCCGCCACCCTCATGGGCGGGACACCGGCCGAGGTCGCCGCGATCGAGGCCGAACGCCGACGTGCGGACCGGCCCGGCCCCGAGTAAGCCCCGGCCCCGGCCCTGTGGGTGCCGGGGCCGGCCGGGCGTCAGCCGGAGACGACCCGGAAGCTCAGGCCCCGGAACGTGCCGGGGAACTGGTGCAGGTCTCTGTCGGGGGAGTGGTACGTGCCGCCCGTGCAGTCGGGCCCGGCGTGGACGTCGATCGGGCCGACCATGTTGGCGATCATGCGGGTGGAGAACGGCAGGTTGACGCACTCGGACCCGGGATCGACGTACCGCACGTACTCGCTGCCGAACGCCGCCTCCTCCCAGAACGCGACCTCGCCCTGCCCCAGGGGCGGTTCGTCGGCGGACGCGGGACCCGCGGCGGCGACGCCGGTCACCAGGACGGCCGCGGTCGCGGCCAGGGCGGCCGACCACTTCGTGGTCCGTTGCTTGTGCATGCTTGACACCTTCCACAGCGCGATGAGGAGCTGACACGGTGTTGCGTTGCCGGGGCAACGCTCCCCCCGGACGGGCTAGTTGTCAAGGGTTCAACTAAAGTCGCGGTCCGGGTGTGCACAGGCCGTTCCCCGAGGGAAACGGCGTCCGGATCAGGTCGTGGCGCCCGCGCGCCGGCCCGACCAGATGGATCCGAGCACGACCGGGACGCCCAGGACGGAGCCGCCCACGGCCAGAATCCAGCACACCGCGGACCCGCCCGCGAGCGCCGCGTAGGCGCTGCCCGCCAGCATGGTCGTGGCGACCAGGACGTACCAGGCCACCAGCCCCGGCGTGGTCGGGGGAGTCGCGACGTAGGACTTCCCGCTGGGGACCATGAGTTGCTCGGTCTTCCCGTCGGCGCCGGAGAACAAGGCGATGACGAAGCCCACGGTGAACAGGACCGCGGCCGTGACGTACGCCAGGAAGGCCGCGAGGCCCGGCGTGCCGGGCGCCGCCGCCGAGGCCGCGACGGCGTAGCCGAGGACGAGACCGGTCAGCGCGTTGCCCATGATCCACAGGCGGCGCGTGCGGCGCGTGGCGTGGGCCAGCAGCCGGGCCCCGCAGATCAGCAGGCCGAGGGCGAGCACGACGATGCCCGCCAGGTCGGTCCAGCTCAGCGGGTCGGGGTCGGGCGGCGCGGTGACCGCGAGCGCGGCGGCGGCCGACAGGCCGGCCGAGAGCGCGCACACGACGCGCAGCACGGCCGCCGTCCCGCCGGAGAACGCCTCCGGGGAGTCGAACTTCACCAGCATCAGGCCCGCGAACGCGACCGCTACCGCCCAGCCCGGGAAGTCGCCCGTGTCCGCGAGGCCGGTCAGGAGCGGCGGAACGGTGGCCGCCGCGAAGGCCGCGCCGGCGAGTGCCAGCAGCGCCCGGTGGAGTGGCCCGCCCCCGGTCCTGACGGGCAGCGTCCGCTCCTGGGGCACGAGCGCCGGAGAGGGCGCGGCGTTCCGTGGCGGCTCACGCTCCTCGCGCGCGCCCTGCCGACGCAACTCGCTCTCCCAGTGCGCCCAGTCGGTGCTGGCCGCCCCGGCCGGGATGTCGGGCAGCGAGGACAGGGCAGGGGGCCGCCACCGTTCGGCGGCGAAGTGCCGCAACGCCGCCTCCGTCTGCCAGGGCAGCACCGGACGCAGCCCCAGGCTGCACACCACGTACCACGGCCCGTCGCTCCTGGCCACCCGGCGCCCGCGCGGCGCGCCCGGGTGCAGCCGGACGTGCACGCCGTACAGGCGCGTGTCCACGCCGCGCGCCCTGGTCCGGCGAACGGCGACCTCCTCGACGTATTTCCACGCGTACCGCTCCCGGCGCAACCGGCCGGTCCGGCACTCGATGTGGTCGGGGGTGATCCGCAACGTGTCCCTGCGGCGCGGCATGACGTAGGCCGTGAAGGCGAAGAGGCCGCCGAAGGAGAAGAGGAAGAACGCCGGCGCCCAGATCACGGGCAGCGCCTCGGTGCCGTCGCGGGCCGCGATCTGGAGCGTCCACAGGCCCGCCGCGGGCATCAGCACCAGCAAGGGGCCGAGCACGAGCCTGCGTTGCCTGATCGCGATCTCGACGCCGCCGCCCCACAGCAGGGTGACGGCGTCGGGCGGCAGCACGGGCGCCCGCCCTGCGGCGCGGCGGCCGAGGACGGGCGCGGGACCGGTCGAGGTGCCCGCGGCGAGCCGCCGTTGGAGGCGGATGTTGCGGAACTGGTAGGTGCCGCCGGTCTCGCGCAGCACGCCTTGGGCGCGCGCGTCCTTCATGAACCGCATCAGCGACCAGGGCACGCGGCCGGTCAGCGCGAGGCTGCCCCTGGCCAGCAGCCAGCGGCTCCACGGGCTGACGCCGACGAGCATCGTGACGGCCCCGAGCCACCCCGCGGCCCCGAGCGCGATGCCCTGCCCGGCGTCCTCCCGCCACACGGGGCCGCCGAGGGCGAGCCCGACCACGGGGCCGGTGACGCACAGCGTGAACAGCACGGCCATGTGCTCGCCGCGCATCAGCCGGCCCGGGGTGACCGCCTCCTCCTCGGTGGTGGACGGCGCGGCGAACAGGAGGGTGAGCGCCGCGGCGGCCACGAGACCGGCCGCCTGGGCGAAGAACCGCTCCCGCAGCCCGGACTCCTCCGCCACGAGCCCGGCGCTGGCCAGGTACAGGCCCACCACGGCGGCCACCAGCAGCACGCTGACGGCCGCCCGGCCCGGCGTGGTGGCCTGCGCCGCGGAACGCAGCGCCGCCCACATCCGCAGCGGGCTCGCCTGTCTGCGCGGCCGGCCGAACCGGTAGTCCATGTACCAGATGCGAACGAGCAGTTGCAGCGCGAGGCCGAGCGTCACGCCGTTGAGCAGGGCGGTCCAGATCGAAAGGGGGATCGTGACGTCGTCGAACCACGCGACCTCGCCGCGCTCGGCGAGGTACAGGTCGGCCAGCCGGGCCGCGGTCTCCGACACCGCGAGGCCGAGCAGCACGAGGGCGGGAAGGGCCAGGACGCGCGGCAGGAACGACTGGTGCAGGCGCCACCAGGCCAGCTCCGTGGTGCCCTGCCGTTCCGCGTGGCCCGCCAGGTGGCCCAGCCAGCGCCGCGCCCGCGCCGGAGACCAGCGGCGCGGCGGCTCCTTGCGGTCGCCGGAGACCAGCAGTTCGCCGCTGAAGACCGCGGGCACGAACGCGTCGAGCAGGTGGTCCTCCACCGCCTGCCGGGTGGGGAAGGCGGCCGGGTCGGCGAGCCGGGCGGGCTCCGACCACGGCCTGGCGTGGACCGTGCGCGCCAGCCACAGCATGAGCGGCGTGGACAGCGCGGTGGCCGCCGGCCCGTCCGGCCGGCTCAGCATCTCGGTGAACAGCGGCTCCCAGCGGCCCAGCGTCTCGGGTGCCGCGCTGCGCCGCAGGTAGTCGACGGCGTGCCGCGGCGCGACCTGCTGGGCCTCGATCGCGGCGGCGGACCGCAGTACGTGGTGCCGCGCGAGCGCGTCGAACTCCTCCGTGCGCGAGGTGATGATCAGCGGATGCCCCTCGTACAGCGCCCGGTTGAGCGCCCGCACGGCCGCCGCCTGGCGTTCGCGCGGCATCTCGTCGAGCCCGTCGAGCACCGGCAGCAGCCGCGCGGAGGGACCGGCCTGCCACAGCGCCCGCGCCGGGTGGCGGCCGTCCACGCGGGGCAGCCCCGGGTAGTCCTCGGTCACCCGCCGCACGAGCCACGCGCCGAACTCCTCGCGGTCCGGGTCCCAGTCGGACAGCGACAGCAGGACGGGCACGGGCAGCGCGGCGTCGGCGCCCGTCAGCCGGCGTTTGAGCAGGTCGAGGATCAGCATGATCGCGAGCGCCGTCTTGCCAGAGCCCGCGCCGCCCAGGATCGCCAGCCTGCGCTGCGGGAGGGCGAGGAACGACGTGAGCAGGGCCCCGGGTTCCTCGGCCGTTCCGTCGACGACGCCGCCGACGTTCTCCGGGTGGTCGACGCGGCGTTCGCGCGCCCGCCACTCCACCGCGAGCAGCGGCCGGTCGCCGCCCACGTCCCAGACCTTGGCCTCCTCGCGCCACTGCCGGAACACGGCCTCGGCCAGCGCGTGCGCGGCCCGTTCCGCGGCTGTCGGCGACGGCGGCAGGTGGAAGTGCATGTCGCCGTAGATGTCGCGGAACTGGACGACGACACCGGCGTTGCCGCTGAACAGGTTGACGGTTTCCCCGTCCCGCATGTCCTGATCCCCCCTCAAGACCTGCCTGCCGCCGCACATCCTAGTGCCGCGCCGGCCGGTCAGCCCCTGCCGCGCCTCCGGTCGAGCAGAACGCAGTCCCCGCACACGGGCCCCGCCCGGTCCGGCGCGGCGCGGTAGATGAGGCAGCAACTGCGGCGCCGGAACGCGCCGTTCGGCGCCGTCCCGACCGCGCCCCGCAGCGCGGGCCCGGTGAGCAGGCGCGTCAGGGCCGCGCGGGCGGTGGCCGCGGGGCCAGGACCCGCGCCAGCGGCGAACGCGGCGGTGGCGCCGTGCAGCGCGGAGGCCACGTTGCCGCGCAGCACCGCGGGCGGGACGGAGAGCGACGCGAACGCGGCGTCGAGACCCGCGACGGGCCCGTCGGCCAGGTAGGTGCCGAGGAACGCGGCGGGCGAGGCGTCGGCGTGCGCGGTGCCGGGCCCTCCGCCGCCCGTGCCCTCGGCGCCCGCGCCTGTGTCCTCGGCGGCGACGGACAGCGGAACGGGCCGGCCGAGCACCGGCTGCCACCACAGGGCGTCGAGCGAGCCCGCGAGGGCCCGCCGGCGCAGGACGGCGAGGGCGAGCGCGGGGGAGAGGAGCCGGGCGGCGAGCCCCAGGTGGGCGACGGACGCCGCGACGCGGGACTCGACCCGTTCCGGCGGAACGCCGTGCGTGCGGGCGAGCCCGGCGCGGACGGCGGCGACGTGTTCGAGCAGTGCGTCGGAGCCCGGCGCGAGGCGGGACATCGGCTGCCACGGCGGCCGGGGCGCGGCGCCCGCCGCGTGCTGCCGGACCGAGAAGAACGGGCCGAGCGCGTTCAGGGCCTCCGTGAACGGGGCCCGCGCGAACGAGACTTCCGCCGACGGGACTTCCGCCGACGGTGCCTGCGCGAACGGTGCCGCGTCCTGCGCGGGGTCGCTGCTCACCCGTCCATGATGCGCGCCCGCCGCCGGGCGCGGCGGCGGGCGGCCGGAAGCCGTCGGTGGCCCGTTCCCGAAGCCCCGCCGGTCACCGGGCGCGCAGCCCGGCGAGCAGCCGGTCGAGCGCGGCCCTGGTGTCGGCGAGGTCGGCGGGGGACGAGGTCGAGGCCAGCCACAGGGCCGCCTCGTTCATGCCGCCGGACAGCAGCCGCGCGAGCGGGGCGACGGGCTGCCGCGGAATGGTGCCGAGCTCGACCAACTCTTGGAGGACGTCGGTGAGATGGCGGGCGGACGCGGCCTCGTCCATCGCGCGCCAGTCGTTCCAGCCGAGCACGGCGGGCCCGTCCACGAGCATGATGCGGCGCACCTCGGGCGCGGTGCTCGCGGTGAGGAACTCCTGGCAGCCGGCGGTCAGCCGGTCCCACGGGTCCTCGTGCGCGCCCGCGGCGTCCGCCACCCGGCGGCCCACGTCCCGCTGCACCTCCTCAAGGACCGCGCGGAAGAGGTCGGCCTTGCCGCCGAAGTGGTGGTAGAGCGCGCCCTTGGTGACCCCGGCCGCGGCGACGACGTCCGTCAGGCCCACGGCGGCGTACCCCCGGTCCGCGAACAGGCGCGCGGCCTCGTGCAGCAGGGCCCGCCGGGTCCGCGCGCGTTGCTGCTCCCTGACCCCTCGGCCGGTCATGACGCCCTCCACCAGTTGACATACCGACGGTATGTGAGATGGTTCTTCACATACCGATGGTATGTGAAAGGTGGTGCCCGCATGCGGGTGAGCGGCTTCTATCCGGTGATCTGCACGGACCGGCTGGCCGAGTGCCATGCCTTCTACACGGGGTGCTTCGGGTTCCGCACCACGTTCGAGGCCGACTGGTACGTGAGTCTGCGCCACCCCGGCGAGCAGGGGTACGAGCTGGCGCTGCTCGACCCGGCCCACCCGACGCTCCCCGAGGGCCACCGCGCCCCGGCCGCCGGGCTGCTGCTCAACTTCGAGGTGGACGACGTGGACGCGGAGTGGGAACGCCTGGTGGTCCGCGCCGGGCTGCGGCCCGTTCTCCCGCTGCGCAGCGAGGACTTCGGGCAGCGCCACTTCATCGTCGCCGATCCGGCGGGCGTCCTGGTGGACGTCATCACGCCCATTCCGCCGAGCGCGGAGTTCGCCGGGCAGTACACCGGCGCCTGAACCGCGGCCCGGTGCCCGGTCGGCCCCGGCGCCGACCGGGCACCGGTGCCGGGAGGCCGGTCGGGCCGTGGCGGGCGCCCTCGGGGCGCGAGATGCGCAGCGACGGCGCGTGCGGCGCCGCGTCCCCCGGCTCCTGGGAGGGCGGCTGGTCCTGCGGCCCGTCGCCCCCGGGCGGCCCGCCCGGCGTCGGCGCGCCGCCGCGGCCCGGCGGCCCGCCGCGCCGCCGCCGGCGCAGCCGCACCCAGACGAACGCGATCCCCGCGCCCGCCGCGAGCACCGCGGCCAGCAGCGGGCCGCCGAACACCAGAACGCGTTCGAGCGCGGGAGCCGCCGCGTACCCCGCGCCCGCCTCGGCCCCCGCCCACAGCACCGCGGCCACGGCGCTGTACGGGGCGATGCGGCGGTAGGGCAGCCGGGCCGCACCCGCCACGTGCGGGGTGACGGTGCGCACCACGGGCACGAAGCGCGACACGAAGACGGCCTGCCCGCCGCGCCGTTCCATCAGGTGCTCCGCCCGCTGCCAGGCCGCGTCAGGCACCCGGCGGGCCAGGCGCCCGGCACGCAGCCGCTCGCCCAGCACCCGGCCCGTGCGGTGCCCGAGGCAGTCCCCCGCCACCACGGCGCACGCGGCGACCGCGATGACGAGAAGCAGGTTGAGGTCCCCGGCGCGGGAGAGCGCGCCGGCCGTCAGCAGCAGGGTCAGGGTGGGCACGAACGCGCCGACCAGCAGGATCGACTCGGTCAGCACCACCACCGCGAGCAGCACGTAGGCCACAGCGGGGGGCACCTGCCCGAGCGCGTCCAGCGGGTCGGTCACCGCACCGCCCCCACCACTTCGGGCACGGCGTCCGCCCTCTCGTCCCTGCCGGTCGCGGGCAGCCCGGGCGCGCGCAGGTGCCAGACCCGCGCCGGCGGCAGGTTCTGCCACGCCGTCCAGCGGCCGGTGGCGTACGCACGCCGGTACCCGGCCAGGATCTCCTCCACGGCGCGGTGGCGGCGCGCGGCGGCGCGCGAGGCCAGCAGGCTGCGCGCCGGGCGGGTGCCGTGGTAGGCGAAGTAGCTGAGGGTGCCGTCCGGACGCAGCAGTTCCAGGTACCGGTCCATGATCGTACGGACCGTCTCGGGTTCGAAGTTGGCGAACGGGAGTCCTGAGACGATCACGTCGTAGCGGTAGTCGGGCCGCAGGCGTTCGACCCGTGTCTCGTACACGTGCACCTGCCCCGCCCGCTCCGCCAGGCGCGGATCGCTGTGCAGCAGGTGCCGCAGCCGCCCGGCGAACCTCGGGTTCGCCTCGACCACGTCCAGCCGGCTGCCCGCCGGCAGCTGCGGTATGAGCGCCCGCGTGACGGCGCCGGTCCCGGCACCGGCCTCCAGTACCCGCAACGGCTGCCCCGCCCGGGCGCGCACCGGCTCCGTCAGCAGGCGGGCCAGCACCCTTCCGCTCGGCGCCACGGCGCCCGTGGCGCGCATGTCGCGGGCCGCTTCGAGCAGGAACGTCAGGCCGTCGGCCCGGCCGCGCTGCGGGTGGGAACAGTCGTGCGGGGAAGTCCAGTCCATCACACCTCGACGCTAGAAAGCGTTGCGCGCCGGCGTATCCGCCCTTGTGCGGCGGCTGCCACCGACGAAAGTAGGGGGTCGGCCGGTACGAACGACCCGGGTTCCGCGCCGCCCGCCCGCTTAGGCTGTGCCCGTGCGCCGGAGAGATAACCAGACATGGGTCACCCGAGGCCGCTACGGCCTCGTGATCCTGGTGACACTCGTCGCGGCGCAGAACGGCGCGGTCCACGCGGGCGGTTCGGCTCTCTCCACCCCCGTCGGCGTGGCCGTCCTGTGCGGCGCGGCCCTGCTCGCGCGGCGCGCGCACTGGCTGACGGCGCCCGCCCTGGCCACCGCGGCGACCGTTCTGTGGGGCTGGACGATGCTGCCGTTGCTGCTCGTCGCGCTGTTCGACCTCGCGGCGCACCGGCGCACCGGCGCCGCCGTGGCCTGCGCCGCCGCCGCGCTCGCGGGCAACGCCCTGGTCGAGCCCGACGTCGGTCTCTGGCTGCCGCAGCAGTACGGCTCGCCGCTGTTCCTCCTGCTCGCGGTCATGGCCGGCCTGTGGATGGGCAACAGGCGCCGCCTCGTCACGGCGCTCAGCGAGCAGGTGGAACACCTGCGCGTGGAACGCGAGTTGCGCGAACGCGCCGCCCGCGCCGCGGAACGTTCCGCCATCGCCGCCGAGATGCACGACGTCCTGGCCCACCGCCTCAGCCTGATCGCGCTGCACACCGGCGTCCTGAGCACCAGGGAGAAGACGCTGCCCGCCCCGGTCGCCGAGCGCCTCGCGCTGCTCCGCGCGGCCTCCACCGAGGCGCTCGCCGACCTGCGCGACGTCCTCGGCGCGCTGCGCTGCGGCTCCGAGGCCCACCCCGCCGCTCCCGAGCCCGTCCTGCGCGACGTGCGCGAGCTGGCGGAACAGGCCCGCGCGGCCGGCCAGTGCGTCGCGCTCACCGTCGAGGGCCGGCCGGACGGCGCGCCTGCCGCGCACCGGCTGGCCGTGTTCCGCCTGGTGCAGGAGGCGCTGACCAACGCCCGCAAGCACGCCGCGGGCGCCCCGGTGGCCGTGCGCGTCGACTACGGGCCGCCCGCGACGTTCGTCGAGGTCACCAACGCCCCCGGGGACCCCGCCCCGCCGCCGGTGCCCTCCGGGTACGGCATGGTGGGGCTGCGCGAACGCGTCACCGCCCTCGGCGGGCACCTGTCCGCCGGCCCCGGCGGCGCGGGCGCCTGGCGCCTGGTGGCGCGCATCCCGCACCCCACGCCCAGCGAGCAGAACGGCTCCCGCACATGATCCGCGCCATGATCGTCGACGACGACGCCCTCGTCCGCCTCGGCCTCGCCGACCTGCTCGAAAGCGACGAGGGCATCGAGGTCGTGGCCCAGGCGGTCGACGGGCTCCAGGCCGTCGAGCTGGCCGCGGCGCACCGCGTCGACGTCGCCCTCGTGGACGTCCGCATGCCGCGCATGGACGGCATCACCGCGACCACGTACCTGCGCGGCCTGACGCACCCGCCGAAGGTCATCACCCTCACCACGTTCGACCTCGACGAGTACGTCTACAACGCGCTCGCCGCGGGCGCCGACGGCTTCCTGCTGAAGGACACCGACCCGGCCGAGATCCTGCGCGCCGTGCACCTGGTCGCCGCGGGTTCCGCCATGCTGCACCCCACCGCGGCCCGCCGCGTCATCGACCGCTACCACCACGCCAACCAGCCGCGGGCCGCCATCGCCAGGGCCTGCCTCGACCAGCTCACCCCGCGGGAGCGCGACGTTCTCACGCTGCTCGCGCGCGGCGACACCAACGCGGACATCGCCGCCGGCCTCGGCATGCGGGAGAGCACCGTGAAGGCCCACGTCAGCCGCATCCTCTCCGCGCTCGACGTGACCAACCGGGTGCAGGCGGCCCTGCTGGCCAGGGACGCGGGACTGACGGCCTGAGGCCCGCGCGACCGGCCGGCGGCTGACGCGGCGTCAGGCTCCGGGTGCGCGCACGACCCTTGACGGCGCCGAGCCGCCATTGCCACACTCCCGAGCGGACGAAAGCGCTTGCTCCCCGGTTGTCCTGGCGGTTCACCGCCGTGCGGTCCGGGAGTGAAACGTTTCAGTCCGCTGCTGTCCCCGTCCCGTCGTCAAGCCGCCACCCGCCCGGCGAACTCGCGTCGCCGCACGAGCCGTTGCCCACCGTCTCCCGTCGGCCCCCACCAGCGCGCGCCGACGGCACACCCTTCAGTACACCCCCCCTCACTCGCCGGACAAGCAAAGGAGCACCGGATGAGCAGGAGAGCCACCACCGCAGGAACCCCGCGCGGCCGGGCCGCGCGCGCCGGGTCGGCCCGGCACCGGACGCTGCTCGCGGGCCTGGCCGTCTGCGCCGCCGCCGCGGTGGCGCTGCCTGGCCCGGCCTCGGCCGCCGCGCCCGGCGCGGCCGAGGCCCAGGGCGGCCACGGCCGCGGGCCCGTGCGCGCCATGGAAGACCTCGACCGCGCCCCGGTCGCCGTGCTCACGGACGACGGGGTCTTCGTGTCCTGGCGCATGCTGGGCCTGGACAAGGACAACATCGCCTTCCACGTCTACCGCGACGGCGAACGCGTCAACCGCGCCCCGCTGCGCGACACCACCAGCCTCACCGACCGCCACGGCGACGCCGACTCGGTCTACCGGATCAGGACGGTCGGCGGCGGCCAGCCCCCGCAGTGGACCGACGAGTTCGGCGTCTGGGAGCAGCAGTACCGCGACATCCCCGTCAACCGCCCGGCCGGTGGCACGACCCCGACCGGGCAGGAGTACACCTACCACCTGAACGACGCGAGCGTCGGCGACCTCGACGGCGACGGCACCTACGAGATCGTGCAGAAGTGGGAGCCGAGCAACGCGCAGGACAACTCCCGTTCCGGATACACGGGCAACGTCATCCTCGACGCCTACACGCTGGACGGCCGGCAGTTGTGGCGCATCGACCTCGGGCCCAACATCCGGGCCGGGGCCCACTACAGCCAGCCCATGGTCTACGACCTGAACAGCGACGGCCGTGCCGAGGTCGTGCTGAAGACCGCTGACGGGACGGTGGACGGCGAGGGCACCGTGATCGGTGACCCGGACGCCGACCACCGCAACGCGAGCGGCTACGTGCTCGAAGGCCCCGAGTTCCTGACCGTGTTCGACGGCAGGACGGGCGCGGCGATCGATACGGTCGACTATGTGCCGGGGCGCGGTGACATCTGCTCGTGGGGCGACTGCTACGGCAACCGCGGTGACCGTTTCCTGGCCGGGGTCGCGTACCTGGACGGGGAGCAGCCCTCCGTGGTCTTCTCGCGCGGCTACTACACCCGCAGCGTGCTCGCCGCGTTCGACTTCGACGGCGAATCCCTCGTCCCGCGCTGGACGTTCGACAGCGACGAGTGGGGCGATGAGTACGAGGGGCAGGGCGCCCACAGCCTCTCGGTCGCGGACGTGGACGGCGACCGGCGGGACGAGATCGTGTTCGGCTCGATGACGGTGGACGACGACGGAACGCCGCTGTACAACACCGGCCTCGGGCACGGGGACGCGCTGCACGTGTCCGACTTCGACCCGAGCCGGCCGGGGCTTGAGGTGTTCGCCTCGCACGAGAGCATGTCGGCCTCGGGCAACCTGGGCGGAACGTTCCGCGACGCGGCCACGGGCGAGGTCCTGTACGGCATGCCGGCCACGCGGGACACCGGGCGCGGCGCGGCGGGCGACATCGACCCCAGGCACCCGGGCGCCGAGGGGTGGGCCGTCACGGCCACCGGCGCGTGGAACTCCCGCGAGGGCGAACTGCGCGCGGCCGACGGCACGTTGATCGGGACGGACATCCCGTCGGCGAACCACATGATCTGGTGGGACGGCGACCCGCTGCGCGAGATCCTCGACCACACCTTCGACGAGGCGGCCGACCCGGCGGGGGCGCCGTTCGTGGCGAAGTGGGACTGGGAGAACGGCGTGCAGGAGGAGGTGTTCCACCCGGAGGGCGTGTACAGCAACAACTGGACCAAGGGCAACCCGGTGCTCCAGGCCGACCTGTACGGCGACTGGCGCGAGGAGGTGCTGTACCGGACGCAGGACGAGTCGGCGCTGAGGCTGTTCACGACGACCGAGGAGACCGACCTGCGGCTGCGGACCCTGATGCACGACCCGCAGTACCGGCTGGCCGTCGCCTGGCAGAACGTCGCCTACAACCAGCCGCCGCACCCGTCGTTCCACATCGGCGCCGACATGGCGGAGCCGCCGCGGCCCGCGATCCGCTACGTGACCGACTGATTCCCGTCACGTAGCAGGCGGTCCATACCGGTCCATGCCGGTGGGCGCAGGACGGCGCCGGTCGATGCGGCCGGCGCCGTCGCCGTCCCCCGCGCGGCGACGGCGCCCGCCCGTCCGGCGTGTGCGTCCTCGTCCCTTCCATGAGTCCCGTACGGATTCGGTGAGTTCGCTGGGGGCGAGGAGTTCCGCGGGTATCGCGCGCTGCTCGACGCCGCGAACGAACAGCCCGATGATGGTGGGGCACCGCGCCCGCGACGAGCTGTTCGACCGTCGTCGCATGCCTTGACACGGAGGAGGCGCCATGGCTGTACGCGTCCACCTGGGCGGCGCGGACCTGCGGCGGGTCACGGTCGCGCGCTGCGCGGAACCGCTGTGCGAGATCGAACGCAGCCTGCGGACGCTGCGGTCGCCCGCCGGCGACCCGGCGACCGCCCGGTGGGGGCGGTGGGCGGCCAGGCGGCTGCCGAGGGCGGCGCACCCGCTGCTCGCGCTCGTTCCCGGCGGCGGACCCTGCCCCGACTTCCTGACTCCTCTCACCACGAGTCCAGAACTGGGCACGGCACTCGATGCCGTGACGAGCACCCCGCGCTCCCGCCTGTCGCGCGAGCTGGGGCCGTTCGCCGCCCGGCGCGGCACCGCCGCGGCCTGGGCGGACGACCTGCGGCGCGGGAGGACGCCGGCGCTGCGCCGCCTCGAACAGGCGATCCGCGGCTACCACGGCGCCGTCATCGAGCCGCTCGGGCAGCACCTGACGGCCGCGTTCGACTCGGCCGCGGCCGGCCTGGTGCGCACGCTGGCCCGCGACGGCCTCGACGCCCTGCTGGCGGAGCTGCACCCCACCATCCGCTGGGAGCCGCCGGTGCTCCACGTGGCACACGAGTACATGGACGGGGACGTCCGCCTGCACGGCCAGGGGCTCCACCTGGTCCCGTCCTTCTTCGCCCGCTCCAACGCGGTGATGGACGAGGCGGGTTCGCCCTACGTCGTGGTCTTCCCCATGCGTGAGCGCGCTCCCTGGCCGGGCCGCGACGACCCGCAGGACCGCGCGCTGGCCGCCCTGCTCGGTGAGACGAGGGCCGGGCTCCTGTACGCCATCGGCCAGGCCCAGGGCATCTCGACCGCGTCGCTGGCCCGGCGGGCCGGGATCGCGGACTCCACCACGAGCCACCACGTCACCGCCCTGCGCGGCGCGCGGCTCGTGGCCACCCGGCGGTCGGGTGCCGGGGTGCTGCACACCCTCACGCCCCTGGGCGAGGACGTGCTCCGCTCCAATCCCCGGCGCACGCGCTGACGCGGCCGCGGGCCGTGCTGTGACGCGCCGGTCCGTTCCGCGCCGGGCCGTGACGCGCCGTTCCGCGCCGGGCGTGGCACGGGGCGCGAACGCCCGGGGCCGCGCCCGCGTCCGGTGGTGTCAGGGGGGCGCCGTAGACTCCGCGTGCGCCGGGTGACCGGAGTGCTCCGGACCGCACGCAGGGAGGTCGTCACCGTGTCCACCGCCGTGGGCCGTTCCGGAAGGTCGAAGCTGACCCGGGTCGAGCTGTCCGGGCTCCCGCGCAAGCCGCACGGCTGCCCGGCCGAGGTGCAGCGGAGCTGGGCGCGGTTCCGCGCCACGCACGAGTCCGTGGCCAGGCTGTTCGACGCGCTGAACGAGTCACGGGCGGCCAAGGACGATCCGCGCGGGGCGATATCGGAGCTTCACCTGGACCAGGCGCGGGCCGCGATCGTGTTCACCGCGGCCGGCATCGACGCGTGCCTGCGCACGCTGCTGCGGGACGCCCTGGGCACGCTGCTGAGCCAGGACGGGCCCGCGCACGGCGCGTTCACCCGGCACTTCTTCACGCACCGCCTGGGGGGCGAGCTGACCAGGCCGACGAAGAAGGCCGTCGTCGCGCTCGACCCGCGGGCGGCGCTGATCGACCTGTACGTCGAGGACCTGACCGGGGCGAGCGTGCAGGGCTGGAAGCACCTGGCGCGCTGCCGCGACGCCTTGGGGATCGACGGGCCCGCCCTGACGGACGACGTGCTGCGCACGCACCAGGACTTCTTCAACGCCAGGCACCAGGTCGTGCACGAACTCGACCTCGTCGACCCCTCGGGGCGCGGCTCCCGCAGCCGCCGCCCGCGCGACCTGACGGCCGTGGGGCAGCAGTGCGACCGCGCGTTGCACGTGGTGTACGACTTCATCGCGCCCACCGCGAAGGCGGTCAAGGCGGTGCTGCGCTCCGCCGGGCGCGAACGGCGCGCATGACCAGCACGTGCTCGCCGCCCCGCGCCGCGCGGCGGACGGCGCGCCCGTCAGCGCGCCGGGCCGTGCGGCCCGACCAGGCCGGACCTGTGCGCGAGCACGGCGAGCGCGGTGCGGTCCCGCGCGTGCAGCTTCGCCAGGACGCGGCGCACGTAGGTGCGGGCGGTCGCCGGGCGGGCGGTCGCCGGGCTGATGTGCGGGACGGCGGCGATCTCCTCGTTGGTGTCCCCGTGCCCGACCCGGACCAGGACGGCCGGCTCCCGTTCGCCTGGTCCACGGCGTACTGCTCGCGCTCGGGCACCAGGTGCTCCGGGGCAGCGCCTTCGGCGACGACCCGCCGTCGCCGGGCGGGAACCTGAGCGGTCTCGACCCGCGGCCGAGACGGTGGTCATCCGCTTCTTCGCCGTCGTCAGCGGTGTCTTCACCGGGGTGCCGGTCGGCGCGCTCGCCGGTCTCGCGGCCACGGGCATCACCCGGCTCACCGGCCGCTCCCGACCGCCGAAGCCCGGGGTTGTGATCGGCCCGCGGCCCGCGTGCGCCCGTCGACCCGGCCGCGATTGTCAGTGGGCCCTGCGAGGATGCCCGGCATGCAGACACCCTTGCTTCTCGCCGACGTCGAGCGCGCGGTCCGCGCCAGTTGGGGCGCGGACACCTGCACGCCCGAGTACCGGGCGCGCTGGACTCCGGACAACCCGGCCCGCGACCAGTGCGGCGTCACCGCCATGGTGCTCAACGACCTGCTGGGCGGCGACCTCCTGCGCGGCGAGGTCCGGGTCGCCGGGCAGCGCACGGACTTCCACTGGTGGAACAGGCTGGGGATGGGCGTCGAGATCGATCTCACGAGGGAGCAGTTCGCGCCCGACGAGATCGTGACCGAGGGCGTCGTCATACCCAGGCCGCCCACCATCGTCAGGCTCCGCGAGGAGTACGAGCTGCTGCGCGACCGCGTGCTCCAGCGGCTGGCCGCCGCCTGACGGCCTGCGCCCGGACCCGTCCGCCGCCTCGTTCGCCCGCCCGCCTCTCCCGGCGGGCGGCGGTGCCCCGCCCGTGCTACCAAGACACAAGGGACGTTTCGGGCGTCCGGGTGCGAGGCAGGGGAGCCGGCTGATGGAACGAGGCACGCGTCGGGCACGCGTTCCTGCGGCGGGTGGGTGACCGCCAGGCCCCCGGGTCACCCCGAGCGCCCCGAGGACATCGCGGCGCCCCGCCCCGCGCCCCGCCGCGCCGACGGCCCGCTGGTCACGGCCGCCGCGGCGCTGGCCGCCGCTGTCGCCCTGACGGCGGCCGGGCGCCGGCGCGGCGCGTGAGGGCGCGCGCCCCCCGAGGGCCGGGCCTGCGGCCCCGACCGGCGCGGGCCGCGTCGCAGGGAGGAGCCGGGGAACCCGAGGACGTCACGGAGCCGATGAGAGGAGGACGGACATGCGCGCGGTGACCGTGCGGCCCGGCCGGCAGGACGCGGTCGAGGTGTGCGAAGTGCCCGAACCCGCGCCCGGTGCTGAGGAGTTGCTGGTCGAGGGCATCGCGGCCGGTGTGTGCGGCACGGACCTCGACATCGTGGCGGGCGACTACGGCTGGGCGCCGCCGGGGCGCGACCGGCTCGTGCTCGGGCACGAGTCGCTCGGCCGGGTGCGGCGCGCGCCGCACGGCAGCGGGTTCGCGCCTGGCGACCTGGTCGCGGGCGTCGTCCGCCACCCCGACCCGGAGCCGTGCGGGGCGTGCGCGCACGGGCAGCCGGACATGTGCCGCAACGGCCGCTACACCGAGCGCGGCATCAAGGAACGCGACGGGTTCGCCGCCGAGCTGTGGTGCGTCGAGCCGTCGTGCGCCGTTCGGCTCGACCCGTGCCTGGCGCGCGGCGGGGTGCTCCTGGAGCCGGGCAGCGTGGTGGCCAAGGCGTGGGAGCAGGTGGAACGCGTCGGCGCGCGGGCCTGGTTCGAGCCGCGCCGGGTGCTGGTGACGGGCGCGGGGCCGATCGGAGTGCTCGCGGCCCTGTTCTCGGTGCGGCGCGGGCTCGCCACGCACGTCCTCGACCGGGTGACCGACGGGCCGAAGCCCGCGCTGGTCCGCGACCTGGGCGCGGAGTACCACACCGGCGAGATCGCCGACGTGCTCGCGGCCGTCCGCCCCGATGTCGTCATCGAGGCGACGGGCGCGGGGCCGCTGGTGCTCGGCGTCCTGACCGGCACGGACGCGTACGGGATCGTGTGCCTGACCGGTGTCTCGCCCGCGGGCCGCGACCTGACGGTGGACGCGGGGGCCGTGGGGCGGGACCTGGTCCTGGGGAACCGGGCCGTGGTGGGCTCGGTCAACGCCAACGTCCGGCACTTCCGGCAGGCCGCCGACGCGCTCGCCGCCGCCGACCAGGAGTGGCTGGAGCGCGTCATCACGCGCCGCGTCCCGCTGGACCGCGCGGCGGACGCCTACGCCGCCGCCCGTTCGGGTGCGGACGTCAAGGTCGTCATCGACCTCGACCCGTCCGCCGCGTGAGCCCCAGGGCGCGGGCCGGTACCCTGGGTATCGAACGAGCGTGCGATTTCGATGGGTTGGCCAGCACACCGACAACGCCGCACGACCGCCCTTGGGAGGACCACGATGCCCGAACCGACGAACCCCGCGCCGGCCGGCCGCACCACCGTCGAGCCCTGGGTCGTCACCGACGACACCGGGGCCTTCCTCGACTTCGTCGCCCGGGCGTTCGGCGGCGAGGAGCTGAGCCGGGTGCGGACCGAGGACGGCTCGATCGGCCACGGCGAGATCCGGATCGGTGACACCGTCGTATCGGCCTTCGACCGGCGTCCCGACTGGCCCGCCACGCCGAGCCTGCTGACCGTGTACGTCGGCGACGCGGAGGAGGCGTTCGCCCGCGCGGTGGTGGCGGGCGGCCGAGTCGTCACGCCCCTGGCCGACGACGCCTTCGGGCGGCGCGGCGGGCGCGTCAAGGACCCCCTCGGCAACATCTGGTGGGTCACCAGCCACGTCGAGGACCTCACCGAGGAGCAGATGGGGCAGCGCCTGCGGGAGCCCGCGTACGCCGAGTCGATGCGCATGGCCCGGGAGACGCTCGACGCCGAGCTGAGCGGCCGGCGCGACGGCCGTGGCCCAAGGCCCGCCGGGGACGGCGGCTGACCGGCCCCCCGCACGGGCGGCCGCACGGGCGGGCGTGCGGCACCCGCCCGTGCGGCCCGGGGTCAGCCGGTGGCGCAGGCCGAGCCGTTGAGCGCGAACGCCGTGGGCGGCGCGGTGCCCCCGGTGTGCGTCGCCTGGAAGCCGATGGCGACGCTCGCGCCCGGCGCGATCGTGGCGTTGTGCGCCGCCGCCGTGGCCGTCACCGTCCCGCTCGCGGGTGCGTAGGCGGCGTTCCAGCCCGAGGTGATCGTCTGCCCCGCCGGCAGCGTGAAGCGCAGCGACCAGCCGCTGACCGGCGCGGTCCCGGTGTTGGTGACCGTGAGGGACGTGGTGAGGCCGGTGTTCCACGCGTTCGTGGTGGCCGTGACGCGGCACGCGGCCGGGTCGCCGCCGCCGGGCGGCGGGTCCGGTTCGGTCAGGCCGAAGAACGCGATCGCCCGCTCCGCCATCCCGCCGGCCGGCAGCGAGTGGCCCACGCCCTGGAGGCTGTTGGCCTCCACGGGCGCCTGGGTGCCGGTCCCGCCGTAACGGGTGCGCGTCCAGTTGGACTGCGGGTGGTCGGTGAACGCCGGGGTCTGGCTGACACCCAGCACGTTCGTCCACTGCTTGATCTGCTCACCGAAGTTCGGGTAGCGCAGCGTGCTGTCCTCGGTGCCGTGCCACACCTGCATGCGCGGCCTCGGTCCGCTGTGCCCCGGGTGCGCGGCGCGCACCAGGTCGCCCCACGCCTGCGGGGTGCGGCTGATCTGGCCGTTGGCGCAGGCGCTGTTCCAGCCGGACCCGTCGGTGGTGGCGAAGCAGCCGAACGGGACGCCCATGAACGCGGACCCGGCTCGGAACACGTCCGGATAGGTGCCCAGGAGCACGTTCGTCATCATCGCGCCCGACGAGGCGCCGGTGACGAAAACCCGTTCCGGGTCGCCGCCTCGGGTGCGCAGCACGTGGTCGACCATGGACATGATGCCGACCGGGTCGCTGCCGCCGCCGCGCCGCAGCGCCTGCGGAGACGACACGTCGAAGCACTGGCCGCTGCGCGTGGCCGACGGGTAGACGACGACGAAGCCGTACCGGTCGGCGAGCGAGGCGAATTCGGTGTTCGCGTGGAACGCGGGCCCCGAGCCGGTGCAGTAGTGCACGGCGACGACCACGGCCGGCTTGGCCGGCACGCTGTCGGGCACGTAGAGGTGCATCCGCAGATTGCTCGGATTGCTGCCGAAATTCGTGACTTCCGTCAATTGTGCCGCCGCCGCGGGCGGCGCGGTCATCAACAGGGCGGCCAGCAGCGGCAGTACGCCACCGGCCACGGCGGCGAACAGCGCACGCGCGCGTTTCACGCCTCTCACGGACATGTTCTTGTCCTTTCGGCTCACTTTTCTAGACTTGCGCTCGTGAAGGGATTGCTGCTGCGCCTTTCCTCCCTCGACGCCGACGCGGCGGCGGCGGTGCGCGTGATCGCGCACTTCCAGGCGCTGCTCGGGGCCGACCGGCTCGACCCCGCCGCGCTGGTGCGGTCGGCGGCCGGTCTCGCGGAGTGCCCGGCCGGGCTCGAACTGCCCGACGGGCGCACGTTCCGCTCGGACCCTGACGGCGCCGCCCCGGCGGGACCGGCCGAACGGGTCTCCGGCCGGGCCGCGTTGCGGCCCGCCGGGTGCGTCTGGCTCGAAAGGACCGGCGGTCCCGGCCCGTTCGACGACCTGGTCATCGAGTGGCTGGCCATCGCCGCGCACACCGTCGGGCGGCCCCTGCGCGTGGCCGACCCGGCTCTGGTCGAGGTGGCGCTGTCCGCGCGCGAGGCCGTCGCGGACCGGGCGCGGGCGCTGCGGCTGCTCGGGCTCGCGCCGCAGGAGCCGCTGCGCGTCGTGGCGGTGGCCGCGCCCGCGGACCCGGACGTGGCCGCGCTCGCGCTGCTGGGCCGCGGCGCGCTGCCGGGGCCGGTGCGCGTGGCGCGGGTCGGCGCGCACGGCGTGGCGCTGGTGCAGCGCCCCGGGGGCGGCTCGCCGGCCGCCGCGCTGCGCGAGGCGCTGCGCGGCCGGACCAGGGCGGGGGTCGGCGGCGCGGCGGATGCGGCGCGCGCGGCCGTGTCCTTCGAACAGGCCGTCGTCGCGCTCCGGTTCACGGCCGCGGGGCCGCCGGGCGACGCGGTCGCGTGCCACGACGAACTGGGCCCGGCCGCGCTGCTGGCCGAACTGCCCGCGGCCCGGCTCGCCGCGCTGCCCGAGGTGGCGCGCCTGGCGGAGGTCGCGGCGGGCGGCGGGGCCCAGCACCTCGCCGCGCTGTCCGCGTTCTGCCGCACCGGGTCGCTGCGCCGGGCCGCGGCCGAACTGCACCTGCACCACAGCTCGGTGGCCGCGCGCCTGGCGCGGGTCGAGGAGGCCGCCGGCTGGCGGCTGCGCGATCCCGGGGACCGGTTCCGCGCCCAACTGGCCCTGCACGCCTGGCGGCTCGCGGCGGGCGGCGCCGTCAGCACGTGAGGGCCCGGCGCAGCACGGCCAGCTCCTCGGCGGCCATCCGGCGCGCGACGGCCGCGTGCCGCACCAGCGACGCGCCGTGGAACGTGCCGGGGAACAGGTGCAGTTCCGCGGCCACGCCCGCGGTGAGCAGCGCCCGCGCGTAGTCGATGCCCTCGTCCCGCAGCGGGTCGAACGCCATCACGGTGATGTGCGCCGGCGGCAGGCCGGCGAGCGCGGCAGCGTCCGCGCGGGCCGGGGCGGCGGTGGCGGGCACGCCGGGCGAGCCCGGCACCCCGTCGCCCAGGTACGCGGCCCAGCTCAGCCGCGCGTTGCGCCGGTTCCACACGGGCGTGTCGGTGAACGCGCGGGCGCTCGGCGTGGCGAGCCGGTCGTCGAGCGCCGGGCTGTCGAGGTACTGGAACGCGATGCGCGGGCCGCCCCGGTCCCGCGCGAGCAGCGCGACGGCCGTCGCGAGGCAGGCGCCCGCGCTGTCCCCGGCCACCGCGACGCGGGCGGGGTCGCAGCCGAGGCCCGAGGCGTGCTCGGCGGCCCAGCGCAGCGCGGCATAGCAGTCGTCGAGGCCGGCGGGGAACGGGTGCTCGGGCGCGAGCCGGTAGTCGGGCGAGACGATCACGGCCGGCAGCGCGCGGCACAGCCGCAGGTTCGTCTCGTGGTCGACGTCAGGGCCGCCGAGCACGAAGCCGCCGCCGTGCACGCGGAACACCAACGGCAGTGGTCCGTCGGCCCGTTCCGGCCGGTAGAGGCGCAGCGCGACGCCGGGCTCGCGGACGTCCTTCACCACCGTGCCCGAGGTGTCGGCAGCGGCGGCCCGCGCGGACAGTTCGGCCTTCTGCGCGGCGCGCGCCGCCGCGAGGTCGGAGATGTCGACCTCCGGCATCATCGCGAGGGCGGCGGCGAGTTCGGGGTCCAGGGGGTAGGGCATGGGCACACCGTGGCAGCCCGGGACCGCGGGCGGCAGCAGACGGGTGTCGGGGCCCTGGGCGCGGGGGCCCGACGGGCGGCGCGTTCACGGTAATTCCGCGGGCGGTCGCGGGCGCGCGTGCGAATCACCGGGACGCCGGGCTCGGAAATCTTTCGGCGCGCCGCGCACTTGACCCGCCCAAAAGGCTTCCCTAATGTCATGGCCATTCCACGAGGCCGCAGTGGTGCTTCCCTCTCTTTTCCGTGCCGGGCCGGTGCGACCGGCGGCGACGTGCCGGGATGCCCGCTGCCCCGACGGTGCCACGAAAGGGCGCGTTGCCGTGAAAAGAAAGCCGTGGTTCTTTCAACTGGGCGTCGCGGGATTTCTCGCATTCGCCCTTCTCGCCGCCTCTTCCGCCGTCGGCGCGTCGGGCACGGGAAATCCGGGCGCCGGCGTGCGGCACTGGGTGAACACCTGGACCGCGATGCCGCAATTGACCGAGCCGGGGAATATGCCGCCCGCGCCGTTCACCCGGGACGGGCTCGTCCTCGCGGACGCGACGCTGCGGCAGACCGTGCGCGTGACGGTCGGCGGCGACGACCTCAGGCTGCGCTTCTCCAACGCCTTCGGCGGCGCGCCGCTGCCCCTGACCGCCGTGTCGGTGGCCCTGCCGCGCGACGGCCGGGCCGGGACCGCCGCGGTCGAACCCGGTTCCGTGCGCCCGGTCACCTTCCACGGCGCGCCCTCGACCGTGGTGCCCGTCGGCGCCCAGGTGGTCTCCGATCCACTGCCGTTCACCGTGCGGTCCGGCGCCAACCTGACGGTGACGACCTACCTGGCCGAGGGGCAGGCGTCCAACGACATCACCTCGCACCCGGGCTCGCGGACCACGTCCCACCTGCTGGCCGGCGAGCACGTCGCGGCCGGCGACCTGCCGGGCGCCACCCCCACCGACCACTGGTACTTCCTGAGCGGTGTCGAGGTGCGCGCCTCGCGCGCCACCGCGGCGGCCGTCGTCGTCGGCGACTCGCTCACCGACGGCAGGGGCTCGACGACCAACGGCAACGACCGCTGGCCCGACCAGTTGTTCGACCGCCTGAACGCCAGGCCGGGCACGGCCCGCACGGCGATCCTCAACCAGGCGGCCGGCGGCAACCGGGTGCTGAACGACGGGCTCGGACCCAACCTGCTCGCGCGCCTCGACCGCGACGTGCTGGCGCAGAGCGGCGTTGAATGGCTCATCGTCTTTCACGGCGTCAACGACATCGGCACGGCGGCGGCGACCCCCGAGGCGCAGGCGGCGGTCAAGGCCCAGCTGCTCGCCGCCTACGACCAGGTCGTCACCCGCGCCCACGCGGCGGGCATCCGCGTGTACGGGGCGACGCTGCCCCCGTTCGGCGGGAACGACATGTACGACGACGCGGCCGGGCTGCGCGAGGCCACGCGGCAGGCGGTGAACACGTGGGTGCGCGAGAGCGGCACGTTCGACGCGGTGGTCGACTTCGACCGGGCCGTGCGCGACCCGGCGGAGCCGGGCCGGCTGCTGCCCGCCGCCGACACCGGCGACCACCTGCACCTCACGCCGTACGGCTACGGGCTGCTCGCCGATGCCGTCCCGGCCCGGCTGCTGCGCTGACCACGGCCGGGGAACCGGGGCGAACGCCCGGGCGCGCGCCGTCGGTCCGCGCGCCCGGGCGGCCGTCCGATGCCGCTCAGCCGGAACGGCCGCCCCTCCCGGACGGCCGTTCCCGCCGGGGCCGTTCCCGCTGACGGGCGTCCCTACAGCGCCGCGAGGTCGACCGCGGGTTCCGGGCGGTGCACGCCGCGCGGCCGGTAGCCGAGCGATTCCGCGAGGCCCGCGAGGTCGGCCAGGTACCAGAGCGTGGCCAGCCACATCTCGGTGCCCTGGAGGCCCGGGCGGTGCTCGGCGTGGGACGGGCCGCTCAGCGGCGGCACGCGGAACGGGAAGCCCTGGCCGTCGGTCCAGGTGGCGATGAGGCCGTCGATCTGGCCCAGCGCCCACTCCTCGGCCTCCGTCGCGCGGTGGGAGGTCTGCCGCCCGGTCAGCCACAGCGGGTGCGCCACGTCGAGCACGTTGCAGGCCGTGCTGCGGCCCGGCCCGAAGTGCCGCGCGTCGGCCGCGTGCCGGAGCACGGTGTCGATCGCGCGCTCCGGATGCGGGACCGGCAGCCCGAACTGCGCGAACGAGCCGCGGGTGGCGCGGTAGTAGCCGTTGACCGGCTGGAGCAGCCCGTCGGCGGGCCTGGGCCGGGACCACATGCCGGTGTCGGGGTGGCAGTGGGTGAGGAGGCGGCCGAAGAACGCGTCCACGCCCGCCCGTTCGCCCGCCGCCGGCTCCCGGCCGCGGCGCAGGTTCCACATCAGCGCGGTGCCGATCGTGTCGACCCCGGCCCCCGCCCCCCAGCCCGACCGCTGCCACGGCAGGCCGTCGACGAACGCGATCAGCTCCTCGGGCAGCATGCGCGCCACCGCGGCCACGGGGTACTCGAAACGGGACCCGAGCAGGTCGAGGGCGTAGCCGAGGCTGAGCACGTGGTAGTGGGCGGCGCCGTCCTCGAACCCGGTCGGCGCGGGACCGTGCCCGCCGTCCGCGTCGAGCGGCGGGGTGAGCCCGGTGCGGGGGTCCTGGTTCTGCCGCAGCCGCCTGACGTGGTCGGCCACGGGCAGCTGCACGGGCGCCCGCCCGGCGAGCAGGTACGTGATCTCGACCGCGTCGGCATGGGCGCGCAAGGTCGCGGGCGCGCCGGGCGCGTCCACGTATCGGCCGGTGGCCGTGCCGTCGGGCGCGGTCGCCGCCGGCTCCCAGCAGCGTGCCACGACGGCGTCCGCCTGGGCCGCGGCCCGTTCGGCGAACGCGGCCAGCCGGTCGGCGAGGGCGGCGCGTGCCGAACGGGCCGCGCTCTTGGGCGTGCGCCGGTCGCGTATGAAACGTGCCGGGTTCCCTGCGACGACGGCCCACTCGGGCACGTCCCGGGTGACCACGGCGCCCGCGCCGACGACGGCGTGCGAGCCGATCGTGACGCCGTCCACCACGACGGCGTTCGAGCCGATCCACACGTCGTCCCCGATGGTGATGCCCCGTTCCGTGACCGGCTGGCGGAAGACCGGCCGGTCGGGCGCCATGGAGTGGTTGAAGCCGAGGATCGAGGCGTGGGCGCCGATCCGCACGCCGCTGCCCAGGGTGACGGTGCCCCTGACCACGGTGAACGGGTTGACGGTGCAGTCGTTCCCCGCGTTCAGCGTGCCGGTCACGTAGGCGTGCGCGGCGATGTAGGAGTCGGCGCCGATCCGCAGGACGGTCGGGCTGATCATGGCGAGCGGGGAGAGGAAGGTGCGCGGGCCGATCTCGGCGCCGCACTGCTCGGTCAGCGCCCGCTGGCGTTCGCGCTGGGCCGCTCGCTGCTCCTCGTCGGCGCGCTGCCAGAACAGCCAGCCGTTGTAGTCGAGGGCCTTCGGGTCGTCGGTCGGGACGCCGTTGTCGGAGCCGCCGGGGCCGCTCTCGGTGCTGTCGTGGGCGAGGTCGCCCGTGGTGTCACCGGAGTCGCCCCCGGGGACATGGTCGGGGGAGTCGTCGGGGAGGCTGTCGGGGATCTTGTCGGCGGTGCCGCCGCTTCGGCCGTCGGAGTGCACGTCCATCGTCCCGTCCCATGTGTCGCTCGTCGTGCGCGGTGCTTCCCGGGACCCTATCCGGGCCGCCCGGCGCGTGCGCCGGGCGCGCACAGCGCCAACTGCGCTCCTTGCCAGCGGGCGCGCAGTCTGCGGTCGTGCCCCGTGACCACGACGGCGCCGGGGCCGGGGCCCAGGGCCTCGGTCAACTCGTCGGCCAGCGCGGGCGACAGGTGGTTGGTCGGCTCGTCGAGGAGCAGCAGCTGCGGCGGGCGCGCCACGAGCAGGGCCAGGGCCAGTCGGCGGCGCTGGCCGACGGAGAGTTCCCCGACGGCCCGGTCCATGGCGCTCTCGTCGAGCAGCCCGAGCGTCCGCAGGGGAACGGCGGCGGCGCGCTCGGGGCCGAGCGCCAGCTCGTAGGTGGCGCGGGCGGTCCGCTCCGGCCGGCCGAACGCGGTGTCCTGGGCGAGCAGGCCGACCGTGAGGCCGCGCCGCCGCCTGACCTCGCCCGACGCGGCGAGGTGCCCGGCGAGGACCGCGAGGAGCGTCGACTTGCCGGCCCCGTTCCGGCCGGTCACCAGCAGGCGTTCCGTGGACCGCACGTCCAGCCGGTCGACGGCGAGCCGGCCCGGGACGCGGACGTGCCGCAGCGCCACGAGCGTGCCGTCCCCGGCCTCGGCCGTGAGCGCGTCCGTCCGCAGGCGCAACGGCTCGGGAGGCTCGGGCACCTGCGCGCGTTCCAACTCGGCGAGCCGGCGCGCGGCGTTGCGCACTCGGCGCGCGATCTGGTTCTGCACCCGGCCACCGCTGTGGTCGTACCCCATGCGCTCGCTGTCGCGGGGCGCACGCCCGGGCGCGACCCGGGGCGCGGTCACCGAGACCGCGCGCCGGAGTGCGGTGATCCGCTCCTGCTCGTCGGCGTACTGCCGCCGCCACCGCTCGCGGTCCGCGAGCTGCCGCACCCGGTAGTCGCTGTAGGTGCCGCCGTACCGGGTGGGGCCGCCTGGCGCCGGGTCGAGGTCGACGATGTCCGTGCAGACGGCGTCGAGGAACGCGCGGTCGTGGCTCGCCGCCACCAGCACGCCGGGGAACGCGCGCAACTGCCCTTCCAGGAAGGCCGCGGCATCGTCGTCGAGGTGGTTGGTCGGCTCGTCGAGCAGCAACGCGTCCGGCCGCCGGGTGAGCAGCGCGGCCAGCGCGAGCCGGGCGCGCTGCCCGCCGGACAGGCTCGCGAGCGTCCGGGCGTGCGGCACGCCGCCGAGTCCGAGCCCGGCGAGCACGACGCCGGCCCGCCGGTCGGCGTCCCAGACCTCGTGCCGCTCGGCGCGCTCAAGACGCTCGCCGTAGGCGGCGAGCGCGGCGGCGTGCTCCGGCGAGTCCTGCGGCGCGGCGGCCAGTTCTCCGGCGAGCCGGTCGAGCGCGGCGAGGTCGGCACGCGCCTCGCGCAGCGCGTCGTCCAGCACGTCGGCGATCGTCGCGGAACCGTCGAACGGCATCTCCTGACGCAGATAGCCGAGGCGCGCGGGCCGTTCGACGGTGCCCGCGTCGGGCTGGTCCGCGCCGGCGAGCAGCCGCAGCAGGGTCGACTTGCCGGCCCCGTTCTCGCCGATCAGCCCGATGCGGTGGCCGGGCGCGGCGGTGAGGCTCACGCCGTCGAGCACGCGGCGGGCTCCGAGGAGGCGGACGAGGTCGTGGGCGGTCAGAGCGGTCGGGTGCACGGGTACCACCAGGGGGTTCGGCCGCCGGCCACGGCGGCGGGGCAGGGGGCGAGGAGACGAGGAGACGAGGAGACGAGCAGCGCGGGGTCGACGCGGTCGACGGGTCGTGCGGGCGCGGTCCCCGGGCCGGCCGGCCCCGGGAGGGACCGGCCGGCCGCGGGTCAGGCGCCGCCGGGCCCGCCCGGGCCGACGGGCTCGTCGACGAGCACGCCCCCGGCCAGCCGCAGCCTCCGGTCGACGCCGATCGCGGTGAGGAAGTGCTCGTCGTGGCTGACCACCACGAACGCGCCCCGGTAGGCGACCAGCGCGCTCTCCAGCTGGGCGACGCTCACCAGGTCGAGGTTGTTGGTGGGTTCGTCGAGCAGCAGCAGCTGCGGGGCCGGCTCGGCGCACAGCACGCAGGCCAGCGTGGCCCGCAGCCGCTCGCCGCCCGACAGGACGCCGACCGGCAGGTGCCTGCGGTCGCCGCGGAAGAGGAAACGGGCCAGGAGCCGCGTGCGCCGGTCCTCCGAGGCCCCGGGCGCGAACGCGGCCAGGTTCTCCGCGACGGTGCGGTCCTGGTCGAGCAGGTCGAGCCGCTGGGACAGGTACGCGATCCGGCCGTCGAAGCGCCGCGCCTCGCCGGCCGCGGGGTCGAGGTCGCCGCTGATCAGCCGCAGCAGGGTCGACTTGCCCGCGCCGTTCGGGCCGGTCAGGGCGATGCGCTCGGGCCCGCGGATCGCCAGGCCCGCGCCTCGCTCCCCGAACAGGGCGTGCCCGCCGCGCGCCACGCGCAGCCCCTCGCCGGTGAACAGCACGCGTCCCGCGGGCACGGCCGTGTCCGGCAGTTCGACGACGATCCTGTCGTCCTCGCGCAGCGCGCGGCTCGCCTCGTCCAGCCGCGCCCTCGCCTCCTCGACGCGCGCGGCATGCGTCTCGCGCGCCTTGCCCGCTGACTCCTGGGCGCTCCGCTTGAGCCCGCCGGCCACGATGCGCGGCAGCCCCGCGCTGCCGAGGGTGCGGGCGGCGTTGCCCGCGCGGCGCTCCGCGCGCTCGCGGGCCTGCTGCATCTCGCGCTTCTCGCGCCTGACGTCCTGCCGGGCGCTGCGCATGGCGCGCTCCGCGACCTCGCGCGCCGCCCTGACGTTCTCCTGGTAGGCGGTGAAGTTGCCGCCGTGCAGGCGGACTTCGCCGGGGTGCAGCTCCGCGACGCGGTCCATCCGGTCGAGCAGCGCCCGGTCGTGGGCCACCAGCAGGAGGCAGCCGTGCCAGTCGTCGAGCGCCGCGTACAGCCGCAGGCGCGCGTCGAGGTCGAGGTTGTTGGTCGGCTCGTCGAGCAGCAGCACGTCCGGCCGCCTCAGCAGCTGGGCGGCGAGGCCGAGGGACACGATCTGCCCGCCGCTGAGCGTGCCGAGGGGGCGGTCGAGGGCGAGGCCGCCGAGCCCGAGCCGGTCGAGCTGGGCGCGGGTGCGTTCCTCCACGTCCCAGTCGTCGCCGACGGCGGCGAAGTGCTCCTCGCTCGCGTCCCCCGACTCGATGGCGTCCAGGGCCCGGATCACCGGGGCGATGCCGAGCACCTCGGCCACCGTCGTGCCCGTCGCGAGCGGCAGGTGCTGGGGCAGGTACCCGAGGACGCCGCCGACGGACACGCTGCCCCGGGTGGGCCTGAGCTCGCCGGCGATGAGTTTGAGCAGGGTGCTCTTGCCCGCGCCGTTCGGCGCGACGAGCCCGGTGCGCCCGGCGGGGACGGTGAAGGACAGGTCGCGGAAGACGGGGGTGTCGTCGGGCCAGGAGAAGGACAGCCGCGAGCAGACGATGAACGCGTCGGACATGGAAGGAAGACCTCGGGGACGAGGCGGGTGAGCGAAGGCCGCCCGCCGACCGGAGCAGGGAAGGGCGAAACGAGGAGGACGGCATGCCGAACGGGCCACGGCGGCGCCTCGCGCCTCCCCATGGCCGGTCAGCCCCGGGTATCACCCGGAGATGTCGTCGTCACCCGCCACGTCTGGTCTCCTCGGTCAACGGCTCCCGGCCTTCCGGCCGACTGCGCCCTCCATGCTAAGGGGGCCGCCCCCGCGTTCGCACGTGAAATAGGACGGGGAGCGGACCGGCCGGCCGGGGTGCCCGCGTTCGGGTGAGGCCGTGGCGCGGGCGCAGGAAGCCGCGCTTTCCGGGCGCCGGGGGCGCGCCGTTTCCGTCACGCGCCTGCCCATGCTTGCCCGCGCCCGGCGCGCGGTGGACCGGGTGCGAGGCCGACGGGCCCCGAGTGGCTGCCCGCACCCCGCGTGCCGCTGCCCGGCTGTCCTCCCACGGGGGGCCTTCAGAGGTGAAAATTCATCTTTTCCGCGTGTCATCGCCGCAGGCGCATCTGTTTTTCACAGGGTTAGACCATAGAGGGCTCCCGGAAGCCCTTCCCGATGGCGGGGTCTACGTGCGTCACTAATGACGTGACCGCGTCAAAACGCTGCTGATCCGTCCCCCCAGTCCACGACGTACCAGGAGTCAGTGATGCTTTCCCCGAGATCCCCCCACCCGGCGCTCCGCAGGCGAGCGGCCCTCGTGACCGGCGTGTTCACGGCCGTCATCGCCCTGCTGCTGACCACCCCGTCGGCCGCGGGCGCGGCCCCCTCGGACGAGAACCCCGCCGGCGCGGGCAACCGGCCCGCGATCGGCTCGATCGAGCCGGGGCAGGCGTTCATGGGTGCGGGAACGCTCATCCACGAGGGCGAGGACCCGACCGCCGACGCGCCGGTCCCGCTCGACACCACCGGCGTCCAGGGCATCGACGTCTCGCACTGGCAGGGCTCGATCAACTGGACCTCCGTGCGCAACGCCGGTATCCAGTTCGCCTGGATGAAGGCCACCGAGGGCACGAACTTCAAGGACTCGCGGTTCAACACCAACTACCCGGCGGCCCACGCCGCCGGCGTCATCCGCGGGGCCTACCACTTCGCCCGCCCCGATGTGTCGAGCGGCGCGGTCCAGGCGAACTACTTCGCGTCGAACGGCGGAGCCTGGTCCCGTGACAACCTGACGCTGCCCGGCGTGCTCGACATCGAGCACAACCCCTACGGCGCGCAGTGCTACGGCCTGTCCACCACCCAGATGCGGAACTGGATCAACGACTTCCACGCCACCTACAAGTCCCGCACCACCCGGGACATCGTCATCTACACCACGGCGAGCTGGTGGAACACCTGCACGGGCAACTGGACCGGCATGTCCGCGAAGGCCCCGCTGTGGGTCGCCCACTGGACCACGGGCAGCCCGACCATCCCCGCCGGGTTCCCGACCTGGACCGCCTGGCAGTACACGGCCACCGGCCGGGTCAGCGGCATCTCGGGCGATGTGGACCGCAACAAGTTCAACGGCTCGCGGGACCGCCTGCTCGCCCTCGCCAACAACACGCCCTGACCCCGCGCCACCCCCCGTCGCCCCGGCGACGCCCCCGCCCGGCCGGCCCGGGCGGGGAGCGGCGGGGCCGGGCAGCACCACGCCCCGAGAAACCCCCACGCTCGCGGCGGAGCCGGCCCACGGCGGCCGGCTCCGCCCCGTTCTCGAAGGAGCACCCGTGGTCCGCGACCTCTCGATCCGGCCGGTCAGGCGCCGCACCCTGCTCGCCGCCGTCACCGGCACCGCCGCCGCGGCGGCCGCCGTCGCCGTCCCGGGCCACGCCCGCGCGGCGCAGCCCGTCGAACCCGACATCGACGGGACGGCCCAGTGGAACGCGCGCCCCCCGGACGGCGCCATCTCCGTGCTGCGCCACCGGCCGAGCATGATCATCGTGCACCACACGGTCAGCGACAACGCGCGGGACTTCTCCCGCGAGCGGGCCCACGCGCACGCGCACTGGGTGCAGGACCTGCACATGGACGACAACGGCTGGGTCGACACCGGCTACCACTTCCTCGTCAGCCGCGGCGGCTGGATCACCGAGGGGCGGCACCGGAGCCTGGAGACCCTGCTCGGCGGCACCGGATTCGTGCTGGGGTCGCACACCTCGGGACAGAACAACCTGGGCATCGGCATCGCCAACGAGGGCGCCTACCACGACGGCGCCACGCCCCCGGACGCGCAGTGGGAGGTGCTGGTGGGGCTGTGCGCGTTCGTGTGCGCCCAGTACGGCATCCCCTCGGCCGAGATCTACGGCCACAAGGACTTCGGCTCCACGCTGTGCCCCGGCGTCCTCCACGACATGCTGCCCCGCCTGCGCGACGAAGTGGCCGGGGCGCTCGCCTGACCTGGCCTTCGGCCGCCGGTCCCCGCGCGCGGTCACGCGGGGGCCCGGCCCGGCCGTGGTATGGGCGGGTGCGCTACCCTGTGGCCATGCGTGCTGTACGCCTTCTGCTTACGCGGCCGCGCTGACCACGAGCGACGTCGGCGCGGCCACCCCTCCTGTGCGAGGGGTTTTTTCATTGCGGGGCAGATGACGATCGATGGAGCTTCGAGGACGATGAGCGAGACACACAGGTACGACGCCGCCCTGGCCGCGGACATCGAGGCACGCTGGCAGGACTACTGGGAGCGCGAGGGCACGTACGAGACCCCCAACCCGGCCGGGGACCTGGCGGACGACTCGGGGCGCGCCCAGCGGCCCACGAAGTTCATCATGGACATGTTCCCCTACCCCTCGGGCGCCGGGCTGCACGTGGGCCACCCGCTTGGCTACATCGCCACCGACGTCTACGCCCGCCACCAGCGGATGACCGGGCACAACGTGCTGCACACCCTGGGCTTCGACGCCTTCGGGCTGCCCGCGGAGCAGTACGCCGTGCAGACCGGGACCCACCCGCGGGTGTCGACCGAGGCGAACATCCGCACCTACCGCACCCAGCTGCGCCGCCTGGGGCTCGGCTACGACCAGCGGCGTTCGTTCGCCACCATCGATCCGGACTACTACCGCTGGACCCAGTGGATCTTCCTCCAGATCTTCGACTCCTGGTACGACCCGGAGGCCGGGCGCGCCCGGCCGATCGCCGAACTCGTGCGGCAGTTCGCGGACGGCTCGCGGCCGACCCCGGACGGGCGGCCCTGGGCCGAGCTGACCGCGGCCGAGCGCGCCGACGTGCTCAGCGGCCACCGGCTGGCCTACGCCTCGGACGCGCCGGTGAACTGGTGCCCCGGCCTCGGCACCGTGCTGGCCAACGAGGAGGTGACGGCGGACGGCCGTTCGGAACGCGGCAACTTCCCCGTGTTCAAGGCGAAGCTGCGCCAGTGGAACATGCGCATCACCGCCTACGCCGACCGCCTCATCAACGACCTGGACACGGTCGACTGGCCCGAGGCCATCAAGTTGCAGCAGCGCAACTGGATCGGCCGCTCCGTGGGCGCCAGGCTGGACTTCCCCCTGGCCGGGGCGGACGGTGAGCGGATCACCGTCTTCACCACGCGCCAGGACACCCTGTTCGGCGCCACCTACATGGTGCTGGCCCCCGAACACCCGCTGATCGACGGCGTCGTCCCCGCCGCCTGGCCCGAGGGCACGCGGCAGGCGTGGACCGGCGGGCACGCCACGCCGGCCGACGCCGTCGCCGCCTACCGCAAGCAGGCCGCGGCCAAGTCCGACGTCGAACGCCAGGCCGAGACGCGGGAGAAGACCGGCGTCTTCACCGGCGCGTGGGCCGTCAACCCGGCCACCGGGGAGCAGATCCCCGTGTTCATCGCCGACTACGTGCTGCTCGGCTACGGCACCGGCGCGATCATGGCCGTTCCGGCGCACGACAGCAGGGACTTCGCGTTCGCGCGCGCCTTCGACCTGCCGATGCGCTGCGTCGTCGAACCGGCCGACGGGCGCGGCACCGACCCCGCCACGTGGGAGGAGTCGTTCGACGCGAAGGACGCCCGAATCATCAACTCCACGGCGCTCGCGGGCTCGTCCGCCGAGGGCCTGTCGCTCGACGGCCTGGACGTGGCCGCGGCGAAGGAGCGGATCAACGCCTGGCTGGCCGAACGGGGCCTCGGCGAGGGCACGGTGAACTTCCGCCTGCGCGACTGGCTGTTCAGCCGCCAGCGCTACTGGGGCGAGCCGTTCCCGATCGTCTACGACGAGGACGGCGTCGCGCACGCGCTGCCGGAGTCGATGCTGCCGCTCGAACTGCCCGAGGTCGACGACTACGCGCCGCGCACGTTCGACCCGGAGGACGCCGACACCAGCCCGGAGACGCCGCTGTCGCGCAACGAGGACTGGGTGAACGTCACCCTCGACCTGGGCGACGGGCCGAAGAAGTACCGGCGCGAGACCAACACCATGCCCAACTGGGCCGGTTCCTGCTGGTACCAGCTGCGCTACCTCGACCCCTCGAACGACGAGAAGCTGGTCGACCCGGACATCGAGCGCTACTGGATGGGCCCGCGCGAGGGCGCGCCCACCGGCGGCGTCGACCTGTACATCGGCGGCGCGGAGCACGCCGTTCTGCACCTGCTGTACGCGCGGTTCTGGCAGAAGGTGCTGTTCGACCTGGGGCACGTGTCCTCGGCCGAGCCGTACCACAAGCTGTTCAACCAGGGCATGATCCAGGCGTACGTGTACCGCGACAGCCGCGGTTTCCCCGTGCCCGCCGCCGAGGTCGAGGAGCGCGACGGCGCGTGGTACCACGCCGGCGAGCCCGTGTCCCGCGAGCTCGGCAAGATCGGCAAGTCGCTGAAGAACGTGGTGTCCCCGGACGAGATCTTCGCCGCGTACGGGGCGGACACCCTGCGCCTCTACGAAATGGCGATGGGCCCGCTCGACGTGTCGAGGCCGTGGGAGACGCGCGCGGTGGTCGGCCAGTTCCGGCTGCTGCAACGGCTGTGGCGCAACGTGCTCGACGAGGCCACGGGCGAGGTGTCCGTGGTCGACGAGGAGCCGGACGAGGCGACGCTGCGGGCCATGCACAGGGCGATCGACGGCGTCGACAAGGACCTGGCCCAGCTGCGCTTCAACACCGCCATCGCCAAGATCACCGAGCTGAACAACCACGTCACCAAGGCGGACCGCGTGCCGCGCGCGGCGGCGGAGACGCTGGTGCTGCTGATCGCGCCGCTGGCGCCGCACATCGCCGAGGAGCTGTGGCACCGGCTGGGGCACGAGGGCAGCGTGACGGCCGCGCCCTTCCCCGTCGCGGACCCGGCCCACCTGGTCGACGAGACGGTCACGTGCGTGGTGCAGATCCGGGGCAAGGTGCGGGCCAGGCTTGAGGTGTCCCCCGAGGTGTCCGAGAGCGAACTGGAGACGCTGGCGATGAACGCCCCGGCCGTCGTCGACGCGCTGGGCGGCGCGGGCGTCCGCAAGGTGATCGTGCGCGCTCCGAAGCTGGTGAACATCGTTCCCGCGTGATCACGCGCGTTCCAGCATGAACACACCGCCGCGGGCCGCGGCTCCCGCCGCGCCCGGCCCGCGGTCCGGTGGCGGATTCCGGTCCGGTGGCGGCCCGAACGGCGCGCGGCGTCCTACCCTGGGGACTTATGGAGATAGCTTTCGTCCTGCTGGGGCTGTCGCTCCTGGTGTTCGCGGTGTTCGCGCTCGCGGTGGTACGCGGCGTGCGCGCCGCCAGACGCGGCATCGAGCGCGCCGGGCGTGAGGTGCGCCGCACGATCGGCGATGCCACGCTGGCCGCGCGTTCCGCGCAGCCGGGCCCGGTGGGCGAGCTGGCGCGCACCCGCAGGGAGCTGCGGGCCTGCATCGAGGGCACGCGCAACACCCTGCGGCTCGGCTCGGCGGACGACCCGGCGCTGGGCGAGGCGCTGGCCCTCTTCCGCCAACTCGAAGAGCATCACCGGCACCTGGACGGCGAGATGGGCGCGCTGATGTCGGGCGAACCGTCCCGGGCGCGCGTATCCGCCGGCCTGCCGGAGCTGAGGAAGCGGGCCGAGGACATCAAGCGTTCCGCGGAGGCGCTGCGTTTCGCCGCGCAGGACCGGGCCAGGCGGCACGACGCGGAGGCGTTCGACACGCTGCGCCAGCACATCGACATGGAGGCGAGCGCGCTGCGGCACTGGGCGCCCGTGGAGGGCTCCGGCGGCGCGAACGACGGCGCCCGCGCGGTGCCGGAGCCGCCCGGGGCCCGTGGGGCGCAGGGTGTCCGGGAGGCGCCAGGTGCCGCGGAGGCGCCGGCGGCGCCGGGCCCGCGTGAGCCGGGAGCGGCGGCAGGGGAACTGGGCGGAGCCGGGGCCGAGGGCCCCGGCGGAATGCCGTGGGGCACCGGACGCGAAGCGGAACCGGAGCCAGGGCCCCGGCGCCGGGACGCCGGTGGGGTGTAGGTCCCGTCCGGGCCCGGCGCCGTCCGGAGGCGTCCGACATCCCGCGGGCCCGCCGGCGGACGCGGGCCGTTCACGGGCACCGGCCGTCACCTGCGGCCGGGGCCATGGCAGCACGCTCCGCTAGTCTCCGTGCCATGTCCCGTTCCCTCGCCATTGTCACGGATTCCACGGCCTACCTGCCGCCGCCGGCCGTCGCCCGCCACGTGCTCACCGTCGTTCCCCTGACGGTCGTGCTCGGCGGGGCCGCGTACGAGGACGGCACCGAGGAGGCCGCGCGGCGACTGGAACAGGCGTTGCAGCAGCGGCAGCCGGTCACGACCTCGCGGCCCGCGCCCGAGGCGTTCGCCGCCGCGTACCGCGCGGCGGCCGACGCGGGCGCGGCAGGGGTCGTCTCCCTCCACCTGTCCTCGGAGATCTCGGGAACGTACGACGCCGCGGTCGTGGCCGCGCGCCGCGCGCCGGTCCCGGTCAGCGTGGTGGACAGCGGGATGGTCGCGATGGCCCTGGGCTTCAGCGTGCTGGCGGCGGCGGAGACCGCGGCGGCCGGCGGCACGGCGGACGACGCGGTCGCGGCGGCGGTCAAGCGCGCGGAGGCCACCCGCGCGTATTTCTATGTCGACACGCTCGAACACCTGCGGCGCGGTGGCCGCATCGGCGCGGCGCAGGCGCTGTTCGGCTCGGCGCTCGCGGTGAAGCCGCTGCTGCGGCTCTCCGAGGGCCGGGTCGAGCCGCTCGAACGCGTCAGGACGGCGTCGCGGGCCATCGCCAGGCTCGAAGAACTCGCCGTCGCGCACGCGGGCTCGGGCCCCGTCGACGTGGCCGTGCACCACCTGGCGGCGGGGGAACGCGCGGCGCAGCTCGCCCAGCGCCTGCGCGACCGGCTGCCCGGGCTCGTCGACCTGCACGTGAGCGAGGTGGGCGCCGTGCTCGGCGCGCACACGGGACCCGGACTCCTCGGCGCGGTCGTCGCCCCGCACTGAACGCGGCGGCGGGCGCGGCGGGTCCGGTCCGCGTGGCGTCGCGGGTGCGCGTGGCGGGGCGCAGGCCGGGGCGGGCGGGTGGCGCGGCGTCGGCCGAATCGGCCGGGAGGCCGTGTGCCGCACCGCCTGTCTGTTCGCCCGGCTGCCTGTCCACATGGCCGTCCTGTCGGCCTGTCGTCTGTTCGTCTGGCTGTCCTGGCTGTCCTGGCCGTCTGTTCGTCTGTTCGTCTGCGGCCGGGCGTGTGCGGCGTGGCCGACCCGCGTGGCCCGGTGCCACTGCCGGTGCGGCGATGGCCGGTGGGCCGGTGGACCGGTGGGCCCAACGCCCGGCGGCCGCGCGAACGTTCGCGGCCGGAGCCGGGGCCCGCCCGCAGGGGCAGTGGCCCGGCGCGGCCGACGGTCGCCTCACTCGCACGAGTGACGGACTTATCCACAACGCCCCGGTCATCCACAGATTTCCCCGCGGGCCGCCGACCTCCACGCCGCGTGACTACTCTCCGTAGTCATGGAGACGCGAGCACACCGCCGTGCCAAAGCCGGTCCAGGCCCCGGCCGCCGGGGCGGCACCGGGCCCGGCCGCCGGGCCCCGCACAGCCGACTGGTCCGCACCCGGGCCGCACGCACCGATGCGGCACGCAGCCGCGCCGCGGCGCTGTTCCCGGACGGGACCGCCGGGCCGCTGCCCCGGGCAGACCCATCGCCGCAGGCAGACCCACCGACCCGGGCGCAACCACCGGTCCCGGCCGATCCGCCGGTACCGGCCGCGCGAGAGCCGGCACCGGCGGCGGGTGACGCGGCCGAGGCGGCCGAGGCGGCCGAGGCGGCCGAGGCGGCTTACGGCGGCCGGGAGCCGCCGGGCGTGCCGCTGCCCTGGCGGCGGCGGGCACGGCTGGCACTGGGGGAGCGGCTGCCGTCCTGGTGCCGGCTCCGCTGCGGACTTGAGCCACGCGCCGTCGCCGCACTGTGCGTGGTGCTGCTCGTCGCCACCGGCTTCGCCGTCCACCACTGGTGGTCGGGCCGACCCCGGCAGGTGGCCGCCGTCGAGCAGGCCGCCGCCGGGACGACGGCGCGCCCGGCCGAGCCCGCGGCCTCCTCGGCGGCGCCGCCCGGCGCCGCCGAGGGCGACCCCGCGGCGCCGCCGGACCCACCGGCTGCCTCGTCCCCTGGCGTCGTCGTCGACGTGGCGGGCGAGGTACGGGAGCCAGGGGTGTACACGCTGCCCGCCGGGGCGCGCGTGTCCGACGCGATCGAGGCCGCCGGCGGCGCCCCGGGCGACGCGGCCGACGGCATCAACCGCGCCCGGGTCCTCGTCGACGGTGAACAAGTGCTGGTCGGGGGCGAGCCGCAGGCGGCCCCGCCCCCGACCGGCGCGCCCGGCGCGAGCACCCCCGGGGCCCCGATCAGCCTGAACACCGCCACGGCGGAGCAGTTGCAGGACCTGCCGGGTGTCGGCCCCGTCCTGGCCGGGCGGATCGTGGCCTACCGGACGGAGCGGGGCGCGTTCACCTCCGTCGAGCAACTGGGCGAGGTCACCGGCATCGGGGAACGGCGGCTGGCGGAGTTGAGGGACCGTGTCACCCCCTGACCGCGCGCCCGCGCCCGCCGCCCCGTCGGCCGGCCCGGCCCGGCGGCGCACGGCCGGCACCGGCGCGCGGGCGGTGCCGCCTTCCGCCCGCCCGTGGCCCGCCGACCTGCGCCTCGTGCTGCCCGCCGCCGCGGCCTGGGCGGCGGCGGCCGTGGCGCTGACCGCGCCGGGGCGGTCCGTCGTCCTGGGCACCGTCTGCTGCCTGACGGCCGCAGGCGGCGCCCTGTGGTGGGCGGCGGCGCACGGCCGGTCCCGTCCGCTGGCCGTGGCGGTGGCCGCGGCCCTGCTCTGCGGGGCGGCCGGGGGCACGGTGGCCGGGTTGCACGGGGCCGCCGCGCGGGCCGGGCCCCTGCCCGGCCTCACGGGGGAACGGGTGCGGGTCGAGGTCCGGGTCACCGGCGACCCGACGCGCCCCCGGGAGCGGCCGGGCACCGCGGGACAGGCGCGGCGCCCGGTGCTCCTGCCGGCCGAGGTCACGCGGCTGCGCTCGGCTGACGGCGGCGAACGGGCGCTCACCGACCGCGTTCTGCTGGTCGTCCACGCCGAACGGCCGGACGCCTGGCTGTCGTTGCTGCCGTCGGCCCGACTCGACGTCGCCGCCCGCGTCGTGCCGCCGATGCCCGGCCGGACGTGGGAGCTGGCGGCCGTGCTCCGCGTGCGCGAGTCGGGGCCGCCGCGGGTGACACAGGAGCCGGACGCGCGGCACCGGTTCGCGGGGCGGCTGCGCGCCGGGCTCAGGGAGGCGGCCTCCGGCCTGCCCGGCGACGCCGCCACGCTGCTGCCCGCGCTGGTCATCGGGGACGACTCGCGCGTCCCCGCCGACCTGCACGAGGCCGTTGAGGCCAGCGGGCTCACCCACCTGGTGGCCGTCAGCGGCAGCCAGGTGGCGATCGTGCTCGGGGTGCTGCTGGGCAGGCAGGGCACCGCGTCCCTGGCGGAACGGCGCGGCCTCGCCGCACGGCTGGGCATACCCCTGCGGCCGACGGCCGTACTGGGCGGCGTGCTGGTGGCGGCGTTCGTCCTCGTGTGCCGACCCGATCCCAGCGTGCTGCGGGCCGCCGCCTGCGCGGGCATCGCGCTCCTGGCCCTCGCCACCGGCAGGCGCCGCACGCTGCTGCCCGCGCTCGCGGCCGGGGTACTCCTGCTGGTGCTGTACCGGCCAGAACTGGCCAGGTCGTTCGGGTTCCTGCTCTCGGTGCTCGCGACCGGCGCGCTGCTGATCCTCGCACAGCCCTGGGCGGACGCGCTGCGTCGCCGCCGCGTGCCCGCGTGGCTCGCGGAGGCCCTGGCCGCGGCCCTGGCCGCGCACATCGTGTGCGCGCCGGTGGTCACGGTGTTCGCCGCGAGCACCAGCCTGGTGGCCGTGCCCTGCAACCTGCTCGCCGGGCCCGCCGTCGCCCCGGTGATCGTGCTGGGCTGGGCCGCGATGGCCCTGGCGCCCCTGGCACCGGGACCCGCCGAGGCGCTCGTGGGCCTCGCCGGGTGGCCGGTGCGCTGGATCGCGGCCGTCGCCAGGACCGGGGCGGCCCTGCCGGGAGCCGAGTCGAGCTGGCCGGGCGGCTGGTGGGGCGCGGCGCTGCTGGCCGGGGCGACGCTCGTCTGCGTGCCGGTCGTACGGCGGATTCCGGGTCGGCCGTGGGTCGCGGCGGCGTGCGCGCTGCTGATCCTGCTGGCCGTGCTCAGGCCGCCGCCCCTGACCCGGCTCCTGACCGGCTGGCCGCCGCCGGGCTGGCGGGTCGTGGCCTGCGACGTCGGTCAGGGGGACGCGCTCGTGCTCGCGGCCGGGCCCGGTCGGGCCGTGGTGATCGACGCCGGCCCGGAGCCTGGGGCTGTCGACCGGTGTCTGCACGGGCTCGGTGTGCGGCACGTTCCGCTGCTGGTGCTCACGCATTTTCACGCCGACCATGTCGGCGGGTTGCCGGGTGTGCTGCGCGGTCGTGCGGTGGACGCGGTGCGGACCTCGGGGGTGCGGGAGCCCGTGGAGCAGGCCGCTTTCGTCACACGGGTGACGGACGAGGCCGGGATTCCGGTGCGGGTCGCGGTCCCCGGCGAGCGGTACCGGGTGGGGGAGGGGCTGAGCTGGGAGGTGCTGTGGCCTCCTGAGGACGCGCGGACCGGCGGGCTCGGGGCCAACGACAGCAGCGTGACGTTGCTGGTGCGCGTCGGCGGCCTCACCGTCTTCCTGCCCGGTGACCTGGAGCCTTTGGCGCAGCAGCGCCTCCTGGCCCGCCACCCCGGCCTGCCGCGGGTGGACGTGCTGAAGGTGGCGCACCACGGTTCGGCGGCCCAGCATCCGCCGCTGCTGGCGCGGTTGCGTCCCAGGATCGCGCTGATCAGCTGCGGCGAGGACAACCGCTACGGGCATCCGGCCCCGCGCACCCTCGCCGCCCTCAGCTCCGTCGGCGCGGCCGTCCTGCGCACCGACACCCACGGCCCCCTGGCCGTGACCGAGACCCCCGGCGGCCCCCGCGGCCACGCCCGGCGGGGCGCGTGAGGAGGCGGCGGCCGAGGCCGAGAAGGGAGGGCCCACCGGGGCGGGCCGTACGGACGGGATGGGACGCCGGGCGTGGGCGGCGGGGCCGGGAAGGGGGTCTGTGATCGGCGCGGCGGGTGTGTCACGGTGATCGCATGACGTGGAACGGTGACGATTACCAGGCCCGGTTCGACCGCATCGCTGCCGAGGGGGAGGACGTCCATGGGGAGGCCGCGCTGGTCCGCTCCTTCGCGCCCGCCACCGTGCTCGACGCCGGCTGCGGCACCGGGCGCGTGGCGATTGAGCTGGCCCGCCACGGGATCGCCGTGGCGGGCGTGGACGCCGACGCGTCGATGCTGGCCACGGCCAGGCGCCTGGCCCCTGACCTCCGCTGGTACCAGCGGGACCTGGTCGGCCTCGCCCTGGGGGAGTCGTTCGACGTCGTGGTGATGGCGGGCAACGTGCCCCTGTTCACCCCGCCCGGCACGGAACCGGCCCTGGTGGGCGGGGCGGCGGCGCACGTGCGAGCCGCCGGGCGCCTCGTCGCGGGCTTCTCCCTCGATCGCGGCTACACGCTGGACGACTACGACGAGCACTGCCGGGCGGCGGGCCTCACCCTCGAAGCGCGGTACGCGACCTGGTCGCGGGAGCCCTACGAGGGCGGGGCGTACGCCGTTTCCGTGCACCGCAAGCCCTGACCGCCGACCCCCGGCCCCCGTTTCTGGGATGCCCGGCCGCGCGGGAGGCGCGGCCGGGCGGTCAGGGCAGCGCGCGGCGCAGCGCGTCGGCCAGCTCGGCGGGCCGGTCGCGCAGCAGGTTGTGCCCCGCGTCATCGATGAGGGCGTTCGTGCGACCGCCGGTCGTCAGCGCCGACCACGCCGCGATGTCCTCCTCGGAGACGGTCAGGTCCTCCGTGCCGCGGACGGTGAGGATCGGGGACGCCAGGGGTGTCCACGCCGCCGTACCGGTGAGGTATTCGTGCGTGGCCCGGTAGTCCGCGCGCAACGCGGGGGCCACCATTTCCAACACGTCGGGGGCGTCGAGCAGTTCGGCGGGCAGGTAGCCGTCGGTGACCACCTGCGCGAAGAACTCCTCGTCCGGGCGGTCCCAGCATCCGGCGGCCGTGCGGACGGCCGTTCCCGGTGCCTGCTGCGCCGAGGCCGCGAGCAGGACGGCGGTCTCCGGCGCCAGGGCGCGGGCCGTCTCGTAGGCCAGCACCGCTCCTGACGAGTGGCCGCAGAGGATGATCGGGTCCCCGTTCGCGTGGGCGCGGATGGCGTGGGCCAGCCGCTCGGCCACGGCCGGCAGGTCGGCGATCGGGGGATCGTCGAGCAGTGCCTCCCTGCCGGGCAGGCGGACCGCCACCGGATGCGGGTCGGGCGCCAGGGCCCGGCCCAGGGCGAGCACCGCGCTCACCCCCGCGCCGGCATGCGGGAAGAGGTACGCCACCCGCCCCGGACGCCGGGCGGGCACGAGGTCCACCAGCCAGTTCCCGCTCACCGCTGCTCCTCTCGCTGTGCCGTGCCCAGGTGGTCGGCGAGGGCGCGCAGCCAGTCCTCCGCGGTGTCGAGCAGGCGTTCCGCCTGGTCCGCCTCCCCCGCGTGCGCCAGTCGCAGCGTCAGCTCGCCGCCCCGCGTGAAGGCGCTGAACTCCCAGTGGAACGGCCTGGGGTTGTCCGGGCCGCGGTCCCCCGGGTAGGGCAGCGGGACTGCCGCGAAGTCGTCGTCGCCCGCCCCCGCGCCACCCGCGAACAGGGTGCCGAGGTTGCCCAGGTAGTTCACACTCACCCACGCGCGCCCCGGGCCGGCGAACCCGGCACCGCGCGAACGGGCCGCGCGGGCGCTGTCGAGCACCGCGCGCGGCGGAAAGTCTGGTCCGGTCTCGATGCGCACGGGAACCAGCGCCGTGAACCAGCCCACCGTCCGCGACAGGTCCGCGTCGCCGTCCGCTTCCTCCTCGCGGCCGTGCGTCTCCATCACGACCTGGACCTCGCGGCGGCCGAGGGCGGCACCGGCCGCACCGGCCGCCGCGGCCAGCACGGCGTCGGCGGGGTGCGCGCCCAGGTCCCGCAGTCCGCCGAGCAGGGCGGCGGTGCGTTCGGCGTCGAACGTGCGCTCGGCGACCCGGGTGCCGCTCTCGTAGGTCGTCGGCGGCGGGCCCGGGTCCGCCACCGCGTCCCCCTCGGCGGGGGCGGCGCCGTGCCCCGGCGCCGAACGCGCCCACTCGTCGTACGGGGTGGGCACAGGCGGCAGTGTGACGGGCTCCCCCGCCGCGAGCTGGGAGCCGGCCGCGCGCAGGTCGTCGAGCAGTACGCCCCACGACAGCACGTCCACGACGAGGTGGTGCGCTGTGAGGACCAGGTGGCGCCCGCCCGACCCGTCGTCGATGAGCGTGGCGCGCAGCAGGGGCCCGGCGGCGATGTCGAGACCGCGCCGCGCCCGGTCGATCGCGGCCGGGAGGTCCCCGTCGGCGGCCGACACCTCCTCGATCGCGACGGTCTCCGCCGTCGGGTCGCCGACCTGCTTCCAGTCCGCGCCCTGGCCGCGGAAGCGGTGGCGCAGCACACCGTGGTGGTCGGCGACCGCCCGGACGGCGGCCAGCAGCCCGTCCGAGGACAGGGAACGCGGCACCCGCACCGCCACCGACTGGTTCCAGTGGCCGGCGTCGGGCAGGGCCAGCGCGAAGAACCAGCGCTGCGCCGGGGCCAGCGGGATCGACCTGCGCCGGGCGAAACTCCTGCGCACCGTGGCCGAGCCGGCGGCCGAGGTGGTGACCCGGGCAAGCGACCGGACGGTGGGGTGGGTGAACAGGTGCCGCCGGGTGACCCGCAGTCCTTTCTCGGCCGCCTTCGTGGCGATCCGCACCGCCTGCACCGAGTCGCCGCCCAGGGCGTAGTAGTCGTCGTCGGGGCCGACCCGTTCGACGCCGAGGACTTCGCGCCAGACCCCGGCCAGCGCCGCCTCGACCTCCGTCATGGCCTCCGCCGCCCCGGTGTCCGCGCCTTCCGCCGCCCGGGGCGCGGCGGCTGCGGGCTCCGGCAGCCGCCGCGCGGCCTTGCCGTCGGGTGTCCTCGGCGTGTGCCGCAGGCACAGCAGCCGTTCGGGCAGCAGGTGGGCGGGGGCCTCACGGCGCAGCAGCTCCATCAGTTCGCCCTCGGCCACGGTCCCGTCCGTCTCCACCATCGCCGTTCGGCCGTCTCCGGGGACCGTGGCCGTGCGGACGGCTGGGTGGCGGCGCAGCACGTCCTCGACCCGTGCCGGGTCGCGGTGGTAGCCGTTCGGGGAATGGATCTCCGCGACCCGGCCGAGGACGACCAGCCGTCCGTCCTGGAGGAGGACGCCCGCGTCGCCCGTCCGCCGCACGCGGGTGTTGCGCACGAGCGGGTGTGGGATCGAGGGAGCCCCGGGTGCCGCGCCGAGCGGCGTCGACGCCTCGCGGGCGTCGACGCAGATCTCCCCTGGCACGCCCGCGGGGCAGGCGCGGCCCCACGCGTCCAGCACGCACAGCGCCGAGTCCGCGGGCGGCCTGCCGACGGGGACGAGCCCGGGGAACGGCTGCGCGTAACGGTCGATCCGGCCGGTCGGCACCTCTTCCCTGGACACCGCGGGCCCCCACTCGGCGCCGCCGTACGCGTGTACGAGCCGGACGTCCGGGGCGTGGGCGCGCCAGCGCCGCACGAGTTCCTGACCGAGTGTCTCGCCGCTGACGACCAGCATCCGCACGGCCGGGGCGCCGCCGTCCGCGTCCAGGCGCGCGACGAGGTCGGCCAGTTCTGTGGGTGTGACGGCGGCCGAGGCGGCCGGCCGACCGCCGGCCAGCCCGGCCAGCCGCGCGGTGGGGGAGAGGGGCACGGCGGTGTTGCCCGCCGCGAGGGTGGTGAGCAGGTCGAACGCGAGCCGGTCGGTCGCGCCCCGCGCGATCAGCACCTCGCCCCGTTCGTCGTCGCGCACCGCGCGCGCGAGCGCCCGGTGTGCGAGCACCATCGGGCGCCGGACCCCGGTGGTGCCGCTGGTGCGCACGACCAGGGCGGGCGCCTCGGGGCCGACGGGACGTTCCGCCGGGGGCACCGACGCGTCCGCGACGCGCACCACCGGCGTGCCGGGGACGTCCGCCGCCTCCGTCATGTCGACCAGGGCGGACGCCCCGACCTCGGCCAGTTCGGAGGCCGGTTCGGCGTCCGGGGCGGCGTCCGGGGCGGCACGGCCCGCGTCGTCCGCCGCGGTGGCGGGGGCGCAGACCAGGCCGGCGCGCAGCACGCCGAGACACGCGGCGGCCAGCTCGGCGGCGCTCTCGGCCCGCACGGCCACGACCGAGCCGGGGGCGAGGTCGGCGCGCGCGACGAGCGCGCCCGCCACCAGGTCCGCGAGCCGGTCGAGATCGCCGTAGCTCGTGGTCCGCGTGCCGTCGAGGACCGCCGGGGCCTCGGGAGCCGTCTTGCTCCAGCGCCGCACGCGGTCGGTGACCGGCTCCCCCGGGTGCGCGGCGGCGCGCCCGCTGCCGCGCGGCGCCAGCGCGGAGAGGGCGCCGAGGCGCGCGTCCGGCGTGGCGAGCAGGGTGTCGACCAGGATCTCGAACCGGGCCGCCAGTCGGCGCACCGTCGCCCTGCTGAACAGGTCCGCGTCGTACTCCCAGACCACGGAGATCGAGTTCTCCCCCTCGAAGACCGCGCCGGCCAGGTCGTAGACGGCTCCCGTGCGGCGCAGCGCGACCGTTTCCATGGTCAGCGGGCCCAGGTCGACGCGCTCCCCGTCCCGGTCGGCGGACAGCAGCGCGCCCACCGCGCTCAGCGCGGGGTCGTGTGCGGTGTTCTGCCCGAAGCCGACCTCGACCAGCGGGGTCCTGCCGCGGTCGCGGGGCACGCCGAGCGGCCCCAGCAGGTGCTCGAAGGTGACGGCGCCGTGTTCGAGCCCCGCGTGCAGCGCCTCGGTCACCGACCCGAGCAGGGCCGGGAACGTCCGGTCGGGCGACAGCCGGACCCGGTGCACCACGGGGTTGGCGAAATAGCCGAGCACGTCGGCGAATTCGGGCCGTTCGCGGTTGACGGTGTTCACCCCGACCGCGCTGTCCTCGCGTCCGGTGCAGGCGTGCAGCAGCACGTGGAACACCGCGAGCAGCACGGCGAACGGGCTCGTCCCCGCGGCGCGCGCGTACGCGCGGACGTCGGCGACCCGCGTCGGGGACAGGTCCCTGCGCAGGGTCGAGCCGCGCTGCCCGCGCACCACAGGACGGGGCCGGTCGGTGGGGAGCCCGGCGGGCGGCGGCGGGGGCGTCAGCCGTTCCGTCCAGTACGCGGTGTCCGCGGCGCCCAGGGGCGTGCGGGCCCGCGCGAGCGCCCACGTCGCGAAGTCGGAGTAGCCGTGTGCCGGGGCGGGCAGGTAGGCCTCGGTCCCGTCGCGTTCCGCCGCGTACAGCGTCGCCAGTTCCCGCAGCAGGGTGAGCGTGGACCAGTGGTCGGTGATCAGGTGGTGCTGGGACACCACGAGCACCGGGTCCTCGGAGGGCGCGGTCCACAGGCGAACGCGCAGCGGTGGCCGCGCGGCCAGGTCGAAGGGCTCGAACGCCGAGCGGATCAGCTCCTCGCGCCGCGTGCCGCCCCGCGCCCCGGACATCGGCACGACCGCGAAGTCCACCTGGGCCCCGGCGGCCACGTGCTGGACCGGGGTGCCCTCGCGCAGGGGGAAGGTGGTGCGCAGCACCGGATGCCGGTGGGCCAGGGCGGTCCACGCCCGCCGCAGCGCCTCCGCGTCGCAGCCGCCCGGCAGGCGGGCGGCGAACGCCAGGACGTAGGCGGAGCCGCCCAGGTCGAGGTGTTCGGCGTGCCACAGGGACATCTGGTTGGGCGCGAGCGGGAACTCGCCCTCGACCGGCCCGCGCGGGACCGGCGCGGTGCCGTCGGCCGGCAGGTCGAGCCGTTCGGCCAGTTCGTCGGCGAGTTCCGTCAGCGCGCGGGTGCCGAGCAGGGCGGGCAGGGGCAGCCGCACGCCCAGTTCCCCGTGCACGGCCATCCGCAGCCGCACCGCGGCCAGCGAGTCCACGCCCGCCGCGCGCAGCGGGGCGTCGGGGCGCACGGCCGCGAGCGCCGTTCCGGTCACCTCGGCCACCCGCAGCCGCAGGTGGTCGCCGACCTCGGCGGACCGCAGGTGCGCGGGGAGCGCCGCGAGGCGTTCGCGCGCCCCGGGGGCGCCCCCGTCCGGCTCGTCGGCGAGCAGGGCGGCGAGTTCCGCGCGGCGGACCTTGCCCAACGGGGTGCGCGGCACCTCGGCCACCGCGCGCACCCGTCGCGGCACCGCGTGGGACGGCAGGCGCCGCGCGCAGTGCGCGAGCAGGTCGGCCGGCTCCGCCCGCGCGCCCTCGCGCGGGCGCACGGCCGCCACGAGCAGCGTGCCGCGCCCGGGCAGGGGAACGCCGGCCACGCCCGCGTCGGCCACCAGCGGGTGGTCCGCGAGCACGCGTTCGACCTCGACCGGGTTGACCTTGTGCCCGCCGGTGTCGATCAGCACGCGGGACCGTCCGACGACGGTCAGCCTGCCGTGCCCGTCGAGCCTGCCCAGGTCGCCGGTGCGGTGGTGGTCGCGCCCGAGGTCGTCGACCACGGCCGGGCCCGACACCACGATCTCGCCCGTCGCGCCCGGCGGCAGGGGTTCGCCGTCCGCGCCGACCACGCGGACCCGCGTGCCGGGCAGCGGTGTGCCGACGGTGCCGGGGGAGGGCGGGTCGCCGACGTCCCAGCAGACGCTGCCCGCCTCCGTGCTCCCGTAGGTCTGGCGCACGGGAAGCCCGAACCGGGTCTCGAAGCGCCGTGCCACGGCCGGGTCGAGGAAGTTGCTGCCGGAGAGGCACAGGCGCACCGCGCCCAGTTCCGCGCGGGTGTCGGGCGGCAGGTCGGCCAGGGCGTCGAACAGTTGGGGCACGGCGATCAGCAGCGTCACGCGGTGCCGGGCGAGCGCCCCCACCACGGCGTCCACCGAGGACACGCCCGAGCCGCGCTCGGGCAGCACCAGGGTGGCGCCCGAGCGCACCGCCGCCAGCAGGCAGCAGAACTGCCCGAGCGCGTGGAACAGCGGCACCGGGCAGAGCAGGACGTCCTCCGGGGTGATGCGCGCCTTCGCGGTGATGTTGCCCGCCTCCGCGACCTGGTGGGCCTGGGTGCGGACGACGCGCTTGGGCTCGCCCGTGCTGCCGGAGGACAGGGCGGTCACCCACGGGCCGTCCGTCCCCGCCCGTTCGTCCCGCGGGCCGGCGGGGAGCGGGCCGTCCACGGTCAGGACGGGAACGTCGGTGAGCGCGCCCACCGGGTGGCCCGCCGTGGTGACCACCGCGGCCGGGCGGCCGGCGGACAGGCGCCGCCGCAGCAGCTCCTCCGGCTGGTCGGGGTCGATGGCCTCCACCGTGCAGCCCGCCGCCGCCGTGGCGAAGTAGGCGACCGCGAACTCGGGCCGGTTGTCCAGAACGAGCAGCACGTGCCCGCCGGGCGGCACGCCCGCGCCGGCCAGCGCCCCGGCGAACCGGGGCACGGCCGCCATCAGTTCGCCGTAGGTCAGCGACCGGTCGCCCTGGACGATGGCCGTCGCCCCCGGGCGGGCCGCCGCCGTGGTCGTGACCATGTCGAGCACGGGACTCGGGCTCATCGTGTGTCCTCCGCCAGTCGCTTGGCCAGCTCAGCAGGGGTGGGGTGCACGAACACGTCGCGCGCGGCGATCCGCAGGCCCAGCCGCAGCCCGACCTCGGTGACGGCGGTCACCGCCCGCGCCGAGTCACCGCCGTGCAGGAAGAAGTCGGAGTCGACGCCGAGGCCGGTGACGCCCAGGACGCGTTCCCACACCTCCACGAGCGCCTGCGGGGTCGGTGCCGGGGCGGCGGGAGCGGACCGCAGGCGCAGCAGCGCCCGGCGGTCGACCTTGCCCGCGGGTGTCGTGGGCAGCCGGTCGACGGTGTGCGTCTCGGCGGGCACCAGGTGGTCGGGCAGCAGCCCGGCCAGGTGGGCGCGCAGGCGCGCGGCGTCGGCGTCCGCGTGCCCCGGGTGCCACTCCACGAAGCACACCAGCCGGTCCGCCCGGCCCGCGCCGTCCGTCGGGGCGACCACGGCGGCCCGGCGGACCGCGGGGTGGGTGGCCGCGGCGCTCTCCACCTCGCCCGGTTCGACGCGCTTGCCGAACAGCTGCACCTGGTCGTCGAGGCGGCGCAGGAACTCCAGGTCGCCCGAGGGCAGTTCGCGGACCAGGTCGCCGGTGCGGAAGCAGCGTTCGCCGTCCACCCGGACGAACTTGCGCGCGGTGCGCGCCTCGTCCCCGAGGTAGCCGATCCCGACCGTCGGGCCGCCCAGGTACAGCTCGCCCGGGGTGCCAGGGACGACCGGCCTTCCCTCGCGGTCCCTGACACTGGCCCTGATGTGCGGCAGCGGCGTTCCGATCGGCGGCAGGATGCCGCGGTCGGGCCACGCGGACACGTCGCAGAACACCGCGCCCGCGACGGTCTCGGTCGGCCCGTACTCGTTGAGGACGCGACTGGGGAACCCGGGCGGCGGGTAGGCGGCCAGGCGTTCGCCCCCGGTGCGGATGAGCCGCAGCTCGCCCAGGTCCGCGGCGTCGAGGCGGAATATCGCCTCAAGCAGCAGCGGGGGGACGTAGGTCTGGGTGATGCGGTGGGCGCGCAGCCAGTCCACGAGCGCGCGGGGCGAGGAGCGGTCGGAGTCCGACGCGATGTGCACGGACGCGCCCGCGCCCAGGAACGGCCACAGCTCGTCGATGGTGACGTCGAAGCCGGGCGACCCGATCTGCGCCCCGCGCTCGCGCGGCGAGGCGCCGACGAGCCGGGCGTACGCGGCGACGTAGGTGTCCATCGCGGAACGGCTGATGAGGGTGCCCACCGGCGGGCCCGTCGAGCCCGAGGTGAACAGGCAGTACGCGGGGTCGTGCGGCCCGGCGCCCGGATCGCGCGGGGCGGGCCCACGACCGGCCAGCAGCGCCCCGGGCCGGACGGCGGGAACGCCGCCGGCGCGCGCCAGTTCCTCGTCCTCGGTGACCAGCAGCGCCGGCGCGGCGCGGCCGAGCAGCAGGCGTAAGCGCTCCGGCGGCTGGGCCAGGTCGAGCGGCGTGAAGCAGGCCCCGGCGAGCAGGACGGCGAGTTCGAGCACGAACAGGTCCGCGGCGCGGGGCAGTACCAGCCCGACCCGGTCCCCGGGGCGCACGCCGCGCGCGGCCAGGGCGCCCGCGGCCGTCCGGGCGCGGGAGTCGAGCTCCGCGTAGGTCAGCCGGGTGCCCAGGTGGTCGGTCAGCGCGACCGCGTCAGGAGCCCGGCGCACCTGGTGCGCCACGGCGTCCAGCAGGTCCATCGCTACTCCTCCCCGCGGACGCCCGAGGTCCGCGCGGGCATCCGGCGTCCGACCTCCCACTCGTCGAACCACAGCCGGGTCTCGGTCGCGTGGAAGGCGCCGCCCGGCGCGGCCTCGTACTGCCGGTAGCGCTGGATCGCGCTCAGGTAGACGTGGACGGTGGCCGCCCACTGCTTCTCCTCGTTCACCATCAGGTGCAGCTGCTTGGCGTCCTCGGGCAGGATCGGTGTGATCCGCCCCGGCGCGATGGTGAACCTGCTGGCCTCGGCCAGTTCGACGTGCTCCCCCACGTGGCCGGTGACGAGGTACTTGATCTCCTTCGTCTCACCGGTGAGCGCGCTGACCGCGCCGATCGTGTCGTCGTGGTCGTGTATCGGGCTCCCCTGGCCGGGGCCCCAGAACACCAGGACGATCTGGTAGGCGTCCCGCGGGGAGTTCAGCAGCAGCCGCGTGTAGTTCCCGCTGGGGTGGTACTCCTCGGCGAAGTGCTGGTTCTCCGCCGACGTGGTGAACTCGGTGAGCGCGGCGGAGAGCCGCCCGATGATCTCCTGCTGGGTCAGCTCATCAGCCTGGCTCCTGGTCCGCGAGACCGTATCGATGAGCGCGGTGACGTCCATGGGTCACTCCCTGATGAGGGGGTCGTATGGCGAGGTGGGGGAACGCGCGTGCTGTACGGGGGCCGCGCCGCGCGTCGAGTGCGGCGGCCGGCAGGGGCGGACCGCCCCGCGGGTGCGCGCCGTCCGCGAGCGCCCGGCCGGGAGCGGCCCGGCGGCGGGTCCGCCGCACGGGCCGGACGCTCTCGCGGCGGTCTTCGGCGGATGCGCGGCGAAGAAGAGATGGGGAATCGAGTACGTCTGCCGCGCCGGGCACGCCGGACATCCGGATGGCGGTCCGGAGCCGGCGACCTGACGAGGCGGGTTGGGAGGCGGGTTGGGAGGCGGGATGGGGAACGAGCGGAAGGTGCACGAGCGGGCGCCTGGCGGGCGGCGCGCCGGTACCTCCTTTCACGCGGGCACCGGGGGCCGGCGGGCGCCACCGGTGCGTGGGGTCCGTGCGGTGGGTACGGGGTCAGCCGTTGCTCGGCAGTTCTCCCGAGGCGTCCACGGCGTCGCGCAGCGGCGCGCACAGCTCGATCAGCCGCTCCGCCCGCTCGGCCCCCAACGCGCGGTAGGGGGCGGCGGCGGCGACGTCGGTCGTCTCCTCGATGCGGGAGCGCAGCAGCGTGCCCGCTTCGGTCAGCCGGCCGGACGCGTCCAGGACACCCGCTTCCGTGAGTGCCGCCACCTCCGCGTCCCAGTCCTGTTCCGACCAGTCGCGGTGCGCGCGCACCTGCGCGGCGCCCATGAGGCTCCTGCCCGTCGCGACGTCGGTGATCAGCGCCGCGACGGCGCCGAGACCGTGCCCGACGAGCGCGGCGACATGGCCGTCGCCGCGGTGCTCGCGCAGCAGCGTGATGGCGTGCCACAGCACCATGTGCGGCTCCTGGGGCCACGGCAGCTCGGCGTGCGCGGCGTACAGGGGCCTGCCCTCGGGGGAGCACGCCTCGGCGGCGGCCCTGGCGAGCCCGGCGGCCTCGGCGACCTCGGGACTCTTCACCACCTCGTCACCGAGCACGCGGCGCAGCGCGCGGTCCACGGCGGTCAGCCGGGCCTCGATCACGCGCTCGGGTGAGGCCAGGTCCCACGCCCTGGGGAGGTGACGGGCGATGAGAGCGGGGTTGAAGTTGTAGAACGTGGCTGCCACCGCGGCGGCCGATGCGCGGCCGAGTGCGGCGGCGCGGCCGGCGAAGTACCCCATGTGCCCGGACTCGAGTCCTGCGGAAGTGAATTCCTGATCGACCTCGGGGGCGAAATAGCAGAGCAGGTGAACGGGGTTTCCCACCTGCTGAAAACGCGAAGCAATCTGGGGGATCGAATCGCTGATCATATTTCGATGCTAGGGCGGGATTCGGGAGGGTGTCAACGGCGCCTGCAAGAAAAATTGATGGGCTTGAAGGGCGTCCCGACGGGGAAGCGTGCAGTGTGGTGGGCCAATTCGTGGCAGCAGTGAGCCACCTTGATCAAGTCATCGGTAGAGCCGTTCGACAGCGCGGCTCCATGTTCCCATGGTGCCCTTGACGCGTGATTTCCAGCGTCGTCGATCAACGCGACCAGGGCGCCTGACCTGCGTGTATGCGGAGAGGCTGACGGTGCGAATGGTGATCGGCGAAGCGAAGGCAATAGGCGATTCATGCGATGTCGTCATCGTGGGGGCGCGGTGTGCGGGGGCGCCACTTGGAATGCTGCTCGCCCAGCGCGGATATACGGTGGAAATAGTTGACCGAAACCCTGTGGGAACCGACACGGAATCCACTCATTGGATTAGGTGGCCGGGGGTCAGGCAGCTTCAGTCATGGGGGCTCGTCCCGGCGTTGGAAAAAGGGGGATGCCCTCCCATCGTCAGCGCCTCGCTCGATTTCGAGGGGCGCGTGGTGGCCGGCGGGCCGCGGGCCGGGGGGATGGCGGCCACGACCTACGCGCCCCGCAGGATCGAACTGGACGCCATGCTGGCGGCCGAGGCCCGCGACGCGGGCGCGCGGCTGAGGGAGCGCTTCGCGGTCACCGGCCTCGTCGTCGGGGACGGCCGCGTCGCGGGGGTGCGGGGCAGCGGCCCCGACGGCCCCGCGCAGTTGCGGGCCCGCGTCGTGGTCGGGGCCGACGGCCGCAACTCGACGGTCGCCCGCCTGGTGAAGTCCCCGGTCGTGGAGGACAGGGGCGTCCTCGCGCGCAGCCTCTACGGATACTGGTCGGGCGTGGGGGAGCGGGGCGTGCGCGTGGTGTTCCGCGGCAGGCGCGGCATCTCCCTGTGGCCCACGCACCACGGCCTCACCGTGGTGTCGCTGGTGTTCCCGCCCGAGGAGGCACCGGGGTCCGGCCGCGCGGCGCAGGCGGAGTTCTACACCTCCGCGCTGCGTGAGGTGCCCGAGGTCGAACGGGCCCTGGCCGGCGGGACACTGACCTCGCGCCCCAGGGCCGCGGCGGTGCGCAACGCACGCAGGCAGGCGCACGGCCCCGGGTGGGTCCTGGCCGGGGACGCCGGACACCACAAGGACCCCGTCTCGGCGCAGGGCATCTCCGACGCCTTCGCCGACGCCGTCGTGCTCGCCGACGCGCTCGACGCGGGTCTTTCGGGCTCCGCGGGACTCGACGAGGCGCTGGCCGGCTACGCCGCGACCCGGGACGCGCAGCGGCTCGAAGCCTTCGCCTACACCTGCGAGCAGGCGGAACTGCGGCCGTTCGGCGCCGACTTCCTCGACGACCTGGACCGCGTCACCACCGACGAACAGGCCGTCCAGGCGTTCGTGAACACCTTCGTCGGCTGCGACGCGGAGGCGGACGCGGGCTGGCTCGGCGAGTCGCACTAGGAACACCGTCTCCTCCACCTCCTTCCGGGCCTCGCTTCCGCCGTGCGCGACACGGGTCAGTGGGCGATGCCCGGAGGGAGGCCGAGGAACAGACCGCCGCTGACCTCGATGCACTGCCCGGTGACCCACCTCGCCTCGTCCGAGGCGAGGAAGGCCACGACATCGGCGACATCGGGGGGCGTGCCGATCCTGCCGAGCGCGGTCATGTCGATGATGACCTGCCTCGTCTCCGGCTCCTCCCGCCGCTCGGCGGCGGTCAGGTCGGTGTCCACCGCGCCGGGGGCCACGGTGTTGACCGTGATGCCGCGCTCGCCCAGCAGGTGGGCGAGCGTCCGGTTCATCGCCACCACCGCGGCCTTGGCCATCGTGTAGGCCACGTCCGACACCGCGACCCGGATCGCCGCGGAGGAGACGGACACCACCCTGCCGCCGTCGGCGAGCAGCGGCAGGGCGCGCTGCACCAGGAAGAAGGGCGCCCTGGCGTTCACCGCGAAGAGCCGGTCGAAGATCTCCGGCGTGGTGGCCTCGAAGAACGTCGTGCTGAACCCCGCGTTGTTGACCAGCACATCGAGCCGGTCCCTGCCGCTCTCGGCGAACCGGGAGCCGGCCTCGGCCAGCAGCGTGTCCACCCCGGCGACCGTCGAGAGGTCGGCGCCGACGGCGAACGCCTCACCACCGCGTTCGCGTAAGTGCGCCACGGTCTCGGCCGCGGCCCGCTCGTCGTGCCCGTAGTGGACGGCCACGTGCGCGCCGCTCGCGGCCAGCCGTTCCGCGATCCCGCGGCCGATCCCGCGCGAGGAACCGGTGACCAGTGCTGTGCGGCCTTTCAGGTCGGGCATGGTGCTCCCTGGGGTGCGGGCCGGTCCGGGTGGGACCGGCGGGGGCCGGGGTGTACCGCTGGTGGCGGCCTGCGCCCACGGTGGTGGGATCAGGCCAGCGACACGAGGTCGGCGTACTCGTCGTTCCAGAGGTCCTCGTCGCCGTCGGGGAGGATGAGGACCCGGTCGGGGCGCAGGGCCTCGACCGCCCCGCGGTCGTGCGTGACCATGACGATCGCGCCCGGGTAGTCGGACACGGCGCCGAGGACCTCGTCGCGCGAGAGCGGGTCCAGGTTGTTCGTGGGCTCGTCGAGCAGCAGCACGTTCGCGCCGGAGTGGACCAGGCAGGCCAGCGCGAGGCGGGTCTTCTCGCCGCCGGAGAGCACGCCGGTGGGCTTGTCGACATCGTCGCCGCGGAAGAGGAACGCGCCCAGCACCTGCCTGACCTCTCCGTGGGTCAGCTCGGGGGCCGCGGACGACAGCGCCTCGAACACCGTGCTGGTGGGCGCGAGGGTCTCGTGCTCCTGGGCGAAGTACCCCAGGCGCAGCCCGTGCCCGCGCACGACGTGCCCCCGGTCCGGCGTCAGTTCGCCGGCCAGGACCCGCAGCAGCGTGGTCTTGCCCGCGCCGTTGAGCCCCAGCACGACGACCCGGCTGCCCCGGTCGACGGCGAGGTCGATCCCGTCGAAGACGTGGTGCTCGCCGTACGCCTTGGCCAGCCCGGCCGCGGCCAGCGGAACGCGCCCGCACGGGGCCGGGACGGGCAGCCGCACGCGTGCCACGCGTTCGGCCCTGCGCACCGGCTCCAGCTCCCGCAGCATGGTGTCGGCGCGGCGGGCCATGTTCCGCGCGGCCACCGCGGTGGCGACGTGCGAGCGCATCTTCTCCGCCTGCGCGCGCAGCGCCGCCGCCTTGCGCTCGGCGTTGGCCCGCTCCCGCGCCCGCCGCCGCTCGGCCGCTTCGCGGTCGGTCCGGTAACGGCGCCAGCCGGTGTTGTACACGTCGAGCACGAGCCGTTCCGCGTCGACGTGGAAGACCCGGTTCGCCACGGCGGCCACAAGGTCCGTGTCGTGGCTGATCATCATCAGGCCGCCGGGGAAGCCCTTCAGGAAGTCGCGCAGCCAGGCGACGGAGTCGGCGTCGAGGTGGTTGGTCGGCTCGTCGAGCAGCAGCGTGTCCTGCTCGGCGAACAGGAGCCGGGCCAGCTCGACCCGTCTGCGCTGCCCGCCGGACAGCTCGCCGAGCCGCTGCGTGAGCACCCGGTCGGGCAGCCCGACGCCCGCGGTGACCTGGGCGGCGACGGCTTCGGCCGCGTAGCCTCCCAGGGCGTCGAACTCGTCCTGGGCCCTGGCATACGCGCGCATGGCCCGGTCCCGCTCGGCGTCGGACCCGGCCTCCGACATGGCGAGCTCCGCGGCGCGCAGCTCGGCGGTGACCCGGTCGAGGCCGCGCGCGGCCAGGACCCGGCCGCTGACCGTCTGGTCCTGGTCGGCTCCGCGCGGGTCCTGGGCGAGGTAACCGACCGGTCCCGTCGCCTGGATGGACCCGCCGACGGGCCGCAGCTCACCCGCCAGCGTGCGCATGAGCGTGGTCTTGCCCGCCCCGTTGCGCCCGACGAGGGCGACCCGGTCACCGGGGGTCACATGGAAACTGACGTCCGACAGCAGCAGACGCGCGCCGACACGAACATCGATATTGCGTACGGTAATCAAAGGGGACTCTCCGTGAGCTCCTCATGGCAGACCTGTCCTCTGGAAGGGAGCCAGGTCGCTAGGAGACGCGGGGAGTCGACATGTGCGTCATGGTAACGACCTGCGAACAGAACGTGCAAGACGAAGGTGCGCGGGCGTACGGAGCGGCGGTTCAGCCCGCGACGGCGCGCTCCGCCGGGGGCGCCGTGCGCGAGGCGCACACCGCCGCGGCGGCGCAGACGGCAGCCGCCGCCAGGCCGAGCACCGCCATGCCGGCGCCGAAGTCCAGGCCGCCGCCCTCGGTGGCGCCGACGATCACCCCGGCCGCGCTGGTGCCGAGCCCGGCCGCGGTCACGTCGCTGATCTGGAGTGCCGACGAATTCCTTCCTGTCTCGTCCTCGGCGGACTGGTCGAGCACGAGCACGCCCGTGGTGGGGACGCACACCCCCATGCCGAGACCGCCCACGATCCACAGCAGGTACACCGGCCACCCGGGCGCGCCCGGCAGGCTCAGGGCCGCCATTCCGGCGAAGCAGACCACCAGGGCCAGCAGCCCCCACCGCAGCAGCGACTGCCGGGAGACCGCGGTGATCCTGCCCTGCGCCTGGGCCCCCGCCCACCAGCCGAGCGCGCCCGCGAGCAGCGGCAGGCCCGAGGCGACGGTCCCGAAGCCGTGCAGGGTGACGAGGGTCAGCGGCACGATGGACTCCATGGCGTAGAACGGCCCCGCCAGCAGGCCGCGCACCGCCACCACGGAGGGAACGCCCCGACGCAGCCGCGTCGCCCCCCGGGGCAGCAGCTCGCGCAGCCCCGCGCCCAGGGCCAGCAGCCCGGCCCCAAGCGCGAGGACGGCGAGCACCGTCCGCCCGGCGACGACCGCGTTGCCCCCGGCCTGGAGCATGACGACCCCCACCCCGGCGAGCAGGGCGAACAGCGGCCGGCGCGACCCGTTCTCCGCCGAACGCCCCGGCGCGGGCGCCGTGCGCAGGGCCGGGAGCAGCGTCAGGCCGCCGGCCACCGCCACCGGCACCAGGCCGAGGAACACCCAGCGCCACCCGACGTGCGCGGTGATCGTGCCCGAGATCATCGGCCCGACCAGGGCGGGGAGCACGTAGGCCGTGGAGATGATGGCCAGCGCCTTGGGGCGCAGGTCGGGCGGGTAGACCATCGCCACCAGCTGGAACACCGCGATGGACGCGAGACCCACGCCGAACCCCTGCGCGCCCCGGCCCAGGACGAACACCGCCATGTGCCCGGCGGTCCCCGCCATCAGCAGCCCCGCGGTGAACACGGCGATGCCGGTGAGCAGCGGGGTGCGCGGCCCGACCCGGTCGCACCACTGGCCCGCCACGCCCAGGCCCACCAGGTTCATGACCAGGAAGGCGCTGTAGGGCCAGCCGAAGAAGGCGAGCCCGTCCAGGTCGCGCACCGCCGAGGGCATCGCCGTCGCGACCGCGATGCCCTCGAACGCGAAGATGCTGATCGCGACGGCCACGCCGACGCTGGTGAGCCGCCACTGCGGCGAGAACACGCTGGGGGAACGCTGCATGACCCTTAATCCGAAGCCTCAAGGCCCGCACGGGCGCACCGAGCCCCGGTGCCCTGCCGACCGCCGTCGTCGTCCTTGCGTGGCTGGACACTACAGGCGGTGGGTCACCTGCTTGACCCTCGTGTACGCCTCGAAGCCGTACCGCGAGAGGTCCTTGCCGTTGCCGGACTGGCGGAAGCCGCCGTGCGGCAGCTCCGAGGGGAACTGGAGGTGCGTGTTCACCCAGACGGTGCCGTAGTCCAGTTCGGCCGAGAGCCGCATCGCCTTGCGGTGGTCAGTGGTCCAGACCGCCGAAGCCAGGCCGTACGCCGAGGAGTTGGCCCGCCGCAGAGCCTCCGCCTCGTCGGCGCACCGCTCGACGGTGATCACGGGTCCGAAGACCTCCGTGCGGGTGATCTCGTCGTCCTCGCGCACGCCGGCGATGACGGTGGGGGCGTAGAACCAGCCGCGGTCGCCCACCCGGTGGCCGCCCGTCACCGCCCGGGCGTGCGGCGGCAGCCCGTCGAGGCAGGACTGCACGCGCGCCAGGTGCTCGGCGTTGTTCAGCGGCCCGTAGGCGGCGCCGGGGTCCGACGGCGGCCCTGGCCGCCGGGCCGACGCCTCCCGCACCAGCGCCTCCAGCAGCCGGTCGTGCAGCGCGTCGGTCACCAGGACCCGGCTGGCGGCCGTGCAGTCCTGTCCCGCGTTGGTGAACGCGCCGGTGACGATCGTCCGCACGGCCTCGTCGAGGTCGGCGTCGTCGCAGACCAGGACCGGGGTCTTGCCGCCCAGTTCCAGGTGGGTGCGTTTGAGCGTGGCGGCGGCGCGGGTGGCCACGTCCACGCCGGCCGCGACCGAACCGGTCAGCGAGACCGCGGCGGGCACCGGGTGCTCGACCATGAGCCGCCCCGTGTCCGGGCCGCCGCACACGACGTTGAGCACGCCGGGCGGCAGGATGCTCGTGGCGATGTCGGCCAGCAGCAGCGCCGACGACGGGGTGGTCTCGGCGGGCTTGAGCACGACGGTGTTCCCCGCGGCGATCGCCGGCGCCGACTTGAGCACCGCCATCAGCATGGGGAAGTTCCACGGCGCGAGCTGCGCGCAGACTCCGACCGGTTCGCGCCGGGTGTAGGAGGTGTGGCCGGGCGCGTACTCGCCGCCCGCCACGCCGTCGAGCAGCCGCGCGGCACCGGCGAAGAAGCGCAGCTCGTCGACGATTACGCCGATCTCGCCGCCGGCGTGCCGGCTTCCGGTGTCGCCGAGTTCGGCCTCGGCGAACTCGGCGGCCCGCCCGGCGGCGGCGTCCGCGAGGTCGAGCAGGGCCGACTGGCGCTCGGCGGGCGTGGTCCGCGACCACTCGCCGAAGGCCGAGGCCGCCGCGCGCATGGCGCGGTCGACGTCCTCGGCGCCGGTACAGGGCGCGCGCAGGTGGGCTTCGCCGGTACACGGGTCGAGCAGGTCCCTGTACTCGGTGCCCGCCGCGGCTTCCGCGCGCTTGCCGTCGATGACGTTGCGCAGGGTGGGCGGGGCTGGTGCTGTCACGGGGCTCTCCTGAGGGTTCGGCCGGTGGGGTGGTCGGGCGCGGGCGGCGTTCAGTCGCCGCCGGTGACCTGGAGGGAGGTGAAGCCGTGGAAGCCCAGGTTGTTGTTCCAGTTGGCCTCCTGCCGCGGCACCCGCAGCTCCGGCCACCTGCGGTAGAGGCTGCTCAGCGCGATCCTGGTCGTCTGGCGCACCAGCGGGTCGCCGAAGCACAGGTGCCTGCCGATGCCGAACGTCAGGTGCCGGTTGGGCAGCGGCCGGTCGAGGACCAGTTCGTCCGGCCGGTCGAAGACCTCGGGGTCGCGGTTGGCCGAGGCCACGTACAGCAGCAGGGGCTGCCCCTTGGCCAGCGGCATGACGGTCCCGTCCGATGCGGTGTACTCGAACGCCTCGGCCGCGATCCGCCCGACGAACGACACCGGTGTGCACAGGCGCAGGAGTTCCTCGACCGCGGGACCCACGGTCTCGGGGTGCAGCAGCAGGTTCCGCTCGCTCACGGGGTGGTCGGCGAGGGCGTGCACGCAGTTGCCGATGAGGTAGCGGATCGACGCGACGCCCGCGAACAGCAGCAGCGCCGCCTGCGCGACGACGTCGCGCTCGGAGAACCGGTGCCCGCGCACCCGGGCCTCCCGGAGCTGGTGCAGCAGCCCGCCCTCGGCGCGCGAGAGGCGCGCGTTCTCCTCGGAAGCGAGGAAGTCCGCGAGCTGCCGGGTGCTCTCCCTGGTCCGGCGCAGGTGGTCCACCGTGACGGAGGTCGAGCCGAAGAGGTGGGCGATGTCGTCGGTCCAGCGGTTGAGGTCGGCGTGCCGCTCCACCGGGACACCGAGCACGTCGGCGATCACCATGGCGGGTAACGGGAACGCGAACTCCCCGATGAGGTCGAACCCCTTGGGATCCACCCGGTCGAGCAGTCCGTCGACGAGGCCCTGGATACGCGGTTCGAGGTACTCGTCCGTGAACGGCACGTAGCTCCGGTTGGCCTGCCTGCGGTTGCGGGTGTGCTCGGCGCCGTCGTGGAACGCCAGCCAGCGGCTGTACACGTCGAGCATGTCCGCGAACTCCTCGCGCTGTTCGGGCGGGAGGAAGCGCAGGGGGACCGCGGAGCGGGCGTTGGACAGCCGCTCGTCCTTCATCAGCCCGGCGCAGTCCGCGTAGCGGAACATCAGCCAGGTGCCGCCGAAGATCGACTCGGACAGGTGGGCCGGGCGGTGTTCGCGCATCTGTGCGTAGAACGGAAACGGGTCCTCGATGTACTGGAACCGATTATGAGAGAAGTCGTCGACGGATACGAAGTCAAGCGACATGGAGGTGACTCCCGAGAAGTGGGGTGGGACATCCGGTCCTGTCGGAGCAAGAATCCGTGGCTCGCTCGTCCTCACCGTAGGGCAGGTCTCGGTGGCATCTCAAGGTCGCGATGGCCGGTGCTTCTTTTTATGGGCCCGAGGCAGGTCCTGCATGCCGATGCGGGGATTCTCCGGTCGATCCAGGTGAACCCGGTGAATTCCCCGCCCCGGGCGGTGCGGTGCACCGGGCCGCGGGCGCCCGCCCCGGGGGCCGGGGCGTCGCGGAGGCGGGCGCGGGGGCCCGTCGCAGCGGGTGGTCACGCACTTGCGCGCCGAAGTCACTGCCTTTAGCATGAAGTTGTTACCGGCCTCCGGGGCCGTCCCATGCCAGGGGCAAGGCGATCCGGACTGGTCGGCCGACGAGCGGCACCCTGTGGTCTGGCGGGACCCGGCGCCCTCGTCCCGCGATGGATCTTCGACGCGATTGCCCGGCGGGGGCCGCGCGTATACCTGCTTTTCACAGTGCGTTCACGCTTCGCAATTTCCACGACAGGCGGCTGCTGAATGCACAGCATTTATGCCCAGTCATGGGATTTTTCTCGGAGGAGGGGTTCGTGTCCTTCGGAGTCGATGGTTCCGCGCGCGCGGTCGGTCGTCGTGCGTTTATTGACGACGATGTGCTCGGCGACGAGTTCGACCGCGTCTTCCATCCTTCCTGGCAGCTTCTCGGATTTGCCGACGAGGTGCGAGAACCCGGCGATTACATCGTGCGCACCCTCGGCAGGGACGAAGTCGTCGTCATGCGGGGTGAGGACGGAGTCGTGCGTGCGCTGCACAATTCCTGCACCCATCGCGGCACCCGCCTGTGCCGCGCGAGCCTGGGCAACGCCGCGCACCTGCGGTGCAGTTACCACGGATGGACGTTCGCCAACGACGGCCGGCTGGTCGGCGTGCCCGCGCTCAGGTCGGCCTACCCGGCGGACTTCGACCCCGGCGGGCACGGCCTGCCCACCGCGCGCGTCGAGGACCGGCGCGGGTTCCTCTTCGCCACGTGGGACGCCGAGGCCCCGGGACTCGATGAGTACCTGGGGGAGATCGGCTGGTACCTCGACGCCTTCCTCGACTGCGGGGCCGGGCAGTGGGAGGTGTGGGGGCCGCCGCAGCGGGTGCGCACCAGGGGCAACTGGAAGATACCCACGGACAACTTCGCGGGCGACGGCTACCACATGCGCACCACCCACCAGATCGCGCTCCAGCAGGGCATCTACGGTGACACGCTGGCCGACGGCACCCGGGGGCGCTCGGGAACCGACCTCGTCGCGGTCAACATCGCCACCCCGGGCGGCCACAGCGTGCGGGCCGGGTACGTCGTCGAGAGCGGGCGTTCGATCGAGGACCGGGACCTGGCCGCCCCCGAGTTCCCCGGCTACCCGCCCGAGCGCTGGGCCGAACTGGCCGCCGCGCAGACCCCGGAGCAGGTGCGGTTCACCTCCCACTGCGAGGTCGCGCACGGGGTGCTGTTCCCCAACACCGTGTTCCTCAGCGTCGCGCACGACCGCGCGGTGGGCGAGGACACCGATCCGCTGACGCGCTTCCTCGTGGTCCGCGCCCACGTGCCGATCAGCGCGCGCGAGACCGAGTGCCTGTACTGGACGCTCGTGCCCACCGCGATGGACCCCGAGTGGCGGCAGCGCTCCTACCGCTTCCAGGCCAGGACCCAGTCGGCCGGAGGAATCCTGTTCGAGATGGACGACTTCGAGAACTTCGCCCGGATCGACGCGGCCCTGGCCCGCTCGGCGCCGGACCGGGGAGCGCCCGTCGACCTCAGCCTCGGCGCCGACCGGGGCGTTCCGGCCAAGGACTTCCCCGGCCCGGCGCGGGCCGAGGTGGGCACCCTGAGCGAGCACAACCAGCGCGCCTTCTACCGGCGCTGGGCCGAGCTGATGGGGGAACTGCCGTGACCGGCGCGCCGGACGGGCGTTCCCCGGCACACGCCGCCACCCGCCCCGAGGACCTGGCCGACGGCCCGTTCCCCGAGCGGGGCGAGCGACGTGCCGCCCTCGACCAGGAGATCGCCGCCGTGCTCGCGGACGAGGGCGCCGCGCTGGACGAGGGGGAGCACCAGCTGTGGCTCGACATGCTCGACCCGGCGTTCCGCTACGAGATCCCCGTGCCGCTGCTGCGGGAGGACCCCGCGCTGCCCCGGCACAGCGCGTCCGCCGTGCTGTTCGAGGCCACCAAGCGGGTCTTCGAGCTGAAGCTCGGCCGGGCCGGACTGCTCCAGGCGTGGTCGGACCGGCCCGCCACCACGACGCGGCACTTCCTCGGCGCGGTCCGGGTGTTCGACGCGCCCGCGCCCGGGGTGGTGCGGGCCGACGCCAACCTGCTGGTCACCAGCAACCGCGGAGCCGAGCACGCCGTGCTCGTCAGCACCGCGCGCCACGACCTGCTCCGCGAGCACCGCGGGCGCTGGGTGCTGCTGCGCAGGCGTGTCCTGCTCGATGTGGAGGTCGCCACCCATGAACAACTGTCCGTCATCTTCTGAGTCCGGGCAGCCCGCGGACACCCCGCTGTGCCGGGTGTCGTGCGAGTCGGCGTCGGTCGCCGTCCTGCTGCACCGCACGGGCAACGGCCGGCGGCTGCTTCTGGTGTCCGAGCGCACCGGGCTCAGCACGCTGCTCGACGCGACGGTCCTGGACGCGCTGTGCTCCCTGACCCCCGAGGCGGCCACCGCCCTGGTGCGCGCGGCGGTGCAGGAGAGGACGACCACGTGACCGCCGTCGCGTTCGAGCACACCGCGCCCGGGACCGTCGAAGGCGTGCTCCGCGCGCTCGACGCCCCCGGGCGGACGGTCGCGCCGCTCGCGGGCGGCCAGAGCCTGGTCCCGCTGCTGACCCGCCGCGAGGTGCGCCCCGACGTGGTCGTGGACCTGAACGCGGTCTCCGGCCTCGCCGGGATCGGCATCGGACCCGTCCGGGTCAGGATCGGCGCGATGACCAGGCTGCGCGATCTGGAACGGCACGCGGAACTGGCCGCCGTCCTGCCGGTGCTGTCCTCGGCCGCCGCCCGCGTGGCCCACCCGCACATCCGCGCGCGTGCCACGCTCGGCGGCTCCCTCTGCCACGCGGCGCCCGGCGCCGAACTGCCCGCGGTCGCCGCCGCGCTGGGCGCCGACATCGTGCTGCGCTCGGCGCGCCGCGTGCGGTCCGTCCCCGCGGCGCGGTTCCTCACCGGCGCGCACACCACCGTGCGCGCGCCGGACGAGGTGGTGACCGGGCTCGTCTTTCCCCGCGGCGGCGAACTCGCCTACACCTTCCACGAGTTCGCGACGCGCGGCGACTCCGGCTATCCCGTCGCCTGCCTGTGCCTCGGGCTGCGGACAGCCGACGGCGCCATCCGGGCCGCGCGCGTCGTGGCGGCCGGCTGCGGCCCTGTTCCGCTGCGCCTGCCCGGGGTCGAGGCCCGGCTCACGGGCCGCCCCGTCGCGGGACCGCACCCCGGCCTGGTCGCCTCGGTCGTCGCGGAGGCGGCCGGCGGCCCCCGACCGGCGGACGAGGACCGGGAGCACCGCGCGGAGGTCGTCGGCGTCCTGCTCGCCCGCGCCCTGGCGGACCGCGCCGGAACGGAGGAGCGATGAACGTCCGGACGATCACGATCCGGGTCAACGGCGTCGCGCGGACCGGCGCCACCGAGCACCGCACCACCCTCGCCGAGCACCTGCGCACCGAACTGCGCCTGACCGGCACGCACATCGGCTGCGGGACCGGCGACTGCGGCGCCTGCGTGGTGCTGCTCGACGGCGAGCCGGTGTGCTCCTGCCTGCTGCTCGCGGTGCAGGCCGACGGACGCGAGGTCACCACCGTCGAGGGCCTGGCGAAACAGGGCGAACTCGCGCCCGAGCAGCGCGCGCTCGTCGAGGAGCACGGGCTCCAGTGCGGGTTCTGCGTCCCCGGCCTGCTCGTGCGGATGGCCCACGCCGCCGCCCGGGGCCGGGGCGAGGCGGACGTGCTAGCCGGGCACCTGTGCCGGTGCACCGGCTACGAGGGTATCCGCGCCGCGGTGCGCAGGGTCACGGGGGACCGGGGGGCCGACCGGTGACCGGGGGGAACCGCCACATCGGCAGGCCCGTTCCCCCGCCCCACCACGACCGGCTCGTGCGCGGGAACGGCCGCTACCTCGCGGACCTGCGCGCCGACGCGGTGCTGCACGCGGCGTTCGTGCGCAGCCCGCTCGCGCACGCGCACGTCGTCCGCTTCGACGCCACGGCCGCCAGGAACGACCCCCGCTGCGCCCTCGTGCTCGGGCCCCGCGAGCTGGCCGAGCGCACCGCGCCGATCCCCGCGGTCTGGCTCCTGCCGGGCCAGCCGGAGGACACCATCCCCGTCGCCGTCGGCACCGCCCGTTACGCCGGGCAGCCGCTGGGCGTCGTCGTCGCGGACTCGCCGGGCGCGGCCGAGGACCTGGCAGAGGCCGTGCGGCTCGAACTCGACCCGCTGCCCCCGGTGCCGACGCTCGCCGCCGCGCTGGCCGAGGGCGCCCCGCCGGTCGTGCCCGGCACGCCGGGCAACGAGGCCGGCCGCGTCCGCCACGGCTCGCCCCCGGCGGACATCGCCGCGGCACTCGCCCGCGCGGCCCTGGTCGTCGAACGCGAGTTCACGCTGCCGCGGGTGAACCACGCGCCGCTCGAACCGCGCGGCGTGCTGGCCGAGTTCGACGCCGGAACCGGCCTGCTCACCGTGCGCGCCAGCAGCCAGGGCCCGCACGCGATGCGGCAGGACCTGTGCGCGGTGCTCGGCCTGCGCGCCGACCGCGTCCGCGTCATCGCGCCCGACGTGGGCGGTTCGTTCGGCAGCAAGGTCCTGCTCTACCCGGACGAGGCGATGGTGTGCGCCGCCGCCGTCGCCCTGGGGGCCGCGGTGCGCTGGGTCGAGACCCGCGCGGAGAACTTCACCGGCGCCTACCAGGGCCGCGGCCAGCGGACCACGGCGCGCCTCGCGGTCGGCGAGGACGGCCGCTTCCTCGCGTTCGACGCGCACATCCTGGCCGACCTGGGCGCGTACGCCACCCAGGCGGGCAGCGGCCCCTACCAGGTCGCCGCCCTGACCCTCCAGGGCCCCTACCACGTGGAGGCCGCCGCGGCCACCGTCACCGGCGTGTACACCACCCGCGTCCCCACCGGCGCCTACCGCGGCTACGGCATGCAGGAGGCGACGTTCGTCAGGGAACGCCTCATCGACGAGGCAGCCCGCGAACTCGCCCTCCCACCGGTCGAGTTGCGCGAACGCAACCTCATCCGCCCGCACGAGCTGCCCCACACCACGCACACCGGACTCACCTACGACAGCGGCGACTACGGCGCCGCGCTGCGCCGCGCGGTCGCCCTGTCCCGGCGTGAGGCCGCGCCCGACCCGCCGTGGGTGCGCCGGGGCACCGCCGCCGTGGCGGCCGTGGAGATCAGCGCGTTCGCGCCCTCCGCGCTCCTTGAGGCGCTCGACATCGCCTGGAGCGGCTGGGAAGGGGTGCGGCTGCGCGTCAACCACGACGGGACGAGCACCGTGTACGCCGGGGTGACGGCGGTCGGGCAGGGCATCGAGACCAGCCTGGCGCAGATCGCGGCGGACGGGCTCGGCATCCCCCTGGACTGGGTGCGGGTCGAACTCGGCGACACCGACACCGCCCCGCACTCCGACCTGTCCTCCCAGGCCAGCCGGGCCGTGACGCTCGCGGGCGGCGCGCTCGTCCTCGCCGCCCGGCGGCTCGCGGACCGCATGAGGGCGCTGGCCGCCGGCTTCCTCGGCACGGAACCCGAGCACGTGACCCAGCGGGTCGCGCCCGACGCCGTTCCGACATCCCCCGACGCCGCCTTCCACGGCCCCGACGGCGCGTGGATCACGTGGCGCGAGGTCGCCCACCGCGGCTACCGGGGCTGGGGGAGAAGGGACAGGACCGACCCGGTCCGGCTGGAGGAAGCGGTGGACTTCGACCCGCCGAGCCTCACGTTCGCGCACGGCGCGCACGCCGCCGAGGTCGCGGTCGACCTCGGGACCGGCCGCGTCACCGTGGCGGGCTACTGGGCCGTGCACGACAGCGGCGTGCTGGTCAACCCGCTGATCGCGCACGGCCAGACCGTCGGGGGCATCGCCCAGGGCCTCGGGCAGGCGCTCACCGAGGAGTCCGCGGCCGACGCCGAGGGCCGGCCCCTGACCCGGTCGTTCCGCGAATACACGCTCCCCGCCGCCCAGGACGTGCCCGACGACCTCGTCGTCGAGCACACGAGCACGCCGAGCGACGCGATCCCCGGCGGCTTCAAGGGGCTCGGCGAGGGCGGCACCATCCTGCCGCCCGCGGCGGTCGCGTGCGCCGTCGCCGCCGCGGTGCCCGAGATCGCGCACACCCTGACCACGCTCCCGCTCACCCCCGCGCGCGTCCGCGCGGCCCTCAGGGCGGCGGGCATCACTGCGGAAGGCGGAACCCGATGACCCGGCGGAACGAGGCGACGACGGTACGCGAAGCCGTGTTCGACCTGCTGCGCGCGGAGGGCATGACCACGGTCTTCGGCAACCCCGGATCGCTCGAACTCCCCATGCTGCGCGACTTCCCCGACGACTTCCGCTACGTCCTCGGCCTCCAGGAGTCGGTCGTGGTGGGGATGGCCGACGGGTACGCGCAGGCCACGCACCGCCCCGTGCTCGTCAACCTGCACGCCGCCGCCGGCGTTGGCCACGCGATGGGCGCGCTGTTCACCGCGCGCCGCAACCGCACGCCCCTGGTGGTCGTCGCGGGACAGCAGGCGCGCTCCCTGCTCGAAGGCCACCCGTACCTGCTGTCCGAGGACGCCACGACGCTCCCGCGCCCCTACGTCAAACTCAGCCGCGAACCCGCCCGCGCCGAGGACGTGCCGGCGGCCATCGCCAGGGCCAGGCACCTCGCGACCGCGCCGCCCGCCGGGCCCGTGCTCGTCTCCGTGCCCAGCGACGACTGGGACCGGCCCGCGGAACCCGTCCTGCTCCGGCGCGCGAGCACCACCTACGCGGCGGACCCGGGACTGCTCGCCCGCGCCGGCCAGGCGCTGGCGTCCGCCGCCTCGCCCGTGCTGATCGCGGGGGCGGGGGTCGACCGCGAGGGGGCCGTGCCCGATCTCGTGGCACTGGCCGAGGCGCACCACGCGCCGGTCTGGGCCGAACCGATGTCCCACCGCTGCGCCTTCCCCGAACGGCACCCGCTGTTCGCCGGCTTCCTGCCGCCGGTGCGCGAGGAGATCGTGCGCACCCTCGCGGGACACGACGTGGTGCTGTCGGTGGGCGCGCCGGTGTTCACCTACCACGTGCCCGGCGCGGGACCGCACCTGCCACCGGGCGCCGACCTCTACCTCCTCACCGACGACCCCGAGCAGGCCGCCTGGTGCCCGGGCGGAACGGCCGTCATCACCGGCCTGGCGCCCGCGCTGCGCTCCCTGGGCGCCCACCCGCCCCTGCGCCCGCGCACCCCGCCGCCCGCCCGCCCCCGCCCCGCGCCGCCCGCGCCCGCCACGAGCGCGATCACCCAGGCGCACCTCGTGCACGCCCTCGCCGAGGAACGCCCCCCGGGGTGCGTCCTGGTGGAAGAGGCGCCGGGGACCCGCCCGTTGATGTGCGAGCACCTGCCCAACCTCGGGCCCGAGACCTTCTACACCACCGCGAGCGGCGCGCTGGGCCACGGGCTCCCCGCGGCCGTCGGCATCGCGCTCGGCAGGCCGGGCACACGCGTGGTCGCCGTCGTGGGCGACGGCTCCGCCATGTACGCCGTCCAGGCCCTGTGGTCGGCCGCACAGCTGCGCCTCCCGCTCACCGTCATCGTGGTGAACAACCGCCGCTACGCCACCGTCGAGGGCTTCGCCGAACGCTTCGGCATGGCCAAGCCCGTGGGCACGGCGCTCGACGGCCTCGACTTCGCCGCGCTCGGCGCGGCCCAGGGCTGCGCGGGCGGCAGGGTCGAGGACCCCGCCGCCCTGGTCCCGGCGCTGCGCACCGCGCTCACGGCCGCGGGGCCTTACGTGCTCGACGTCGTGGTGGACAGGTGAGCCCCGCCCCACCGGACGGCGGCCTGCCGGACGGCGCCCTACCGGACGGCGAGTCCGCCGTCGGGCCGCAGCACCTCGCCGGTCATGCCCGCGGCCATCGGGGACGCGAGGAACCGGTACAGCGGGGCGATGTCCTCAGGACTCAGCAGCGCACCCAGGGGGTTGAACTCCCGCACCGTCGCCGCGATGGCGTCGGCGTCCGCGAAGACATCCCGGCCGTCCGTGGTGCGCAGCCCGGTCACGACGCCGCCGGGAGCCACGGCGTTGACCCGGACCGCGGGCGCGAGGTCGGCGGCCAGGTGGCGCACCACTCCGAGCGCGGCGTGCTTGGCGGCCGTGTACGCGACGCCCGCGCCGTTGCCGCGCACGACGAAGGACGCGTCGGAGAGCGTGAAGACCATCGACCCGCCGCTGCCGGCGAGCGGCCCGGCGGCGGCCCGCGCCCCGAGCAGGTAGCCGACGACGTCCACGTCGAGGACGTGCCGCGCCACCTCGGCCAGCTCGGCCCCGGAGAGGTCGCGCACCCCGGAACCGCCGTCGTGCACACCGGCGTTGCCGACGAACAGGTCAAGACCGCCGAACCGCGACAGCGCCACGTCGACCACTTCCTGATGGGCGTCCGGGTCGCGGACGTCGCCGGACACCCACCGCACGCGGTCGGTGCCGCCGCTGTCCCCGGCGTCCTCCGGAACGTCGCGGTCGAGCACCGCGACCCGGTAGCCGTGCGCCGCCAGGTCGGCGACCACGGCCCGCCCGATCCCGGAGGAGCCGCCCGTCACCACGGCGACCGGTTCCCGTTCTCCCCGCCCGCCACCGCCGACCGTCATCCCACTGCCTCCTCGGCTCGTCCGTCTCCGACCGCTTCCCGCCAGGTCACACCGGCGGCGGCTGCCACAGACCCGCGTCCGGGCAGCCGCGCAGCGTGGCCGACACGGCGTCGTCGCGCGCCGCCGCCACGCCCCAGGTGTCGCTCGTCTGCGCGTTCCCCGGGTAGACGCGCGGCACCCACTCGTGGTCGGGATCGATCCGCAGCATTCCCGTGGTGTATTCGGCGACGAAACGCGAGCTCGGCTCCTGGAAGTACGTGAACGTATTCGCCCCGACCCCGTGCCGGCCAGGACCCCAGAGCGGCGCGAACCCTTTCTGCATCAGGGTGCCGGTCGCCCGCATGAATTCGTCGATCCCCCGCAATTCGAATGCGACGTGATTCAGCGAGGCGTGCGGTGCGCGCGTGAACGCGAGCATGTGGTGGGCCGTTCCGGCGCGGAGGAACACCATGATGTCCTCCACCCAGTCGGTCACCTGCAAGTCGAAAATGGACCGGTAGAACGCCAGCGCGGTCGGCAGGTCCGCCGTATTGAGCACCACATGACTGATGCCGATCGGCCGGCTCTCGCCCGGTTCGACGGGCCGGAACGCCCGGGGACGCGCCCCCGAGGACACCTCGACGGTGCGCCCCTCGCAGTCGAGGAACCGCACCCGGTAGCCACCATCGGCATCGTCGCAGGTGGCGGGCTCGCTGACGAGACGTCCCAGCGGATGCGCGGCCACCCGTTCCGCGATCTCGTCCACGTCGGCGTCGGTGGCCGCCGCCAGGGACAGCAGGTCGACCCGGGGTTCCGAGACAGACCGCAGGCGCAGCACGTGGCCGTCTTGGCACCCCGCTCCCAGAAATACGCGGTCCGCATCCGTACCGACAAGATCTAATTGCCAGTGCTTTTCGAAGAATTCGCGCGCGGCGCCGATATCGGGCACGCCGAGTGCCACGCTCCGGACATGAGTGATCACAAGGACTCCGTCCCTCGCCTGATTTCCGGCGGTTTCCGTACGAGGCTACCACCGCCGCATTGCGCGGAAACCTCCCGCCCGGCCATTGTCCATTCCGGCGGCAGCCTGGCCGATTCCGATGGAAAGGACGCGGGAACGCGTCCCGTTCCCGGTCGTCCCGGCCCGGACGATGCAGCGGCAACGGAAACCACTCGACGGTCCTCGGGCACCTGACCTCTGCCGGGTTCGTCGGCCGCGTCCGGCCGGTGGAGCCACCGCCCGCCGAACCGGCCAAGGGCTACTTCACCGAGGGCCTGCGCTGGGTGGTGCGCGACCCCATCGCGCGGGCGATGTTCGCGGCGTCCGGCACGGTCCAGTTCTTCAACTTCATGTTCCACACGCTGTTCGTCCTCTACGCCACCGAGGAACTGGGCATCGGCCCCGGCATGCTCGGCATGGTGCTCGGCCTCGGCGCCATGGCCGGAGGCTTCCTCGGCACAGCCATCGGCCTGCACCCGACCCTGTGGATCGCCACGGTGGGTGCGATCTTCAGCGTTCTGTGGATGCTCCCCTCCCCGATCCCGCGCCTGCGCGACCTGCCCGAACTCCCCGCCGCCGGACCCGCCGTGACCAAGGCCGCCTGAGTCGAACCCGGCCCGGCTGTCACAGCCAGCGAGTAGAGTGACGCTCACGGTCACCGGCTCGTCCGGGTATCGAAGGGGAGACGCATGACATTTCAGCCCGGGAGGTTGACCCCCAGCCGGTCCGCACGACACCTGTACGGAGCCGACCTCCGCCGCCACCGCAGGAACGCGGACCTGTCCCTCGCGCAGTTGGCCGGAGAAGTCCCGTGCAGCAAGAGCCAGCTCGCCAGGATCGAGACCGCCGAAATCATGGCTCCGAAGGGGCTGTCCCAGGACTTCGACCGCCTGTTCAGCACGGACGGCCACTTCACCCGCCTCTACGACCTGGTGCGGCGTGAAGCACATCCGGACGAGTATCGTCGATTCATGGCCTTTGAAGCCGAGGCCCAATACATCTGCGAGTTCGCAGGTCACACGGTGCCGGGGCTGCTCCAGACCGAGGCTTACGCACGGGAGTTGCTGCGCTGCGACCCCGAGCTGTCCTCGGAGCAGGTCGAAGAGCGTGTGCAGGCGCGCATGAGCCGTCAGGAGCGCCTGCGGTCCGAACAGCCGCCTCACTTCTGGGCCATCTTCGACGAAGCGGTGATTAGGCGGCCGATCGGGGGGTGGCGAGTCATGCGGGAACAGTTGGCTGCGCTGCTTCCGTTGGTGGAGAGTGCCCGAAGCAAGATCCAGGTTCTGCCTTTCGAGCACGGGGCACATGCGTTCCTCGGGGGTTCTTTGACTCTGCTGAAGCTGCGTCGCGGGGCCGAAGTGGCCTACGAAGAGGGAATCGCGGCCAGCCGTCTCTATGAGGACGCGGAGGAGGTGGGCAAGCGGCAGCGCATCTACGATGCTCTGCGTGCGTATGCCTTGTCACCCAGGGACACGGCGACGCTGATCAAGCAGGTGATGGAGGAGTGTGCGACATGAGTTCTCCCGGCCTGGACCTGGCCGTGTGGCGGCGGTCCAGCCACAGCAATACGAACGGCGGCAACTGCCTTGAGGTGGCCGATGGCGTGCCGGGCGTGGTACCGGTGCGAGACAGCAAGGCACCCGTGCGGGTGATAGCGATATCCGCGAGTGCGTGGCGGGCGTTCGTGGCAGGGGTTGGCGGGCTGTAGTCAGACCAACCAGGTGCCGTCAGTCATCAGATAGCGGCCCTGCTGTTCGTTCACCTCGCGCCAGGCGCGGATGGTGCGGGGGCGGAATCGGAGGAACGACCAACTCTCCCGCCCCCGTGGGTCCCAGCCCAGCTTGGCGACGAACTGCTCACCCTCGGCCGCGTCGAGGCCGTCACTCGGCAGGATGTCCGCGTCCGCCTCGATGAGCACCACGTCCCTGGTGTGCCCGAGGGCGAGCGTCGCACGGCCGGTGCGGCGGGCGTTGACGGTCGTCGGGTTGCCCGTCCGGGTGGCGGCCAGCAGGTAGGAGTCGTGCCAGACGAACGACAGCGGAACCAGGCACGCTTCACCGTCCGGCCCGGCCGTGGAAACCCACAGGTCGACATCCTCCGCGAGCCGCGCCAGTGCATCCTGCTTGCGCTGCGCACCGTCACGTGGGGCGGGCTGTGTCTCTGCCATGGCGATCACGCTAGCCGGGGGCGGGTCGACCGGCCATCGGTCATTGGCCGTAGGGCTATGTGCCGAAGTCGAGTGCCTTCGGGCGCACACAAGGTAGCTTCTCGGTGTGGGAATCCGTGTCGCTGCGTCGACCCGAGTCCGGTCCTCGGGCACGGCACAGGTTCGGAACCCCAAGTGCACACACGACACCCGGATCGCACCGAAGGAGAATGTCCAAGTTGCCCGTCCGTGCGCCGCGCCAACCCCGGTCGGCACAACGGCCGAACGGCAAAACCCCAGATCAAACACCGTGGCGGCCGTCCCCCGGGACGGCCGAGGATCGCAACCCGAAGTCCTCGCGCCGTGGATCCGCCTCGTCGAGGGTGGCGGCCGTCCCCCGGGACGGCCGAGGATCGCAACGAGTGGGGCGCCGCGGAGTCAGGCTGCGGCGTTCCGTGTGGCGGCCGTCCCCCGGGACGGCCGAGGATCGCAACGGCAGGGTGACGTACTTCTACTCCAGCCCGACGCTGGTGGCGGCCGTCCCCCGGGACGGCCGAGGATCGCAACCACCAGGTCGAAGGCGAGGTGCGGCGACGGGGCCCAGTGGCGGCCGTCCCCCGGGACGGCCGAGGATCGCAACCACAGCGCGCTCCACAGGGACGTCAGCCCCTCTACATGTGGCGGCCGTCCCCCGGGACGGCCGAGGATCGCAACTGCGCGCTGATCCGCGCGCGCGTGGGCTCGGTCACGGGTGGCGGCCGTCCCCCGGGACGGCCGAGGATCGCAACGGGCTCGTCCCCGACGACGGCCGCCAGCGCGGCCAGGTGGCGGCCGTCCCCCGGGACGGCCGAGGATCGCAACTCCGAGCGGACGTAGTAGATCCGGCGGGCGGTCCGGTGGCGGCCGTCCCCCGGGACGGCCGAGGATCGCAACCGCGGTGGCCGATCCGGAGAGCTGGTGGTCGGTCCTGCTGGTGGCGGCCGTCCCCCGGGACGGCCGAGGATCGCAACCGCAGCCTCTGGTCGTCCAGCACGGGCGTGAACGGGTGGCGGCCGTCCCCCGGGACGGCCGAGGATCGCAACTCCTACCGGCCCTCCGACCTGGTCGTGGATGCCGAGCTGTGGCGGCCGTCCCCCGGGACGGCCGAGGATCGCAACCACATCACCGTATCGGGGGCGTGCGAACACCGGGCGGTGGCGGCCGTCCCCCGGGACGGCCGAGGATCGCAACGCGGCACGCGCGGTGCCGGGGTGCCCGTCCTGCCAGAGTGGCGGCCGTCCCCCGGGACGGCCGAGGATCGCAACCGTCACCTTGCTGTCCCGCACCGGCACCACGCCCGGGTCGCGGCCGTCCTTCGGGACGGCCGAGGATCGCAACGGCGACACCGCCGTCTACCTCACACCCGCGGAACTGGGTGGCGGCCGTCCTCCGGGACGGCCGAGGATCGCAACGACGCCGACCGCGAGATCTACGAGGCGTTGAACGGTGGCGGCTGTCCTTCAGGGCAGCCGAGGATCGCAACCGGGCGTCGGCGGCCAGGGTTGCGCGGGGCAAGGGGGGCGGCCGTCCCCCGGGACGGAGGATCGCAACACCATGGCCACGGGCACACCGGTGGTCAGCAGCAGGCCTGTGGCGGCCGTCCCCCGAGACGGCTGAAGATCGCAAGGGCGAGCCTTGTGCCGAGACGTTTCGACAACTTGGTGGGTGACGGCTGTCCGTTGGGGTGGCCCGGAGGGCCCGGTCCGGGGGGTTGGGGGGTCAGTCGCCTTGGGACCAGCTGGCGGTGGGGAAGGTCAGGTAGACGCCGAAGTCGCTGAGGCCGGTCGCGGCGGCGACGCTTTCGTGGAGCAGGTCCGCGCGTTGGGTGCGGTTCGCGTCGCGGCTCGGAAACCACTTGGACCGCACCTCGATCACAAGATCGAGGCCGCTCCGGTCGAACGGGCCGAGCGGCCGGAAGCGGATCTCCACGTCGCCGGGCCGCAGGTCTCCGTCCCAGGGCTCCTCCGGGCACTCGACGGCCTCGGACACCAGCGCGGGTAGGACATCTCCGAGGCGGTGCAGCGTCTGTTCGGGTACGTGCGGCGCGTAGGTGACCTCGACAAGCGGCATCCTGTCACTCTAGACCGCGAACGTCGCGCGCATGCCCGTCTCCCCGCGCGGCGCTGGGCAGTTGGGCGCCGTGGCGGCGTGTCAGGATGGCGGGGTGGATCAGGAACAGATCGGCGCCTATCTGGCGCGCATCGGCGTCGCGCGGCCCGCGGTCGCGGACGCGCAGGCGTTGCGGGAGCTACAGATCGGGCACCTGTGCGCGGTGCCCTTCGAGAACCTGGCCGTTCACCTGGGCGAGGAGATCGGCCTGGGCGACGACGCCCTGTACGAACGGCTCGTGGTCCAGCGGCGCGGTGGCTTCTGCTATCAGCTCAACGGGGGGTTCGCGTCGCTGCTGCGCGGGCTCGGGTTCACGGTGACGCCGCTCGCCTGCCGGACGTTCGAGGATGGGCGGTGGGGACTGCCGTTCGACCATCTCGCGCTGCGCGTCACCGGCGGCGCCCTGACGGAGCCCTGGCTCGCGGACGTCGGCTTCGGCGATCACGCGCTCCACCCGCTGCGCCTCGCGGACCGGGGCGACCAGCGCGACCCGGCGGGAACGTTCCGGGTGCAGGAGGGCGCGGACGGTGACCTGGAGCTGCTGCGCGACGGCAAGCCGCAGCTGCTCATCGAGCAACGGCCCCGCGTGCTCGATGATTTCGAGGGCGCGTGCTGGTACCACAGGACGTCGCCGCGCTCGCACTTCACGCGTTCCCTGGTGTGCTCCCGGCTCACGGAACGCGGCCGGGTCACGCTCAGCGGCCGGACGCTGAAGGTCACCACCGACGGGCACCGTGAGGCGACGGAACTGCCCGACGAGGCGGCGGTTCTGGCCGCCTACCGCGAGCACTTCGGGTTCGAGCCGGTCACCGAGCCGCGCGTGGCGCGCGCCGGCTCGGGCCGCTGACGCGTCAGTCCCGCTCGACCCAGCCGTCGCGCTCCTCGGCCAGTGCCGTCAGCGCGGCGAGCGCCGCCGGGTCCGGGTCGTCGAGGACGACGAGCCACTGCGCGTCCTCCGCGTCGTCCTCGCCGGCGAGCGCGTCGCGCACCGGCCGCGGCTCCTCCGGCAGGCCGAGCCGGTCGGCCGCCTCGGCGGCCAGTTCTTCGGCGGCGTCGCGGTCGGGCAGCACCAGGACATGTCGCTCGCGGGTCACCCGGTCATTGTCCCCGGTGTCCGAGCCGCGTGCGATCCTGGGGCGCATGGCTGCCACAACCGCCGCGCCCGACGTCTCCGCCCCAGGTCCGCTCGTTCTGGCCGTGGGGCAGGAGGAGCTGCTGCTCGACCGGGCCGTGCAGGAGGTGACGGCCGCCGCGCGGGCCGCCGACCCGGACACCGACGTGCGCGATCTGCCGCCCGGCACGTTGCAGCCGGGGACGCTGGCCGAGCTGACCAGCCCGTCGCTGTTCGCCGAGCGCAAGGTGGTCGTCGTCCGGGCCGCGCAGGACCTGGGCGCCGACGTGATCAAGGAGATCAAGGGCTACCTGGCGGCGCCCGTGGAGGAGATCACCCTTGTCCTGGTGCACGCGGGGGGTGCCAGGGGCAAAGGGCTGCTCGATGCCGCGCGCAAGGCCAAGGCGACCGAGTACGCCTGTCCGAAGATGACGAAGCCGGCCGAGCGGCTGACGTTCGTGCGCGCCGAGTTCCACGCCGCGGGGCGCCGGGCCACGCCGGGGGCGTGCCAGGCGCTGGTCGACGCGATCGGCAGCGACCTGCGCGAGCTGGCGTCGGCCTGCGCGCAGTTGGCCGCCGACGTGCCGGAGGCCATCGACGAGGCGGTGGTGGCCCGTTACTACACGGGCCGCGCGGAGGCGTCGAGCTTCACCGTCGCCGACCGCGCGGTGGAAGGGCGCGTCGCGGAGGCGCTTGAGGCGTTGCGGTGGGCGCTCGGCACCGGCGTCGCGCCGGTGCTCGTGACCAGTGCGCTGGCGCAGGCCGTGCGCGCCATCGGCAAGCTGGCCTCCGCGCCCGGCGGGATGCGGCCGGGCGACCTGGCCAGGGAGCTGGGGATGCCGCCGTGGAAGGTAGACCGGGTCAGGCAGCAGATGCGCGGCTGGTCGGCGGACGGTGTCGCCGTGGCGCTGCGTGCCGTCGCCGACGCGGATGCCGCGGTGAAGGGCGGTGGCGACGACCCCGCGTACGCGCTGGAGAAGGCGGTCGTCGTGATCGCGCGCGCCGCCCGTTCCCGCTGAGGCCGAGCCTTCTCCCTGAGGACGCACGTTTTCCCCGGCGCCGCCCGTTCCCGCTGAACGCCGCACGGGCGCGGCTCAGGCGGGCGTGCTGTCCCGGTCGCGCTCGGGCTCCTCGGTCGCGCCGTCCCGCTCCTCGCGGCGGTCGCCCTCCGGGCCGCCGCCGTCCCCGTCCTCACCACTGCCGCCGCTTCCGCCGCTGCCGCCGTCCCGCAGGGCGGCCAGGGTCTCCTCGGTCGAGGTCCGCAGCGTGTCGAGGAGCCGGTCCCGTTCGGCGAGACCGTCCGGGTCGTCGCCCAGGTAGGCGCTCCAGGACAGGCTGTACTCGAACCACCCGTCCCGCACGGTGAGCATCGCCCAGGACAGGTCCCCGCTCCCGGTGTCCTCGCCGAAGACGACGAACGCCTCGTCGCCGAGGCCGCTCAGCGGCTCGGTCCTGTAGTCCAGGTAGCCCTCCACCTCGTTGTACTGCCCCCACGCCTCGGCCCGTGCCACGAACTCGGGACCGGGATCGGTGGACTTGTGCCAGCTCAGCTCGTACGTCACGTAGGCGGTGAGGTAGAGGTCGGGGTCCGCGTCGCGCGGCTCGAAGGTCAGCTCGCAGGAACTGACGTCGAGCGCGTCGTGCCGCGCGGACCGCGACAGCGGTTCGTCGTCGGGGCGCGCGCGGTAGTCGTTCTCGAACGCGGACACGTCCGCCGTCGCGCACAGGTCAGAGGCGAAGGGGTAGCCCGCCAGGTCGGCGCCGTTCCCCGCGCCGAACGTCCCGGTGGCCAGCAGCGCGCCGGCCCACACGGCCGAGGTCAGCGCCGCGGCGCCGATGCCGATGAGCCAGCCGGGCGGCCCGCCGCGCGGCGCCCGCCCGCCGGCCGGCGCCGGGACCACGGGCCCGAAGCCGCCCGGGGCATGCGGCCCGCCGTACGCCGGGGGGTGCGTTCCGTGGAAGTGCGGCGTGCCGGATGGCTGCTGGTAGGGGTTCGACGACCCCCCCGGTATCGACATGCCCGTAACCTACCGCGTCCGGTGGACTGCTCCCCGCCACCGGGCGGGGAAACGCACGGGCCCCCGGCCGCCGCGCGGAGGCGGCGGCCGGGGGCCCGGAGTGTGCGCGGGGCGCCGCGCCCGTCGTGGCGAACGTTGGGATCGGCGCGGTGCCCGTGCGGTGACCTGCGGGCGCGGAGCGACGCGGAGAGAGGGGCCGCGGCTCCGGCCGGTGGGCTGGGTCAGCCCTGGAGCGCGATCAGCCCTGGAGCCCGTTGACGCGGGCGGCGAGCGCGGACTTCTTGTTGGCCGCGTTGTTCTTGTGGAGCACGCCCTTGCTCACGGCCTTGTCGAGCTTGCGGGCCGCGTCCCTGCGGGCGGCCTCGGCCTTCTCGTAGTCACCGGCGGCAGCGGCCTCGCGGGCACGCCGGACGGCGGTCTTGACCTCGGACTTGATGGCCTGGTTGCGCAGCCGGGCCTTCTCGTTGGTCCTGATCCGCTTGATCTGGGACTTGATGTTCGCCACGAATGAGCCTTCTCAGTACGGTTGAGACGATGGGTGTCCGGACGGGACACAGTGGGCCAGCCTACCAGCGGCCAACGTCCTGCTCCCAATCAGGGAGCGGGCCCGCTCGCATGGGACCATGGGAACGACCAAGCGACCCACCGCCATGACCCGACAGGACCACGCGTGCCCGCGATCACTTCGAACGCGCCGGAGCCGAGCCGCACCGACCCGGCTCTCATCCGCAACTTCTGCATCATCGCGCACATCGACCACGGCAAGTCGACGCTCGCCGACCGGATGCTTCAGCTGACGGGCGTGGTCGAGCAGCGCCAGATGCGCGCCCAGTATCTCGACCGCATGGACATCGAGCGCGAGCGGGGCATCACCATCAAGTCCCAGGCGGTCCGGATGCCGTGGGCCGCGGACGGGACCCCGCACGTGCTGAACATGATCGACACCCCGGGGCACGTCGACTTCACCTACGAGGTGTCGCGCTCCCTCGCCGCGTGCGAGGGCTGCATCCTCCTCGTCGACGCGGCCCAGGGCATCGAGGCCCAGACCCTCGCCAACCTCTACCTGGCGATGGAGAACGACCTCACGATCATCCCCGTGCTGAACAAGATCGACCTGCCCGCCGCGCAGCCCGACAAGTTCGCCGCGGAACTGGCCCACCTCATCGGGTGCGACCCGGGCGACGTGCTGCGGGTCTCGGCCAAGACCGGCGAGGGCGTCGGCGAGCTGCTCGACGAGGTGATCCGCCAGGTGCCCGCGCCCGTGGGCGATGCGGACGGGCCGGCGCGCGCCATGATCTTCGACTCGGTGTACGACGCCTACCGCGGCGTCGTGACGTACGTGAAGGTCGTCGACGGGGCGCTCGGGCGGCGCGAGCGCATCCAGATGATGTCCACGGGCGCCACGCACGAGCTGCTGGAGATCGGCGTCAACTCCCCGGAGATGACGCCGTCCGACGGGCTCGCGGTCGGCGAGGTCGGCTACCTGATCACGGGTGTGAAGGACGTCAGGCAGTCGAAGGTCGGCGACACCGTCACGTTCCAGCGGAACGGCGCGACCCAGGCGCTCGGCGGGTACAAGGACCCGCGCCCCATGGTGTTCTCCGGCCTGTACCCGATCGACGGCTCGGACTACCCGGCGCTGCGCGACGCGCTGGAGAAGCTCCAGCTCAACGACGCCGCGCTGGTCTACGAGCCGGAGACCTCGGCGGCGCTCGGCTTCGGGTTCCGCGTCGGCTTCCTCGGGCTGCTGCACCTGGAGGTCGTCCGCGAGCGGCTTGAGCGCGAGTTCGGGCTGGACCTGATCGCGACCGCGCCCAACGTCGTCTACCAGGTGACGATGGAGGACGGCTCGGAGTTCACCGTGACCAACCCGAGCGAGTTCCCCGTCGGCAAGATCGCCGAGGTCCGCGAGCCCGTGGTGCGGGCGACGCTGATCGCGCCGAGCGAGTTCATCGGCGCGATCATGGAGCTGTGCCAGACCCGCAGGGGCTCGATGCAGGGCATGGACTACCTCTCGGAGGAGCGGGTCGAGCTGCGCTACACGCTGCCGCTGGCGGAGATCGTCTTCGACTTCTTCGACGCGCTGAAGTCCAAGACCCGCGGTTACGCGTCGCTCGACTACGAGCCGACGGGCGAGCAGGCCGCGGCCCTGGTCAAGGTCGACATCCTGCTGCACGGCGACAAGGTGGACGCGTTCTCCGCGATCGTGCACAAGGACAAGGCGTACGCGTACGGCGTGAAGATGGCGGGGAAGCTGCGCGAGCTGATCCCGCGGCAGCAGTTCGAGGTGCCGATCCAGGCGGCCATCGGCTCCCGGGTGATCGCCAGGGAGACGGTGCGCGCCATCCGCAAGGACGTGCTCTCCAAGTGCTACGGCGGCGACATCTCCCGGAAGCGCAAGCTGCTGGAGAAGCAGAAGGAGGGGAAGAAGCGCATGAAGATGGTGGGGCGGGTCGAGGTGCCGCAGGAGGCGTTCATCGCCGCGCTCTCGTCCGACTCCGACGGCGGCGACGCGAAGAACAAGAAATAGGACCCTTACGTGGGGAGGCCGGGGCCTTTAGTCTGATCGCCACCCGGCGGTTACTCGCGAGTCACCCCGGTGACCTGTGACCCGTACCCCCGTTGCAGCGCGGCACCCGGAGGAAGTCGTGACCGAGAACGTGACTGAGAACGTGACCGAGAAGCGGCCCTCACCCCGCTCGATCGCCGAACGTCCGCCGTCCGTGGCCCACCTGCTCCTCGCGCGGGTGGCGGCCACGCCGGACACCGAGGCGTTCCGCTATCCGGTGCCGTCCGCCGGGGACGGCCCGGACGACTGGCGCAGCTACACGTGGGCCCAGTCGGCGCAGCGCGTGTTCGCGATCGCCGCGGGCCTCATGGACCTGGGGGTGCGGGCGGAGGAGCGGGTCGCCATCGCCTCGGCGACGCGCGTCGACTGGATACTCTCCGACCTCGGCATCATCTGCGCGGGCGCGGCCACCACCACCGTGTACCCGCAGACGAACGCCGAGGAGACGGCCTACATCCTCGCCGACTCCGGCAGCCGGGTGCTGATCGCCGAGGACGCCGCGCAACTGGCCAAGGTGCGGGAACGGCGCGCCGAGCTGCCGGAACTCGCGCACGTGGTGGTGATCGAGCCGGGCGACGCGGTACCGGCCGAGGGCGACCCGGAGGGCTGGGTGCTCTCGCTGGCCGACCTGGCCGAGCGCGGGGCCGCCTACCTGGAGAAGCACCCGGACTGCGTCAAGGACACCGTGGCCGGGCTGCGGCCCGACCAGCTCGCCACCCTCATCTACACCTCGGGCACCACCGGCCGGCCCAAGGGCGTCCGGCTGAGCCAGGACACGTGGTCGTACATGGGCCTGGCGATAGAGGCGATCCAGCTGGAACGGCCGGACGGCGTGCAGTACCTGTGGCTGCCGCTCGCGCACGTCTTCGGCAAGGTGCTGATCGCCGCGCACGTCCAGATCGGGCACGTCATGGCCGTCGACGGACGGATCGACAAGATCATCGAAAACCTGCCGGTGGTCAGGCCGACCCTGATGTGCGGTGTGCCGCGGATCTACGAGCGCGTGTTCAACGGCGTCGCCGCCAAGGCCAAGGCGGGCGGCGCGCTGAAGTTCAAGATCTTCAACTGGGCGGCAGGCGTCGCCCGCGAGTACGCCCGCGTCTCGCAGGAGAACTTCAGGCGCACGGGCCGTGCCTCCGTCCCGGCCGGGCTCGCCGCCCGCCACCGCGTCGCGGACCGGCTCGTGTACGCCAAGCTGCGCGCGGCCTTCGGCGGCAGGATCGAGTCGTGCGTGTCCGGCTCGGCCGCGCTCACGCCCGAGATCGGCTACTTCTTCTGCGGCGCCGGTATCCGGGTGCTTGAGGGCTACGGCCTGACGGAGTCGGCCGCGGCCAGCTTCGTCAACCGCCACGACACCAACCGCACCGGGACGGTCGGCACCGTCCTGCCGGGCGGCGAGGTGCGGATCGCGGACGACGGCGAGATCCTGCTGCGCGGCCCCGGCATCATGCAGGGCTACCACGGGCTGCCGGAGAAGACCGCCGAGGTGCTCGACGCGGACGGCTGGTTCCGCACCGGCGACATCGGCGAGCTGTCGGACGACGGCTTCCTGCGGATCACCGACCGGAAGAAGGACCTGTTCAAGACCTCGGGCGGCAAGTACGTGGCGCCCACCGAGATCGAGGGCCGGCTCAAGGCGCTGTGCCCCTACGTCTCGTCCGTGGTCGTGATCGGCGCGGGCCGCAAGTACTGCTCCGCGCTCATCGCGCTCGACGAGGCCGCGATCCTCGGCTGGGCCAAGGAGAACGGGATCGGCGGCGGCTACGCGGAGGTGGTGGCCGACGCACGCACCCGGGAGCTGGTCGACGGCTACGTGAGCGAGCTGAACGCGGGGCTCCAGCGCTGGCAGACGGTCAAGAAGTTCCAGGTGCTGCCGCGGGAGCTGGACATCGAGCACGGCGACCTCACGCCGAGCCTCAAGATCAAGCGCCCCGTGGTGGAGCGCCAGTTCGACGGCCTGGTCGAGAAGATGTACGAGGGCGCGTAACGGCCCGGCCGCCGCGCCGCCGTCAGTCCACGAGGTCGCGGGTCAGGGCGTCGGCGAGCAGGCGCCCGCGCAGGGTCAGGGCGGCGCGGCCGGCGTCGAACGCCTCCCGCGTCAGCAGTCCGTCCGCCAGCGCCCGGCGGGCCGCGGCGAGCCCGGCGGGCCGCAGCAGGGACAGCGGGCAGCCGTCGGCCAGGCGCAGCTCCAGCAGCACGCGCTCGACGCGGCGGTCCTCCTCGGACAAAATCTCGCGGCCGGCCCCGGGGGAGCGGCCCTCGGCCAGCGCCTGCGCGTAGCGGCCGGGGTGCTTGGCGTTCCACCAGCGGACGCCGCCGATGTGGCTGTGCGCGCCCGGACCCGCGCCCCACCAGTCCGCGCCCGTCCAGTACAGCTCGTTGTGGCGGCAGCGGGCGTCCGGGGAAAGGGCCCAGTTGGACACCTCGTACCAGCCGAAACCGGCCGCCGTCAGCGCCTCGTCCGCCATGAGGTAGCGGTCGGCGTGCACGTCGTCGTCAGGGGCGGCCAGCTCGCCGCGGCGGACCCGGCCGGCCAGCCGCGTTCCGTCCTCGACGATCAGCGAGTACGCCGACACGTGGTCGGGGCCCGCGCCGATCGCGGCGTCGAGCGAGGCCCGCCAGTCGGCGTCGGTCTCGCCCGGGGTGCCGTAGATCAGGTCGAGGCTGACGTGCCGGAAACCGGCGGCGCGCGCCTCGGCGACGCACGCCTCGGGGCGCCCGGGCGTGTGCGTGCGCTCCAGCACGGCGAGCACGTGCGGGCGCGCGCTCTGCATGCCGAACGAGACGCGGGTGAAGCCCGCCTCGCGCAGCGCGGCGAGCGACTCGGGGCCGACCGAGTCGGGGTTCGCCTCGGTGGTGACCTCGGCGTCGGCGGCGAGACCGAACTCCGCGCGCACCGCGTCGAGCATGCGCGCCAGATCGGCGGGCGGCAGCAGCGTGGGGGTGCCGCCGCCGAAGAACACCGTGCTCACCCGGCGCGGGTCGTCCCCGAGCACCTTGCGGGCCAGCCGGATCTCCTGCTCGACGACCTCGGCGTAGGTGTCGCGGGACGCCAGCACGCCGCCCGAGCCGCGCAGCTCGGCCGCCGTGTAGGTGTTGAAGTCGCAGTAGCCGCAACGGCTCGCGCAGTAGGGGACGTGCAGGTAGAACGCGAGCGGGCGGTCGGCGGCGCCGGCCGGCGCGGCGAAGGGCAGCGCGCCGTCCGCGGGGACCGGCTCGCCGTCCAGGGGAGCGGATGGCATGCCCCCATTGTCCCTCGCCCCCGGCCGTACCCGGCGCCCGTCGGGTACGGCCGGGCCAGCGCGGGCCGTCGCGGTCAGGCCCCGGGGCCGCCGGGGCCGCCCACCGTCACGTGGTCGATCAGGTGCTCGACCGGGCCGAGCAGGCCGGGGTCGAGGTCGCGGAAGCCGCGCACGCGGCCCAGGATGCGCTGCCACGCGGCGCCGGTGTGCTCGGGCCAGCCGAGCGCCCGGCACACGCCGGTCTTCCAGTCCTGGCCGCGCGGCACCTCGGGCCAGGCGGGGATGCCGACGGACGAGGGCTTCACGGCCGCCCAGATGTCGATGAACGGGTGGCCGACGACCAGCACGTTCGGGTCCTCGATGCTGGCCGCGATCCTCGACTCCTTGGACCCGGGCACCAGGTGGTCGACCAGCACCCCGAGCCTGGCCTCGGGCGAGGGGCCGAAGGCCCGCACGACGGCCGGCAGGTCGTCGATGCCCGCGAGGTACTCCACGACGACGCCCTCGACGCGCAGGTCGTCGCCCCAGACCTTCTCGACCAGCTCCGCGTCGTGGCGCCCCTCGACGTAGATGCGCCCGGCCCGCGCGACCCGCGCGCGGGCGCCCGGGACGGCGAGCGACCCGGACGCGGTGCGCGCCGGTCCGGCCGCGCGCGCCGCCCGGGGGCGCGGCCTGACCAGGGTGACGACCTCGCCCTCGTGGAGGAAGCCGGCCGGGAGCAGCGGGAAGTCCCGGTGGCTGCCGAAGCGGTCCTCCAGCGTCACGGCCGTCTTGTCGCAGCGGATCACCGCGCCGCAGAAGCCGGTGGACACCTCCTCGACCACGAGGCCGGGGTCGGCCGGCAGCTCGGGAACGGGCGCGCGCCGCCGCCACGGCGGCGTCAGGTCGTCGGGGCCGTACTGTCTGCTGCGCATGCGCCCATTCGATCACGCGCCCGCGCCCGGCCGCCGGGGACCGGCGGGCCGGCGCGGGCGCCGACGGGCTCACCCGGGCGCCGCGAACCTGCGGGCCAGCGCCGCCCGCTGGGCGCGCACGAACGCCGCGTCGACGACCGCCCCGTGCCCCGGCACGTACAGCGCGTCGGGACCGCCGAGCGCGAGCAGCCGGTCGAGCGCGGCGGGCCACAGGGCCGGGTGCGCGTCCTCGCCCGCCTGCGGCTCACCGGACTCCTCGACCAGGTCGCCGCAGAACACCACGGGCACCGGGCCGCGGACCACCACGACGACGTCGTGCCCCGAGTGCGCGGGCCCGAGGTCGGCGAGCAGCACCTCGCGCCCGCCGCCGAGGTCGAGCGCCAGCTCGCCGCGCACCTCGCGCCAGGGCCGATCCAGGGCCGCCGCGTCCGCCCTGGCCCGTTCACCCGGCACGCCGTACTCCTCGGCGGAAGCCGCCACATCCGCCCGCCCGGCCGGGTCCGCGAGCAGCGCGCCGAGCCCGGCCGCGCCGTACGCCTCGGCCGCGGGCAGGGCCCCGAGCCCGAGCACGTGGTCGAAGTGCGGGTGGGTGACGACGACCCGGGTGACGGGCGCCCCGAGCAGCGCCGCCGCCTCCCGGGCCAGGGCGGCGCCGTCCGCGGCCGAGGGTCCCGTGTCCACCATGAGCACGCCGTCCGCACCGGCGACGGCGCCCACCGTCTCGTCCCACCCGGGCAGCCGGCGGCGCAGGACGCCGGGGGCCGGCCGTTCCCACGCGTGCTCCGTCTCGTGCTCCTCCGCGTATGCCATGGCGTGACGTTAACCACTCGGACGACCGGGCAGGTCCTGCGGTGTTCGCGGCCGCGGCGGGCAGGAACTGCCCGCCGCGCATTCCCTGGCCGTGCGACCCGGCCGTACACTGGACCAGGGCCTGGCACTCCTCGCGCGTGAGTGCCAGGGCGGCGAACCGCTCACGGACGGCAGGACGGGAGGTGCGACATGCTGAGCGAACGCAGGCTCGAAGTGTTGCGCGCGATCGTTCAGGACTACGTGGGCACCGAGGAGCCGGTGGGCTCCAAGGCGCTGACCGAGCGGCACAACCTGCATGTCTCGCCCGCGACGGTGCGCAACGACATGGCGGCGCTTGAGGAAGAGGGCTACATCGCCCAGCCGCACACCAGCGCGGGCCGGGTGCCCACCGACAAGGGCTACCGGCTGTTCGTCGACAAGCTCGCCGGCGTCAAGCCGCTGTCGCCCGCCGAGCGCCGCGCCATCCAGAACTTCCTGGCCGGGGCCGTCGACCTCGACGACGTCGTCGGCCGCACGGTCCGGCTGCTCGCCCAGCTGACCCGGCAGGTCGCCGTGGTGCAGTACCCCTCGCTCAGCCGTTCCACGGTGCGGCACGTGGAGCTGCTCTCGCTCGCCCCGGCCCGGGTGATGCTGGTGCTGATCACCGACACCGGGCGCGTGGAGCAGCGCGTCATCGACTGCCCGGCGCCGTTCGGCGAGACCTCGCTGGCCGACCTGCGGGCGAGGCTCAACAGCCGGATCGTCGGCGAGCGTTTCCCCGATGTGCCGCAGCTGGTCGCGGACCTGCCCGACTCCTTCGACCAGGAGGAGCGCGGCACGGTCACGACGGTGCTGTCCTCGCTGCTCGAAACCCTGGCCGAGGAGACCGAGGAACGGCTGATGATCGGCGGCACGGCCAACCTGACGCGCTTCGGCCAGGACTTCCCGCTCACCATCCGCCCGGTGCTCGAAGCACTGGAGGAGCAGGTGGTGCTGCTGAGGCTGCTCGGCGAGGCGAAGGACTCGGGCATGACCGTGCGCATCGGTCACGAGAACGCCCATGAGGGGCTGACGTCCACGTCGGTGGTGTCGGTCGGCTACGGTTCAGGAGACGAGGCGGTCGCCAAGCTCGGCGTGGTCGGACCGACCCGCATGGACTACCCCGGAACGATGGGAGCGGTGCGCGCAGTGGCACGTTACGTCGGACAGATCCTCGCGGAGAACTAAGTGGCGGCCGACTACTACGCGATCCTCGGTGTGCAGCGGGACGCCTCGCAGGAGGAGATCAAGAAGGCCTTCCGCCGGCTGGCCCGCGAGCTGCACCCGGACGTGAACCCGGACCCGAAGACCCAGGAGCGGTTCAAGGAGATCAACACCGCCTACGAGGTGCTCTCCGACCCGCAGAAGAAGCAGATGTACGACCTGGGCGGCGACCCCATGGGCGGCGCGTCGGCAGGCGCGGGCGCCGGATTCGGCGCCGGCTTCGGGAACTTCTCGGACATCATGGACGCCTTCTTCGGCACCGCCGCGCAGCGCGGGCCGAAGTCGCGCACCCGGCGCGGCCAGGACGCCATGATCCGTCTGGAGATCGACCTCAACGAGGCGGCGTTCGGCACGACCAAGGAGATCCAGGTCGACACCGCCACCGTCTGCACCACGTGCAGCGGCGAGGGCGCGGCCCCCGGCACCTCGGCGCAGACCTGCGACATGTGCCGCGGGCGCGGCGAGGTGTCCCAGGTCACCCGCTCGTTCCTCGGCCAGGTCATGACGTCGCGGCCCTGCCCGCAGTGCCAGGGCTTCGGCACCGTCGTGCCCACCCCGTGCCCCGAGTGCGCGGGCGACGGCCGGGTGCGCAGCCGCCGCACGCTGACCGTGAAGATCCCCGCGGGCGTGGACAACGGCACCCGCATCCAGCTCGCGGGCGAGGGCGAGGTCGGCCCGGGCGGCGGCCCGGCGGGCGACCTGTACGTCGAGATCAGGGAGAAGCCGCATCCGGTGTTCCAGCGCCGGGGCGACGACCTGCACTGCACCGTCACCATCCCCATGACCGCCGCGGCCCTCGGCACCAAGGTGCCGCTTGAGACGCTGGACGGCATGGAGGAGGTCGACATCAGGCCGGGCACGCAGTCCGGGCAGTCGATCCCGCTGCACGCGCGCGGCGTGTCCCACCTGCGCAGCGCGGGCCGGGGCGACCTCGTCGTGCACGTCGAGGTGCAGACCCCGGGCAAGCTCGACCCGGAGCAGGAGGAGCTGCTGCGCCGGCTCGCGAAGCTGCGCGGCGAGGAACGGCCGCTCGGGCAGTTCCAGCCCGGTCAGCAGGGGCTGTTCTCGCGCCTGAAGGACGCGTTCAACGGCCGCTGACCCGGGTCGGCCGCGCACCACCCGGCGGCCGGGCACACGCACGACCACGTAACGGCAGGAGTCGAACGGCATGGCGACGGCGCCGGTGTTCGTGTACGAGGGGCTCGCGGAGCACGGCGGGGGCGCGTTGACCCTCGACGGGCCCGAGGGGCGCCACGCGGTGTCGGTGCGCAGGCTGCGCGTGGGCGAGGCCGTGGTGCTCACCGACGGGCAGGGCACGGGCGCCTCGGGGACGGTGGCCGAGGTCGCGGGCCGGGACGCGCTGACGGTCGAGCTCGACGGGATCTGGCGGGACGAGCCGCCCCGCCCCGCGCTCACCGTCGTGCAGGCGCTCGCCAAGGGCGACCGGGGCGAACTCGCCGTCGCCGCGATGACCGAGACCGGCGTCGACGCGATCGTCCCGTGGAGCGCGAGCCGCTGCGTCACGCAGTGGCAGGGCGAGCGCGGCGCGAAGTCCCTGGCGAAGTGGCGGTCCACCGCGCGGGAGGCGGGCAAGCAGGCGCGCCGCGTCCGGTTCCCGCGCGTGCCCGAGCCGATGACGACCCGGGAGGTGGCGGCCGGTCTCGTGGCGGGCGCCGCGTTCGCCGCCGTGCTGCACGAGTCGGCCACCGAGCCGCTGGCGGCCGTGCCCCTGCCGGAGGACGGCGGGGTCGTGCTGATCGTCGGCCCCGAGGGGGGCGTCGCGCCCGAGGAGCTGGCGGCGTTCACCGCGGCCGGGGCGCGCGTCTGCCGGCTGGGCCCCACGGTGCTGCGCACGTCGACGGCGGGCACCGCCGCCGCCGCGCTCGTGCTCGGCCGCACCGGCCGCTGGAGCTGAACGCGGGATTCGCCCCGGACGGGGATGTCGGCGTTCCGCGCGTCCTGGAACGGACCGGCCGCGACGGGGACATTGACCGGATGACGACCGCAAGTTGACCGGAAATGACTCGCGACCGACCGCAACCGGCCCATCGCACACCGGCGTCCTCCTGTCCGGGACCGGTAACGGAACGGGTGGGGTAGGGTCCTGCGTACTTCGGCCCAGGGGGGAACGCGACAGTGCAGAACTCGCCGTTGACGGACACGACGGAGCTGGCCAGGGAACTGAGGTCCCTGGCCGACGAGGAACTGCTCGCGCTCAGGCGCGCCGAACTGCGCGGCCTCGCCGACGACCTCGAACAGAACCGCAACCTCGCCGAGTGGGCCGACATCGACCTGCTGCGCGCGTTCGCGCGCCAGGAGAGCACGGCACCCGCCGCCCCGCCCCCGACCGGGCGCGGCGCGCTCGGTACGCTGCGCCACGTGCTGAGCCCGGCGTTCCTGCGCGGTCTGCGGGGCCGCCCGCCCGGTCGGCTGCTGCGCGACGCGGTGGCCGCGGTGCGGCGCCGCCGGGTCCGCGACGACCTGCTCGAAGCGGTGCTCGGCGTCCTGGTGTTCGTACCGCTGCTGGTTACCTGGTTCGGCCTGCGCGAAGCGGGCCGCGCGTATGAGGAACTGAGCCGGGAGGACCCGGAGCAGGCGACGCGCCCCTTCCTCCAGCTGTGGCAGACCGGGTTCGGCGGAAGGGTGTCCACGCTCGGCCAGTTCGACAACGTCGCGCTGACGGCGGTCGTGCTCATCTCCCTGCTCGTGCTGCTCGCCCTGTGGCACGCCCGCGCCAAGAGCCGCGGCGAGCGGGAGTGGGAGGAGCAACAGGCGGCCCGCGAACGGCTGCTCGGCCGCCTCACCTCCGTACTCACCCGCACCCAGCTGGCCCTGGCCGGGCGGCGCCTGAGCGCGCCCGGGCAGTTCACCGGAGAACTGGCCAAGGCGGCCGGCCGGCTCGGCAACCTGGTGCGCAAGGCGACCGACGGGCAGCGCACCCTGGCCACCGCGACCACCGCCGCGCACGACGCCACCACGGAGCTGCGCGTCGCCGCCCAGCGCATCGCGGACGCGGCGGCGCCGCTCGGCGCGGCCACCGTGCGCCTCGAAGCGGCCGTGCAGGCCGGGCAGGCGGAGACCGCGCGCGTGAGCGCGGCCAGCGCGGCCGAGGTGCGCGACGTGGGCGAGCGCATCACGCGCATGGGGCAGCAGATCGAGTCAGCTCTCGCGGAACTGACCACCGTGCAGCGGGAGTTGACGGCCAGCACGCAGGCCGCGACCCGGGCGTCCGAGGAGGCGGCCGAGGCGGTCAGGCACAGCGCCTCGCGCACCGACGACGCGGTGAGCGGGATGCGCGACGCGGCGGAACGCTGGGACGTGGCCGCCGCGCACTGGCAGGACGCCGCGGCCCGCGTCGACTCGGGCGTGCGGGAACTGACCGGGCGCGCGCCCGGGTTCGGCGCCGTGCCGGGGCCCCGGCCCAGCGCCCAGGGAGCGGGCCGGTGACCGCCGCCCGCCTGCGGCGCCCCGGGCGTCCGCGGCGCCGCATGGGGCTGACGGCGCTGGCGGGCTGGCTGTTCGCCGACCTGCTGCTCGTGCTCGCGCTGGTGTCCATGAGCGGGCAGGCCGATCCGCTCGCCGCAGGGGAGCCCGACCCGGAGGTGCCCGAGCCCACCGAGCCGGCCGACCCGCCGGCGGAGCCGCCCGAGCCCGAGGGCCCGCGGGGCGTGGAACGCGACCCGGTGCAGTTCGAGGTGCGGGGCACCGATCCCGCCTGGCTCGTCGAGCAGATCGCCGCCGCCACCGACGCGTGGGAGGGGCGCGAGGCGGCGTTCGTCCTGACGTTCGGCGGCAGCCAGGGCGGTACCGGGTACGCCGGGCGCGTCAACTCGTTGCTCAACGAGGCCCGTCCGGACATGTTCTCGCCCGACATCACCCGGGAGGACTTCCACGACCTCGGGGAACCGGCGAACAGCGCCCGGCTGTGGGTCTACTTCTACACCGCGCCGAGATGACCGCCACCGTGGACGCAGCCACCGCCGGGCCCTGGCGCCCGGGTCGCAGAGCAGGGGCGCGGAGCGCGCCGCTGCCCTGGCTGCCGCTGTTCCCCGCCGTCCCCGAGTACGGCACGCTGTGCCGCCACCTCGCCGACGGCGGGTTCCGGCACGTCGTCGAGGCGCTGCTGCCGCCGCGCGCCGCCGAGGCCGCCTACCGTCCCGCGGCGTCGGCCGAGCCGGACGGCGCGGAGCCGGGGTTCCGCGTTCTCGACGGCCTGTGGCTGCCGCCGGAGCGCGGCCACGACCTGCGCCGCGCCGACGCGGCCGAATGCCTCAGGGCCGCGGCCCGCTGGGAGGCGTCGGGCGACGCGCGGGCCGGGGCGGCCCGGCACGTGCTCGACCGGCTGGCGCGGGCCGCCGACGAGGACCCGATGGCCCTGCGGCGCCTCACCCTGTACCAACTGTCCTGCCTGCTCACCGACGAGGGGCCGCCCACCGGTGCGGCGGCCCTCGCGCTCGGCGTCGACCGCGCCGAGGCCGACCTGCTGGCCGACGCGGTCGCCGCCGGCTTCCCGCCGCCGGGAGCGGCCCGCGAGGCGGCCGAGGAACTGGCCGACGCCCACCGCGCGCACCACCTGCGCCGGGCGCGGCGGTTGATCGGCACGATACCGGCCGCCTCGGCCGACCCCGGGCTCGCGCGCCTGCGGTCGGGCATCGACACCGCGTTCCGCGACGTCGCACGGGAACTCGCCGATGCCGCGCGGCACACCGCCGCCGGCCGGCACCGGGCCGCCGCGACCGCGTGCCTGCGCGCCGCGCGGACGGTCGCGGACGACGAGGCGGCCCGCGCCGCGCTGCTCGCCGCCGCCGTCGCCTCGGGGGACAGCGGCACCACCGCCCCCGTGGCCGCGGTGGTCGAGGCGCAGGGGGGCGTCAGGCTGTCCTGGTCGGCGCCCGGCCGCGCCGCCCGTTTCCTGGTGCTGCGCTGGGCCGAGGCCGACGGCCCGGAAACGGCCGTCGAGGTGCCCGTCCCCGCGCCGGCCGAGGGCGCGATCCCGGCGCCGCGCGCCGGCACGCACGTCGTGCGCGATCCCGAGCCGCCCACGGGGCGCGTGCTGCGGTACGCCGTCGTGCCCTGGGACGGGCGGCGCGTCGCGGGCATCGCCCGCGCCACCGCCGCGCTGCGGGTCACCCCCGAGGTGACCGGTGCCCGGGCCGTCGCGGTGCCGGACGGCCTGCGGCTGCGGTGGCGCCCGCACCCGGCCGCGACGGCCGTGCGCGCCGTGCGGCTCGACGCGCCGGGCGGCGGCACCGGCCCGCGCGTCGACTGCGGGCCCGACGGGCTGACCGACCGGCCGCTGCCCGCCGGCAGCCACACCTACCTCGTGACCAGCGCCTACCCCGGGGAGGACGGCGAGCCGGTGTGGTCGGCCGGGCAACGGGTCACCGGCACCGCGGAGGACTGGCCCGCGCCCGTGCCGGGGGACGTCGCGCTCACCACGACAAAGGACGGCCGGGTGTCGCTCGGCTGCCGGCTGCCCGCGCGCGGCGAGGCGCGCCTCGCGGTGTGGCGGGGCCGGGCCCCCGAGCCCGGCGAGGACGTCTCGCAGGCGCTGCCCGGCCTGTCCTTCCTCCACGGGGAGGGGAACGGCCGGGCCGCCACCGTCCTGCCGCCGCGCCGCGCCGCGCTGCGCGTGACGGCGGTCAGCGTGCTGGGGGAGCGGGCCGTGGCCGGCCCCTCCGCGCTGATCGAGACGCTGGGCGAGGTGGCGGACCTGACGGCCCGCAGGCGCGGGCCCGACCTCGCGGAGGTCGCGTTCGCGTGGCCTGAGCCCGCCGTGCTCGTGCTGCTGAGGTGGGAGAGCGGCGGGCGGCGCGAGGAACGCCGCGTGCCGCGCAGCCTGCACGGCGCGGGTCCGCTGCTGATACCCGTCGACCGCGCCGAGTGGAGCGTGACGGCCGTGCCGGTGGCCAGGCCGGACGCGACGTTCGCCACCAGCGCGCCCACCGGCGCCCGGCTGCCCGCCCTGCCGCTGCCGCGGCTCGCCCTGCACTACGCGCGCCGCGCGGTGGACAGGACGGCCGCCCTGGCCGCGCGCCGCTCGCGCGACTGACCGCGCGCCCGCCGAGGGCCGCCGCGCCGCCGGCGGACCGGTGGGGGCGCGAACCCGCCGTGCCGTGCGGGGCGTTGCCCAGGGGCCGCTACCGCGCCGCGCGCCGCCGGAGCACGGAGGTGGCGGTGAGCGCGACGGCACGGTCCTCGTCGCGCGTGAGCGCGGCGAGGGCGGAAGCCGCGCCGTCCCCGGGGACGCACGCGAGCGCCTGCGCCAGCCGCCCGCGTGCGGGCGACCCAGGGGCGGCGTGGGCGAGGCGCTCGACGAGCCCTGCGGCGATCCGGTCCGCCGACGCGGCATCACCCGCCAGCGTGCTGAGCGCGTCGGCCGCGTCGACGTCGTTCCTCCCGTCGACGACCATGCCGATGAGCATCGGAACCGCGTCGGCCACCCCCCGCCCCCCGAGCGCCAGGGCCGCGTGCCGCCGGACCGGGGCGTCGGGGTGCGCGAGCGCGTCCTTCAGCAGCGCGGTCGCCTCCTCGCCGGGGATCTCGGCGACGGACAGGACCGCGCGTTCGCGCACTTCGGCCGCCGGGGCGCCAAGCCCCTCCGCCAGCAGCGCGAGCCCGTCCGCCCCCGACCGCGCCAGGGCCCAGCGCAGGGCACCGGCGACGTTCGGGTCCGGCTCGTGCAGCACGGCCTCGACCAGCGCCTCGACCGGCAAGGACCCGGACCCGTCCCGCGCCGAGGCCAGGGCCGCGCGCTGCCGTTCCCCGGCGCTCCTGGACGCCAGGGCCCGGAGCAGCGCGACGATCCGCAGGGCCTCCTCCCACCCGGCGGGTTCCGCGGCCTCGATCCGGCGGAGCCGGGTGAGCAGCTCGGTCTCCGCCGCGATGCGCTCGCGCGTCCCGCGGATGAGGCTGTCGACGAGTTCGGCGGGCGCGAAGCCGGGGTCGTCGAGCGCGCGCCCGATGTCGCGCAGCGACAGCCCCAGCGACCGCAGGCTCTCGATGTGGAAGATGCGCCGGACGTCCTCGTCCGCGTACTCCCGGTAGCCCGAGCCGCTGCGGCCCGCGGGACGCAGCAGGCCGAGCGACTCGTAGTGCCTGAGCATGCGGGCGCTCACCCCGGAACGCCGCGCCACCTCACCGATCAGCACGGTTCACTGTCCCCCGGCAGGGGCCCCGTCGAGGGCCACGACGCGCTTCGCCTCCTCGATCGCGGACCGGAACCCGGCGTCCGGGTCGCGCCACAGCCGCTGCGTGGCGATGGCGTGCGCGCGCACGTCCGCGTCGGGATGCTGCGTCGCGGTGCCGAGGGCGGGCAGCATCGCCTCCCCGAGCCCGATCAGCGCCCGGCTCAGACTCAGCCGCGTCTCGTGCCCGCCGCGCCCCAGCTGCGCCGCCAGCCGCGCCGCCAGCGCGCGCTCCTCGCCCTCGGGCACGAGCACGACCGCCGCCCGCCAGGCGGCGCGGGCCACCTCGTCCTCGGCGTCGGCGAGCAGCGCCGGCGTGATCGCCGGCCACGCCCGCCGGTCCCCGATCTTGGACAGGGTGTGCAACGCCTGGCTCCGCGCCTGCGCGCGCTCCGAGCGGACCTCCCCGAGCAGCACGGGGACCGTGTCCGACGCCGCGTGGCGGGTGAGGGCCCACGTCAGCATGTCGCGGACGAAGAACTCGGGCTCCACCGCGCAGCGCTCGACGAGCGTGCCGACGAACGCCGGGTCGGGGGCCGAGCCGACCGCGAGCGCGGCCCGCAACCGGACCGACGGGTCGCCGTTCTCCAGCTCAAGGAGCGCACGCGGCGCGTTCTTTCTCGACGGGGTCATCGTGACCACCTCCTCGCCCCCAGGGAAGACCTTGCCACGATGTCAAGGTCAAGCGGCCCGCCCGCGCGGGCGCGGGTCAGCTCTCCCGGACGACGCCCTCGACGCCGTCGCCGAGTTCGAGGAACACGCCGGGGCGCAGCGCGGCCGTGCGGCCGGGCGGCACCTCCAGTTCCTGGCCGTCGGCCCGCCGCAGCCGCCACAGCCCCGCCGAGCGGTTGGTCAGCCCCAGCCGGCCGGGCGCCGTCGGGTGCGCCGTCACCTCGCCGACCACGGCGGTGAAGTCGTGCCGCTCCGGGTCCTCGGCCATGTGGTGCGCGTACAGCTCCGCGCCCCGGTTCAGCCGCACGTCGCGGCGCGTGCGGCGGCTGCCCTTGCCCGCGGCCAGTTCGAGCCGCAGCGGCAGCCCCACGGGGCGGCGGCACTTCCAGCATTCGGGCGCGCCGCCGCCGGGCTCGGCCATGTTCTGCTTGCCGCAGTTCCCGCACGGCACGATCGCGTCCCGCACGGCGCTGAGCGCGTCCCGCCACTCCGACTCGCGCACGCGCCGCGACGGCGCGTTCAGACCCTCGGTGAACGTCCGCACGAACAGGTCGCGCAGCACCGGCGGCAGCACGCCCCACGTCGCGATGACGGTGTCCTGCTCGCCCGGCACGGGGCGGTTCGCCGTGCGGTGCGGGTCGTACACGAACAGCGGCTCGGTGCCGTACAGCTTCCGCTGCGCCTTCTCGTCCATGCAGTGGATGCGCAGCTCAAGCGCGCCGTCGAACGGGTGGTGGTTCATCAGCAGGTAGAACAGCAGCACCGCGAGCGAGTGCAGGTCGCTCTGGATGCCGGGCACCGCGCCCGGGTCGCGCCGCACCAGTTCGGGCGCCATGAAGTTCATCGTGCCCGCGATGCCGGCCGACTCGCCCTCGACCACCGCGTTGTCGTTGTCGCACACCAGGACGTCGCCGTTGACCGGGTCGAAGAACACGTTGCCCCAGCTGATGTCGCGGTACGCGATGCCCTGCGCGTGCAGGCTGAGGTACGCCTCGACCGTGTTCAGCGCCGTGGTGATCAGCGAACGCGGGGTCGCGGCGGACACCGCGGGGTCCCGGCGCAGCAGCGCCGGCAGGTCGTGGAACCGGGACGGGCGCAGGTCCATCACGTAGCCGAAGCTCGCCAGGGACTGCTGCGCGACGATGGCACGCGGCCACAGGAAGCGGTCGTCGCCCCAGGAGCGGTCCACCAGCGTCTCCAGGATGCGCCACCGCTGGGCGTCGGCGAGCTGCGGGAAGTACCACTTGAGCGCCTGCGGCCCGGCCGGGCCCTCCACCTCGTAGACCTCCCCCTGCCCGCCCGAGCCGATGAGGCCGCGCACGGTGACCTCCTCGCCGCGCTCCGTCGTCAGCCGGGTGCCCGCCTCCAGCATCCCGTTGGTCGTCCTCGTGCCGCTCATGCCCCGTTCCCCTCGTCACTGCGGTCGTGTTCGTGCCCCGTCGCCCGGCCGGGCACGGGGATGGCCCCCACCAGGGTGGTGTCGTCGCCCGAGTGCGCCGCCGCGTGGCCGAGCCAGTCGGCCAGCTGGTCCTGCACCCGGTCGGTGCCCTCCGCCGCGGCGCGGTCGCGCACGCCGCGCGCGAAGGACAGGAACCCGTCGCGGTCCGCGAAGCTTTTCGACAGCCCGTCCGTGGACAGCAGCACGGCGGGCGGCGGCCCGCCGCCGGTCAGAGGCTGCCAGTGCACGCGCACGCGCGGCCACGCCTCCGGCTGGCACAGCGACTCGGTCTCGTCGCCGAGGTCCTGGCCCGCGTACAGCGGAGCGTGCGGCGGGCCGTCCTCCCACACCAGCGTGACGTCGCCGTCCCCGAGCTGCCAGCAGACCAGCAGCTCAGGGGTGAGGACCGCGCCGAGCACGGTGCTGCCGTAGACGTCGAACGCGGGCGGCTGCCCGCCGCGCCCGTGGGCCGGCGAGCTGGCCTCGTGCCGGGCGACGCGCTGCCGCCAGCCGTGGACCAGGCGGCGCGGCAGGTCGCGCGCCAGTTCGCGCAGCACCGGCAGGCCAGCGGGCGCGCCGGCGGCCTGCTGTCCCCGGCCCCCGGCCGCGTCGCCGTGGGCGCGGGCGAGGAAGTGGCGGGCGCAGACGGCGAACTCCTCGGTGGCCCACCGCGACCCGAGGTCGCTGCGGAAGTGGCGCGCGGCCCCGTGGCCGTCGGCGACGGCGAGCACCACCGCGCCGCCCGGCCCGTGGAACGCCGCGTGGCTGTCCTGGCCGTGCGCCTTGCCGTGGCCCGTCACGCCCTGCGCGAGCAGCCGGAAGCCTCCGGGTCCCGCGGTCACCAGACGTCGTCGTCGCCACCGGCCGGGCCGGTGGTGACGGTGGGCGCGCGGTCCAGGGGCTTGGCCAGCTGGTGGTCGCCGCCGACGGTGGGCGTGGAGGCGGTGGCGACGGCGACCGTGGAGGCCCACCTGATGGCGGCGACGAGCTGCTTGGGGTTGTTCACGCGCAGCGGCTCCTGCTCCGGATTGGCCAGGAACTCCTTGAGCATCGCCCGGTCCGAGTCCTCGCCGATGCCGATGGCGACGCGGACGGCGCGTTTGCCCCACGGGGTGGCGTCCACCGCGCGCAGGCCCGAGCGCCAGTCGTCGGTGGGCAGCCCGTCGGAGACCAGCGCGAGCACCGGGCGCAGGGCGCGGCCCGGCATGGGCGGCGTCTTCAGCACCTCGGAGACCATGCGCAGCGCGGCACCGAGGTCGGTCGTGCTGTGCGTGTGGACGTCGTCCCAGGTGAAGTCGTGCACGGGGGTGGGCTCGGCCAGGTGCCACGCGGCGCCGGCGCTGAACGTGAGGGCGCGCACGAGGAGTTCGGCGCCGGGGTTGTCGTCCGCGGCCTTCCGCATCTCGGGGATGGCCTCGCGGATGGCGTAGTTCAGCTGCGTGATCTTGCCGTTGATCCCCATCGAGCCCGAGCAGTCGAGCAGCCAGATGAAGTGGAGGGGACGGCTGGCCATGGGGCCACCGGGAATGTCGCTCACGGGATACCTCTCCGAAAAGGCGGTCAGATCCGGTCGGTTGGCGGAACGTGCGGCGCGGGGTCGGGCGGAGGCGGCGCGTGCCGCGCGCTCCCCGGGTCCGCGGCCTCCCCGGGCCAGGGGGGCAGGGTGGCGCCGGTCTCCCACCGGCGCAGCCGCCGGCGGGCCCACTCCCGCGCCTCCCTGGACAGCAGGGAGTCGCCGCGGGTCAGCTCGCCGCGCAGGTGCCGTTCCGCCTCCGCGGCGAGCGCGCGGCCCGGCTCCAGCTCGCGGCCCAGGGCGAACAGCCGGGCCGCGGCGCGGGAGGCGGAGGTGAACGGCAGCTCGTGCTCGTACCGCAGCAGCTCCACGGCGAGTTCGCAGCGGGCGGTGGTGACGGGCCCGCCGCGGGTGAGCCAGTTGAGCAGGCGGAGGTGGACGCGGGCGCCGACGAGCAGGTCGGGCGGGCAGGTCCTGGCGAGTTCGAGCGCGCCGGGCAGGTCGGGGTCGGCCCTGCCCCACACCAGCTCGTACAGCACCGCGAGGCTGGTCGCGTCGAACTCGTCGTCGGCCAGCCGGGCGCGCAGCATGCGGAACAGGCCGACGCCGTGCAGCCGGTGCGGGCCGCCGCGCAGGATGGGCGCGGCGCGCCTGAGCCGTTCCAGCGCGTCGGGCGGGGGCGGTTGCTGGGGCGGTGGCGGTGGGTCGGCCGGGGGCTGCTGGGGTGACGGCGGTGGCTCGGGCGAGGGCGGCTGAGGCGGCGGCTCGTCCCGGGGCGGTTCGGCCGGGGTCGGCCGGGGTGACGGCGGCGGCGCGGGTGCGGGCGGCGGTGGCGGCGCCGCTCCCGGGGCGCCGGGCAGCCCGGCCAGCCAGTCCGTGACCGCCCTGGCCGTGCGCGGGTCCACGTGCGGGTCCACGGCGCGCGGCCCGCCGGCGCCGTCGTGCACGCGGTAGCGGTGCCGCAGCGCCGCGAAGCCCTCGCGGCCCGGGCCCGCGTCCGGATGGACGCCGACGATCTGCTGCGGCGCGTCGAACGGGCGGTCGGTGCCGGTGGTGAACGTCAGCGCCCTGGCCTGCGCCGGGTCGCCGGTGCGGCGGCCGAGGAACCACGAGGCCAGCGCGACCCATCGGGCCACGGCGGCCTGGGTCTCCTCGACGACGAGGAGTTGCCGGCCGGCGGGGGAGGCGAACAGCGCCGAGACGTCGCAGAGGAACGGCACCACCCGCTCGTGCTGCGCGCCGGCGAAGGCCGCCAGCTCCTCGGGGGTGAGGTCGGTGCCGGGCTCGGCCGGCTCCCACCCGGGGCGGTCCCACGACGGGGAGCCCCACAGGTCGGCCGGCAGCAGGTCGCCCAGGTCGCGGGCCGGGCCGTGCGGCAGGTACAGGACGTCGACGGTGCCGTCCGCGCGCGTCCTGCACAGCACCCCGCCGCCGCCCGGCAGTCCCGCGTGGGCCAGGCTGCCGCCATCCGCCGCCGCCGGCGCGGCGGCGGCGACCAGCGGCGGGAGGCCGTCGGGCGGCGGGCCGTCCGGCGGAAGGGCGCCGGCCGCACCGCCGGGCCCGGCCGCGGCCGCGGTGACGCGGCCGGTGACCGGGTCGCGGCCCAGGGTGAAGCGCAGTCTGCGGATGGCGCCGCCGCCGTGCATCTGCCGTTCCCCCTCCGGAAGCCGCCCCGCCGGTCACGTCCTGTCATGGACCGGTCGGATGCCCGAGAGGACGGCCGGTGTCCCGCGATTGGTTGGAGGATATCCGGCCAATCGCGGGACCGGTCCCGAACGCTCAGATCTCCGGGCTCTGTTCGTCGGGGTGGCGGCGCAGCCTCACGACCGCGGCGATCAGGCCGCCCCACACGACGGCCATGGTGACGATCATCATGACGATGGCTGAGGCGGACATCAGCGGCTCCCCTGCGTGGTGCGGTCCTGCGGCGGTCGCGGTTCGTCCGGCGCGACGGGAGTGCGCCGCCACCGCACCAGGGAGAGGACGACGCCCACGGCGAGCGCGCCCGCGGCGACGCCCCAGCCCGCCCACAGCAGGAACGAGGTGTCGTACCCGCCGTAGTTCTCCTCGAACTCGCCGGTGAGGCTGTCGATCATCATCCAGATGAGCACGACCGGCGTGATGAAGCCCAGGCAGATCCGCCACCAGACGCCGAGGCCGATGGCGGAGGTGGCGTCGGCGTTCTCCTGGAGCGCGGGCAGCCGGCGCAGCACCCAGCTGACGGTGATGACCGTCGCGAGCCCGGCCAGGACGATGCCGTACTGGTTGATGAAGTGGTCGGCGACATCGAGGAAGTGCAGCCCGCTGTCGCTGGAGAAGAGGATCGTGGAGACCACCGCGATGGCGCCCCCGACGACCAGCACGGCCGGGACGCGGCGCAGCCCTGTCCTGTCCTCGACGGCGGCGATGACCACCTGCACGATGCTGATGAGGGACGTGAGCCCGGCGAGCACGAGCGAGCCGAAGAACAGCACGCCGAAGAGCGCGCCCATCGGCATCTCGGAGATGATCTGCGGGAACGCGACGAAGGCGAGGCCGACGCCGCTGCTGGTCACGTCGCCCACGCCCACGCCCGCCTCGGCGGCCATGAACCCGAGCGTCGCGAACACGGCGACACCCGCCAGGATCTCGAAGGAGCTGTTGGCGAACCCGGCGACCAGCGCGGAGCCCGTGAGGTCGGACTTGCGGTGCAGGTACGAGGCGTACGTGATCATGATGCCGAAGCCGACCGACAGCGAGAAGAAGATCTGCCCGTAGGCCGCGACCCACACGCCGCCGTCGCCGAGCGCGCCCCAGTCCGGGGAGAACAGCGCGTCGAGGCCGAGGTCCGCGCCGTCGAGGGTCAGCGCCCGCACCACGAGCACCAGGAAGAACGCCACGAGCAGTGGGATGAAGATCTGGTTGGCCCGCTCGATGCCGCGCCTGATACCGAGGATCAGGATGGCCAGGACGACCAGCCACACGGCGATCAGCGGCCAGGCGACCCCGGGCACGAACGTCGAGATCTCGCCCGGGCTGTCGGAGACCTTCAGGAACTCGCCCATCAGGAAGCCCTCGGGGTCCTCGCCCCAGGACTGGTCGAACGAGAAGCCGACGTAACGCACCGCCCAGGCGAGGATCGCGGCGTAGTAGGTGGCGACCACGAAGCAGATCGCGACCTGCCACCAGCCGATGGCCTCGGCCGGGCGCGCCAGCAGGCGGGTGGCGCCCGGCGGCGACGACCGGTACTTGCGGCCGAGCGTGTATTCGAGAATGAGCAGGGGGATGCCTGCGGTGAGCAGGGCGAGCAGGTAGGGCAGCATGAAGGCGCCGCCGCCGTTCTCGTAGGTCACGGCGGGGAAGCGCCAGATGTTGCCGAGGCCGATGGCGGAGCCGATGGCGGCCATCAGGAAGCCGGCTCTGGTGCCCCATTGCTCCCGGCTGGGTTCCTGGGTCATGTCGAGCGTCCTTGAGTGTCCGGTGCGTCCGTATAACAACCCGCCGCACGCTACCAGCCGGTACCGACAGGCGCCCCGCCGTTCCACGACCGCTGTCCGGCGGGGTTCGGCGGCGTCCGGCGGTATTCGGCGCGTACGGGCCGCCCGCCGCCCGCGCCCGCCGCGCGGCCCTGTCGGGACCTGGCGGTAGCATCCGTGCGTACGCGTTCGACGACGCCGCGAGGAGAGTGCCAGGCGATGGCGGGAGAGCCCGAGGCGGACTGCCTGTTCTGCAAGATCGTCACGGGCGAGGTGCCCGCCACGGTGGTCAGGGAGACGGAGACCACGGTCGCGTTCCAGGACATCAACCCCCAGGCGCCCTGCCACGTGCTGGTGATCCCCAGGGCCCACTACCCGGACGCCGCCGCGCTGGCCGCCGCGGAGCCGGCGATCGCGGCCGACGTGCTGCGCGAGGCCGGGCAGGTCGCGGCCGAACGGGGCGTGGACGGCACCGGCTACCGCGTGGTGTTCAACACCGGCACGGGCGCCGGCCAGACCGTCTTCCACGCGCACGCCCACGTGCTGGGCGGCCGTGGCCTGCAATGGCCCCCCGGCTGACCCGGTGTCCGCTCGCGAACTGGTCGTGCTCGGTACCGCGAGCCAGGTGCCGACCCGGCACCGCAACCACAACGGCTACGCGCTGCGCTGGGGCACCGAGACCGTCCTCTTCGACCCGGGCGAGGGCACCCAGCGCCAGATGACGCTCGCCGGGGTCACCGCCACCGCCCTGACCCGGATCTGCGTGACGCACTTCCACGGCGACCACTCCCTGGGCCTGGCCGGTGTGCTCCAGCGCGTCAGCCTCGACCAGGTGCCGCACCCGGTGGCCGTCCACTACCCGGGCAGCGGGCAGGAGTTCTTCGACCGGCTGCGGTACGCCACCGCGTACCACGACAGGGCGCGGGTCGAGCCCTGCCCCGTCTCCGGTCCCGGTGTCCTCGCGCACTCCGCCGAGTTCACCCTCACCGCGCACGAACTCTCGCACCCCATCGACTCGTTCGGCTACCGGCTGACCGAGCCCGACGACCGCCGCATGCTGCCCGAACGCCTCGCCGCGCACGGCATCCGGGGTCCTGACGTCGGGCGGCTGCGGCGCGAGGGGCGGCTGCGCGGCGTGGACCTCGCGGACGTGAGCGTGCCGCGGCCGGGCCAGTCGTTCGCGTTCATCATGGACACCCGGATGTGCGACGGCGTCCACGCGCTGGCCGAGGGCTGCGACATGGTCGTCATCGAGTCCACCTTCCTCGACCGGGACGCCGCGCTCGCCGACGACTACGGGCACCTCACGGCAGGCCAGGCGGGGCGCGCCGCCGCCGAGTGCGGGGTGCGGCACCTGGTGCTCACCCACTTCTCGCAGCGCTACGGCGACCCGGCCGAGTTCGCCCGCGAGGCCAGGGCCGCCGGGTTCACGGGCGAACTGACGGTCGCGGAGGACCTGATGCGCGTCCCCGTGCCGCCGCGCCGCGCCTGACCCCCGCCCGGGCCCCCGGCCGGCCTCAGGCGCCGACGCGGCCGTCGATCCGTTCGCGCAGCAGGTCGGCGTGGCCGTTGTGCCGCGCGTACTCCTCGATCATGTGCACGATGACCTCGCGGAGTTCGATCGGCTCACTGTCGAGCGTTCCGGTGACGCCCAGGTCGGGCGCCTCGGCCACGAACCGCTCCGCGAACGCGATCTCCTCGCGCCACACGGTGAACGCCTCCTCGACCACCGCCGGGTCCGCGACCGCGCCGGTGAAGTCCGCGTCCCTGTCCGCCGCGGTGCGGAACCGCCGCTCGGTGTCCTCGCCGGCCATCACCCGGCGGAACCAGCTGAGTTCGACGTCCGCCATGTGCCGCACCAGGCCGAGCAGCGACAGCGTGGACGGCTCGACCGAACGCCGGGCCAGCGCCTCGGCGTCCAGGCCCTCGCACTTCATCGCCAGCGTCAGCCGCTGGGCCGACAGGTAGCCGACGAGCGTGTCGCGCTCGCCCCTGTGGGTCTCCTGGGGGCGCGGATCGTCGTCGGGGTGGACGAACAGGTTCTGCCACCCGAACCGCCGCACGATGCGCGGCGGTTCGGGTGCGTCGGGCGAGTCGGGTGCGCCGGGATCGTTGGATGGCATGGCCAGAGCATCGCGCCCGGCGCCCGGCGCGCGCCAGGGATTATCCGCCCGCCCCCGGCCCGCCGTGCTCGTCGAGGATGCGCGCGGCGACGGCGGGGGAGTCCACCAGCGGGTGCAGCGCCAGGGCCCGCAGCGCGGCCCGGCGCGAGCCCGTGGCGCCCGCCTCGACCGTGGCCCGTTCCACCGCCTTGAGCTGGAGCATCAGCCCGAGTTCCGCGGGTCCTGGGGACAGGCAGGGCACAGGGCGCGCGCCCTGGGCGGTCACCTCGCACACCGTCTCGATGACGGCGTCGTCCGGCAGCGCGGGAACGGTCCCCCCGTTGCGGACGTTCAGCACCAGCCGGGAGCGCCGGTCGCTCGCGATGGCGGCCATCAGGTCGAGCGCGACCCGCTCGTAGCCCCCGCCGCTCAGATCGCGGCTGTCGCGCTGCCACCCGCCGGACGCCGCCCGCCCCTCCGCGCCGTACGTTTCCTCCCGTTCCAGCCGCGTGCGCTCCCACAACTCCGGCGCGCGGCCCGGATCGCGCGCCGCCTCCGCGAAGAACGCCTCCTGCTGCGCCGCGAGGAACTCGCCCCTGGTCAGGTCCGCCGCCCCGGCCGCGGCCCGCGTCTCCCTGCCGAAGTAGTAGTAGTGCAGGTACTCGTTGGGCAGCGCGCCAAGCGCCCGCAGCCACTCGCCGCCGAACAGCCGCCCCTCCTCGAACGTCGCGAGCGCCGCGTCGTCCGCGAGCAGTCCGGGCAGCAGGTCGCTGCCCTGGTGGGTCAGGGTGCGCAGCCAGCCGAGGTGGTTGAGGCCGAGGTAGTCGAAGCCCACCCGCTCCGGGTCGGCCCCCGCCGCGCGCGCCGCGCGGCGCACCAGGCCGACCGGCGAGTCGCAGATGCCGATGACCCGGTGCCCGAGCCGCGTGGCCATCGCCTCGGTGACCAGTCCTGCCGGGTTGGTGAAGTTGATCAGCCAGGCGTCCGGGGCCAGTTCGCGCACCCGGTCGGCGATGCCGAGCGCGACCGGCACCGTGCGCATCCCGTACAGCACGCCGCCCGCGCCCGTGGTCTCCTGGCCGAGCACGCCGTGCCGCAACGGCACCCGTTCGTCCCGCACCCGGCCCGCTGTGCCGCCCACCCGCACGGCGCAGAACACGAAGTCCGCGCCCCGCACCGCTTCGTCGAGCGAGGCGGCCACCCGCACCTCGGGCGCCCCCGGCACCCCGTCGGCCTGCCCTGCCAGCACCGAGGCGATGACGCCGGCCCGCACCCGGTCCGTGTCGTACAGCGTGACCCGCGTGCACGGATCGGGGGCCGACCGCGCCTCGTCCGTGAGCAGGGCCCGGTGGACCAGGGGAACTCGGAAGCCGCCACCGCCGATGATCGTGAGCCTCATGGTCCGGAACGTACCGTAGAGGCAACGGAGCACGCCGCCCGCCGGACCCCCCGGGCACCGCGGCGCGGGCCGGCGGGGACGGGCAGCGGCCCGCGGGGGGCTCGGGGCCGGCGGGAGCAAGCCGGCGAAGGCGGCACGGCGACGGTCGGCGCCGCCACGGCGGAGCACGGCGGCACAGCGCACGGCGGAACACTTCGGAACACGGTGGGAGACGGCGGGTGACTTCGGGAAATATGGCGGGAGCGACGGCCGGGAGACCGGCGCAGCAGGAGAAGCAGACGCGGCAGGCCGGGAGGGCGGCGCGGCGGCCAGGGCCCGACGAGGCGCGGCAGGCGACGGCGGAGGGCCGCGACCCGCTCGCCGGGGTCCGCGCCCCGGGGGACCCGCCCGTGGACGTGTACCTGACCGGGACCGTGTTCCTCGACATCATCTTCACCGGGCTGGATTCCGCACCGGTGCGCGGCACCGAGTCGTGGGCGCGCGGCATGGGTTCCAGCCCCGGCGGCGTGGCCAACATGGCCACCGCCCTGGCCCGCCTCGGGCTGCGCACCAGCCTGGCCGCCGCGTTCGGCGACGACATGTACGGCGAGTACTGCTGGGAGACGCTGGAACGCGGCGAGGGCATCGACCTGTCGCTGTCACGCACGGTGCCCGGCTGGCACTCGCCCGTCACGGTGTCCATGGCGTACGAGGGCGAACGCACGATGGTCTCCCACGGCCACGAGGCGCCCGCGCCCGAGGTGCTGCCGGGACCGCCGCGCGCCAGGTCCTGCGTCGCCTCGCTCAGTCCAGGACGCCCCCAGGCGTGGGTCGCCGAGGCGGCGCGGGCCGGCAGCCTCGTGTTCGCCGACACCGGCTGGGACGAGACCGGGGCCTGGGACCTGGCCGCGCTGCCCGACCTGGCGCACTGCGAGGCGTTCCTGCCCAACGCGGCCGAGGCCATGCGCTACACCCGCACCGGCTGCCCGCGGGCCGCCGCGCGGGCGCTCACGGGAACGGTGCCGCTCGCCGTCGTCACCATGGGCGCCGAGGGCGCCTACGCGGCCGACGGGCGCACCGGGGAGACCGCCGAGGTGCCCGCCATCCTGGTGGAGGCGCTCGACACCACGGGCGCGGGCGACGTGTTCATGGCCGGGTTCGTGACCGGCACGCTCGCGGGCTGGCCCCTGGCCGACCGGCTCGCGCTCGCCGGGCTGACCGCCGCGCTGTCCGTGCAGGAGTTCGGCGGCTCGCTGTCCGCGCCCGGCTGGGGCGAGGTCGCCGCGTGGTGGCAGCGCGTGCGCGAGGTGACCCCGGCCGACGGGCCGCTGGGGGCCGCGCTCGACCGGTACGCGTTCCTGTCCGGGCTGCTGCCGGGCGCCACCCGGCCGTGGCCCCTGCGCCGCGCGGTTCCCACGCTCGGCTTCCGCACCCGCCCCTGAGCCGTGCCGCCCGCCGCCCGCCCGGGGCGGCCGGGCGGCGGGCGGCGGCGATCGCGGTCGGTAATGCCCTACGGCTTCCTCCGCCTCCCGTCGTACCCTGGGATCCCAGGCACTCCAGCGCAGAGAGGGATGAGCTGGTCCGCAGCGGACCGCCCATGACACAGACACCCACACACCAGTCAGCGGCCCCCGCCTCCGAGGAGACCGCCCGGTTCACCGTTCCGGCCAAGCATCCGATGGTGACGGTGCTGGGTTCGGGAGACTCACTGCTCAGGGTGATCGAGCGAGCCTTTCCGGGGACCGACATCCACGTCCGGGGCAACGAGATCAGCGCGACGGGCGACGAGGCGGACGTCCGCCTCGTGCAGCGGCTGTTCGACGAGATGATGCTGGTCCTGCGGACCGGCCAGCCCCTGACGGAGGACGCCGTCGAACGGTCGATCGCGATGCTGCGCGGCACGGACGGCTCGGGCGGCGACGCCAGCCCGGCCCAGGTGCTGACGCAGAACATCCTGTCCAACCGCGGTCGCACCATCCGCCCCAAGACGCTCAACCAGAAGCGTTACGTGGACGCGATCGACCACCACACGATCGTCTTCGGTATCGGCCCGGCCGGTACGGGCAAGACCTACCTGGCCATGGCCAAGGCCGTGCAGGCCCTCCAGTCCAAGCAGGTCAACCGGATCATCCTCACCCGTCCCGCGGTCGAGGCCGGGGAGCGCCTCGGGTTCCTGCCCGGCACGCTCTACGAGAAGATCGACCCCTACCTGCGCCCCCTGTACGACGCGCTGCACGACATGCTCGACCCCGACTCCATCCCGAGGCTGCTGAGCGCGGGCACGATCGAGGTCGCCCCGCTGGCGTACATGCGCGGCCGGACGCTCAACGACGCGTTCATCATCCTCGACGAGGCGCAGAACACGAACCCCGAGCAGATGAAGATGTTCCTCACGCGCCTCGGGTTCGAGTCCAAGATCGTGATCACCGGCGACGTGACGCAGGTCGACCTGCCCGGCGGCACCAAGAGCGGGCTGCGGCAGGTGCAGGAGATCCTCGACGGCGTCGACGACGTCCACTTCTCCCGGCTCACCAGCCAGGACGTGGTCAGGCACAAGCTCGTCGGCCGCATCGTGGACGCCTACGACCGCTTCGACGACCGGAACGGAAAGTAGCCGCCCCGCACATGGCGATCGAGGTCAACAACGAATCCGGCGTGGAGATCGACGAGCGGTCCCTTCTGGACATCGCCCGTTACGCCCTCGGCCGGATGCGGATTCACCCGCTGTCCGAACTGTCGGTGATCGCGGTCGACGAGGCGGCGATGGAGCAGCTCCATCTCCAGTGGATGGAGCTGCCCGGGCCGACCGACGTCATGTCGTTCCCCATGGACGAACTGCGCCCGCCCACGCGCGCCGACGAGGAGCCGGTCCAGGGCCTCCTCGGCGACATCGTGCTGTGCCCCGGCGTGGCCAGGCGGCAGGGCGAGCAGGCGCCCACCCGGCACTCCATGGACACCGAACTCCAACTGCTCACCGTGCACGGCGTGCTGCACCTGCTCGGCTACGACCACGAGGAACCGGTGGAGAAGGCCGAGATGTTCGGGCTCCAGAAGGCCATCGTCGACGGCTGGCGCGCCGAGCGCGGCCTGACCGGGCCCTCGCCGGCCCCCACGACGACATGACCGCCACCCTGCTCATCGCCGTGGCCGGCCTGCTGGCCATGGCCTGGCTCACCTCGTGCGCCGAGGCCGGGCTCGCGGTGATCACCGGGTACCGGGCCGACGAGGCCGTCAGGTCGGGGCGGCGCGGGGCGGCCAGGCTCGCCACCGTGGCCGCCGACCCCGTCCGCTACCTCAACCTGGCGCTGCTGCTGCGCGTGGCCGCCGAGATGGGCGCGGCGGTGCTGGTCGCGTACGCGTGCTTGCAGGAGTTCGACGAGGTCTGGCAGGCCCTCGCGGTGGCGTTCGGCGCCATGGTGCTGGTCTCGTTCGTCGCGGCCGGGGTGTCCCCGCGGACCATCGGCCGCCAGCACCCGAGGGCCACCACCACCGCGGCGGCCTACGTGCTGGTGCCGCTGGCCCGCGTGCTCGGGCCGCTGCCCCAGGGCCTGATCATCCTCGGCAACGCGCTGACCCCGGGCAAGGGCTTCCGCAAGGGGCCGTTCGCCTCGGAGGCGGAGCTGCGGGCGATGGTCGACCTGGCCGAGCGCGAGTCGCTCATCGAGGACGAGGAACGCCGCATGGTGCACTCCGTCTTCGAACTGGGCGACACGCTCGTGCGCGAGGTGATGGTGCCGCGCACCGACCTGGTGTCCATCGACCGGCACAAGACGCTGCGGCAGGCGCTCAGCCTCGCGCTGCGCTCCGGCTTCTCGCGCATCCCGGTGACCGGCGAGAGCGACGACGACATCGTCGGCATCGTGTACCTCAAGGACCTGACCCGCTCGGTGCACGTCGACCGCACGGCGGAGGACGATCCGGTGGAGTCGCTGATGCGGCGCCCCACGTTCGTCCCCGACACCAAGAACGCCGGTGAACTGCTGCGGGAGATGCAGCGGGACCACATCCACGTGTCGGTCGTCATCGACGAGTACGGCGGCACGGCCGGCCTGGTGACCATCGAGGACATCCTGGAGGAGATCGTCGGGGAGATCACCGACGAGTACGACCGCGAACTGCCGCCCGTCGAGGAGCTGGGCGGCGGCGCCTACCGGGTCACCGCGCGCCTCGACCTGGGGGCGCTCGGCGAGCTGTACGGGCTGCGCCTGGACGACGAGGACGTGGAGACCGTCGGCGGCCTGCTCGCCAAGGCCCTGGGCCGCGTGCCCATCGCCGGCGCCCACGCGGTGGTCGACATCTCCGAGGAGCAGGGCCGCGGCCCGCTCGCCGAAGGCGTCGCGGGGCTGCGCCTGACCGCCGAGTCGCCGGCGGGCCGGCGCAACCGCATCGACCGCATCCGGGTCGAGCCGGTCGCCGCCGCGACCGCGGAGGCCGCGGACTGAACCCGGGCCCGGGGCCGGAGCGCGCGCCGCGCCCCGGCCCCCGGCCGCTCACTCCAATGGGCCCGCGACAGTGGCCGTACGGGCGTTCGGCTGGCGCCATGGAGGCATGTACGCGCACCTACGCACGGCCGTCGTCGCCGGGACGGCCGCCCTGAGTCTCGTCCTCGCGCCGGGCCGGCCCGCCGCGGCCGACGCCCTCGGCGAGAGCCAGCTGCGCGAAGCGCTGCTCGACGCCGTCGACTTCCCCGCGGGCTGGGCGGGCGACAGCGAACGGTCGGCGGCCGAGCGCGGCTTCGGCGTGCCGCGCCCCGCGGAGCCGGCCTGCGGCGAGCTGTTCGACAGCACCGCGGACCCCGCGGCCAGGGCCGGCTTCGCGCGCAGCCGCGGCGGCCCGTTCCTCACCACCGTCGCCGCGGCCCACGAGGGACCGGCCGCCGCGGGCCGCGCCCTGGCCGCCGTACGGCACGCGGTGGACGGCGCGTGCGCCACGTTCCGCGCCCAGGAACGCGCGGGCGAGAGCCTCGTCACCGTCTCCTACGAGGCGGCCGTGCTCGACGCGGGGCGCTTGGGCGACGAGAGCGTCGCGGTGCGCTACCAGCGGCGCCCGGCCGGCCAGGGCCAGGCGGCCACGCCGGTCGTCGCGGACCTGGTCGTCGCCCGCGTCGGCGCGCACACCGTGCGCGTGGCCCAGGCCGGGTACGAGGGCGACCGCGACGACGGCGCGATGGAGGCCATCGCGGAGCGCGCGGTGGCCAAGCTGCGCGACGTCGCGGAGGGCCGCACCCCGGCCCCGCCGCCGGACCAGCCGGGCACCACGGAACTGTGAGGTCCTGGCAGCGCATAAGCTCGGAGGCATGACTGACGCCGTCGATCCCGAGGACCGCAAGATCATCACGCTGGCGCGAAGTGCCCGCGCCCGCAACGGCGTCCCCGAGGGGGCCGCGGTGCGGGACGAGACGGGCCGCACCTACGTGGCCGCCACCGTCGCCCTCCCCTCGCTGCGGCTGAGCGCCCTGCGCACCGCCGTCGCGATGGCCGTGGCCAGCGGCGCCACGTCGCTCGAAGCCGCCGCCGTGGTCACCGAGGCCGACGCCCTGCCAGAGGACGACCTCGCCGCGGTGCGCGACCTGGGCGGCCCGGCCGTTCCCGTGCTGCTGGCCGGCCCCGACGGACGCCCGCGCGCCACGGCGACCGCCTCATGAGCACCCCGCAGCCGGAGCACCGCTCCGGATTCGCCTGCTTCGTCGGCCGCCCCAACGCGGGCAAGTCGACGCTGACCAACGCCCTCGTCGGCACCAAGGTCGCCATCACCTCCAACCGGCCGCAGACCACCCGCCACACCGTGCGCGGCATCGTGCACCGGCCCGACGCGCAGCTCGTCCTGGTGGACACCCCCGGGCTGCACAAGCCGCGGACCCTGCTGGGGCAGCGGCTGAACGACGTGGTGCGCACCACGTGGGCCGAGGTCGACGCGATCGGGTTCTGCCTGCCGGCGAACGAGAAGATCGGCCCGGGCGACCGCTTCATCGCCAAGGAGCTGGCCCAGATCCGCAAGACCCCCAAGGTCGCGATCGTCACCAAGACCGACCTCACGCCGGGGGACGCCCTCGCGGAGCAGCTCATCGCCGTCGACCAGCTGGGCAGGGAGAGCGGCATCGAGTGGGCGGAGATCGTCCCCGTCTCCGCCGTCTCGGGCCGCCAGGTCGACCTGCTCGCCGACCTGCTGGTGCCCCTGCTGCCCGAGGGGCCGCCGCTCTACCCGGAGGGCGACCTCACCGACGAGCCGGAGCAGGTCATGATCGCCGAGCTGATCAGGGAGGCCGCGCTCGAAGGAGTCCGCGACGAACTGCCGCACTCCATCGCGGTCGTGGTGGAGGAGATGCTGCCCCGCGAGGACCGGCCGGCCGACCGCCCGCTGCTCGACATCCACGCGTACCTGTACATCGAGCGCTCAAGCCAGAAGGGCATCGTCATCGGCCCCAAGGGGCAGCGGCTGAAGGACGTCGGCACCAAGTCGAGGCGGCAGATCGAGGCCCTGCTCGGCACGCCCGTGTTCCTCGACCTGCACGTCAAGGTCGCCAAGGACTGGCAGCGCGACCCCAAGCAGTTGCGCCGCCTCGGTTTCTGACGGCCCCGGCCGCCGGGCGCGTTCCCGCCGGGCCGGGGCGGCGGCCCGTGACCCGGTTGCCGCGGCCCGCGCGCGGCCGGGCGCGGTGCCGGGTGCAATGGCCCCATGAGCGCCACCGACCGCGAGCCCGCCGTCGAGGCCCGCGCGCTCGGTGTGGTGCGGGGCGGGCGGCCGGCGCTGCGCGACCTCGCATTCGCCGTGGCGCGCGGCACCGTGACCGGGCTGCTCGGCCCGTCCGGCTGCGGCAAGTCCACGCTGATGCGGGCGGTCGTCGGCGCGCAGGCGCGCGTGCGGGGCACGTTGCGCGTGCTGGGGGCGCCGGCGGGCAGCGCCGCGCTGCGGCACCGCATCGGCTACCTCACCCAGGCCCCCTCGGTCTACGGCGACCTCACCGTCCGCCAGAACCTCGACTACTGGGCCGCCGTCCTCGGCGTCCGGCGCGCCGAACGGCCGGGACACATCGACGCCGTCCTCGCGGACGTGGACCTCGCCCCGCGGGCGGGCACCCTGGCGGGCCGCCTCTCCGGCGGGCAGCGGGCCCGCGTCTCGCTCGCCGTGGCGCTGCTCGGCGAGCCCGAGCTGCTGGTGCTCGACGAGCCGACGGTGGGCCTCGACCCGGTCCTGCGGCGCGACCTGTGGGCGCTGTTCCACCGGCTCGCGGCCGAACGCGGCGCCACGTTGCTGATCTCCTCGCACGTCATGGACGAGGCCGACCGCTGCGACCGGCTGCTGCTGATGCGCGAGGGCCGCCTCCTCGCCGAGGGAACGCCCCGCGACCTCCGCGCCCGCACCGGCCGCGACTCCGTCGAGGGCGCGTTCCTGCACCTCGTGGAGGCCGACAAGCGGGCGCGGCGGCCGTGAGCGCCGGGCGGACGCTGGCCACCGCGCGCCGCGTGCTGCGGCAACTCGTCCACGACCGGCGCACGGTGGCGCTGCTGCTGCTCGTCCCGCTGTTCCTGCTGACGCTGCTGCGGTACGTCTTCGACGACGACCCGCGGCTGTTCGACCGCGTCGGCGCCTCGCTGCTCGGCATCTTCCCGCTCATCACGCTGTTCCTCGTGACCTCGGTCGCCACCCTGCGCGAACGCGGCTCGGGCACGCTGGAGCGGCTGATGGCGATGCCCCTGGGCAAGGGCGACCTGATCGCCGGCTACGCGCTCGCGTTCGGCGCGTTCGCCCTGCTCCAGGCCGCGCTCGCCACGGCCGTCGCGGTGGGGCCGCTCGGCCTCGACATCGCGGGGTCGCCGTGGCTGCTGCTGGTCATGGCCGAGCTCACCGCGCTGCTCGGCATCGCGATCGGGCTGTTCGTGTCCGCGTTCGCGTCCTCGGAGTTCCAGGCCGTGCAGTTCATGCCCGCGGTGATCATTCCGCAGATCCTGCTGTGCGGGCTGTTCGCCCCGCGCGCGAGCATGCAGCCGGTGCTGGAGAACCTGTCCGACATCCTGCCGATGTCCTACTCGGTGGACGCGATGACCGGCGTGCTGAACGGCACGGGAGTGCCCGACCACTTCACGCGCGACGTCCTGGTCGTCCTCGGCTTCGCGCTCGGCTTCCTCGCGCTCGGCGCGGTCACGCTGCGCCGCCGCACCCCGTGATACGGCCCGCCCGCTCAGGCCGAGAGCGCCGCCGTCGCCAGCAGCCGTTCGGTGTCGGCGGGCCCGATCCGCAGGGCCTCGCCCACGACCGACAGCATCGCCAGCTCCGAGGTCCGGTAGGGCCCGTCCGTCAGCGCGATGCGCGCCCCGTGCAGCAGCAGGCTCTCCCGGCCCGGGCCCGCGAGGTGCGGGGCCAGCGCGGACAGGGCCTGGCGCACCTCGTGCTCGACCTGCTCGGGCCCGCGCGCGCCGAGCGCGGCCCGCAGCGTCAGCAGGCGTTCCTCCGTGCAGTCGGCGAACCCCGCGGCCCGCACCGCCTCCACCGCGCCGCGCCGAACGGGCACGGCCGCGTCCGGGTTGCCCGCCGTCGCGAGCATCGCCAGCGCGACCGTGTGCACCGCGTCCCGCAGCAGCGCCGTCAGCCGCGTGGTCGTCGGCTGCCGCAGCACGGCCAGCGGGAACCGGCCGCGGCAGGCCACGCACTCCACCACGGGCTCCGCCGCGCCCCGCGGCAGCACCGGGAGCCCCAGCAGCATCAGCCGGCGCCGCCCGCTCAACCGCTGGTAGCAGCGGTCCCCGCCGCACGAGGCGCAGAAGAAGTCCCCGTCGTCCTCCACACGCCACGCCGTGCGGACGCCCGCCACTCGGGAGTGCACCACGCCGTACCTCCGTTACCCGCTGGCAACTTTGCCGTGGGCGTGATGTTAACCACACACCGCCGTCCGCGTCAGTAGGGCGGACGTCCCGACCTGGCGGGCCGAGGCGTCACCGCGCCGCGCGGTTGACGGCGGAGACGACCGCCTTGAGCGAGGCGCGCACGAGGTTCGCGTCGATGCCGACGCCCCACAGCACCCGTTCCCCGATCGCGCACTCGATGTACGCGGCGGCCTGCGAGCCGGCGCCCTCGCTCATCGTGTGCTCGACGTAGTCGAGCAGCCGTACCTCCTCGGTGAGCACCCCGGCCCCGGCCAGGGCGTCGAAGAACGCGGCGAGCGGCCCGTTGCCCGTGCCGGTGAGCACGGTGTCCTCGCCGTCCACCACGGCGTCCACGGTCAGCGCGTCCTCGCCCTCGCTCGTCGTGGAGGACTGCGCCCCGCGCAGCGCGACCCGGCCCCAGCCGCTGCCGGGGGCCGGCAGGTACTCGTCCGAGAACACCTCCCAGATCTGCGCCGGTGTGACCTCGCCGCCCTCGGCGTCCGTCTTCTCCTGGATGATGCGGGAGAACTCCACCTGCATCCGGCGCGGCAGGTCGAGGCTGTGGTCGTTCTTCAGCACGTAGGCCACGCCGCCCTTGCCGGACTGCGAGTTGACGCGGATCACCGCCTCGTAGGAGCGGCCGACGTCCTTGGGGTCGATGGGCAGGTAGGGCACGTCCCACACGCCGTCGCCGCCCTCGGCGCCCATCGCCTCGAAGCCCTTCTTGATCGCGTCCTGGTGGGAGCCGGAGAACGCGGTGTACACGAGGTCGCCCACGTACGGGTGGCGCGGGTGCACCCGCATCTGGTTGCAGTACTCCCAGGTGCGGCGGATCTCGTCGATCCGGGAGAAGTCGATCATCGGGTCCACGCCCTGCGAGAACAGGTTCATGCCCAGCGTCACCAGGTCCACGTTCCCGGTGCGCTCGCCCTGCCCGAACAGGCAGCCCTCCACCCGGTCCGCCCCCGCCATCACCGCGAGCTCCGCGGCGGCCACCGCGGTGCCGCGGTCGTTGTGCGGGTGCGCCGACAGGCACACGAACGCCCGGCGCGACAGGTTGCGCGACATCCATTCGAAGCGGTCGGCGTGCGTGGACGGGGTGGACCGCTCGACGGTGGCCGGCAGGTTGAGGATGATCTCGCGGCCCTCCTCCGGCTGCCAGACGTCCATCACGGACTCGCAGACCTCCAGGGCGAAGTCCAGCTCGGTGTCCGTGAAGATCTCCGGGCTGTACTGGTAGCCGAACACCGTCCGGTCGTCCAGCAGCTTCTCTGCGTACTCCAGCACCATCCGCGTGCCGTCGACCGCGATCTGCCGCACCTCCTGGCGCCCGCCCCGGAAGACGACGCGGCGGAACGTCGGCGCCGTCGCGTTGTACAGGTGCACCGTGGCGCGCCTGGCCCCGACCAGCGACTCCACGGTCCGGGCGATCAGCTCCTCGCGGGCCTGCGTCAGCACCGAGATGGTGACGTCGTCGGGGATCGCGTCCTCCTCGATGATGGAGCGCACGAAGTCGAAGTCGGTCTGCCCCGACGAGGGGAACCCGACCTCGATCTCCTTGTAGCCCATCCGCACCAGCAGGTCGAACATGGTGCGCTTGCGCACCGGCGACATCGGGTCGATCAGCGCCTGGTTCCCGTCCCGCAGGTCCGTGGACAGCCAGCGGGGCGCGGCGGTGATCCGGTTGCCCGGCCAGGTGCGGTCGGGGATGTCGACCGCCTCGTACGGGCGGTACTTGTGGATCGGCATGCCGGAGGACCGCTGGGTCACGGTGGCGGCGGTCAACGGGGTCGGCTTGTGCATGACGCGTCTCTCCAAGGGGACGTCGGATCGGGAGCGTTCCGCGGGGAACGCGACGGCCGACGGCAACGCCGAAACTCCGCGGGGAGGGAGTCGGCCGTAGGTGACTACAGACCCTCGCCGCGGCGGCTAAGGAGAAGCATCCCGAAACGCATCGCGCGCCCAGCATAACGCTCCCGGCCCCGCACGCCCCGGTCGTATCACCATCCGAGATGCGCGCGATCCCCCTCACCCCGTGGGTTCCGGCGGGCCGGCGGGCAGCCGCCTGACCGCCAGGACCGCCGTGTCGTCGCCCAGCCGGCCGCGCGTGTGCGCCAGCACCGCGGCCTCGACCAGCCGGACCACCGACCGCGGCGCGCGGTCGTCGCCCGCCCGGGCGAGGTGGTCGGCCAGCGGCAGGAACGCGCCCTCGCGGTCCCGCGCCTCCGTCACCCCGTCCGTCACCAGCAGCAGCGTCTCGTCCCGGCCGAACGGCACCCGGACCACCGGCGGCAGCGCCCCGGTCAGCCCGGCGAGGCCGAGCGGCGCGCCGTCGCCCTCGGGCAGCGCCCGCGGCCCCGAGCGGCCGAGCACCACCGGACCGCCGTGCCCGAAGTTGACCAACTCGATCCACTCCGCGTCCGCGGCGGCGGGAAAGCCCACGAGCACGGCCGTCGCGAACCGCTCGTCGCCCTGCCCGAGCGCGGCCGAGTAGGCGTTGTGCCGCCGCATCCGGCTCTCCAGGCGCCCGGCCACCACGGCCAAGTCGCCCTCGTGGTACGCGGCCTCACGGAACGCGCTCAGCACCGCCGCCGCCGCGTCCACCGCGCTCGTGCCCTTCCCCTGCACATCGCCGAGCAGCACCCGCGCGCCGTGCGGCGACGGCTGCACGTCGAAGAAGTCGCCCCCGACCCGGCCCTCGACGTCCGCGGTCAGGTAGACGCTCGCGGACTCGAGACCGCCCGCGCCGGGCGGGATCGGGCGCAGCACCGCGAGCCGGATCGCGTCGGCCGCGTTCAGCACGCGCTGGACGTGCCCGCGCGCCCGCCCGCGCAGCCAGGAGGCGAACACCGCGAGCGCCGCGCTCGCCACCACGAGCAGGAAGTCCGCCGGGCCCTTCTGGTAGCTGTAGTCCCAGGACTGGTCGAGCGCCGCGTACACGATCACGACCAGCACGCCGAACAGGGCCGTCGCCGCCACCCCGCACAGCGCCGCCGCGATGCCTGGGACCAGCACGATCCAGTTGATCACCCGGAAGTCGCCCGTGCTGTTCCAGTCGCCGACCGCGATGGCGGCCAGCAGAACGGCGGGCAGCAGCCACGAGACGTTCAGGCGGCCAAGGCGCAGCGCCGGCTCGCCGGGGAGCAGGAACCTGCGGAGCCACGCGGTGCGGCGGGGCGTCACGGTCGGTTCCACCCTCCCACCATCGGTGAGCGCGGGCCCGCGCGCCCGCCAGGAGTGGGCCGATCGGGCCATGGGACAGAATGGGCTCCATGAGCCTGTTCCGCGACGACGGCATCGTGCTGCGCACCCAGAAGCTGGGCGAAGCGGACCGGATCATCACACTGCTCACGCGCGGTCACGGCCGCGTGCGCGCGGTCGCGCGCGGCGTGCGGCGCACGAAATCGCGCTTCGGCGCGCGCCTGGAGCCGTTCTCGCACGTCGACGTGCAGTTCTTCGCGCGTGGGAGCGCGCTTATCGGCCGCGGGCTGCCGCTGTGCACCCAGACCGAGACCATCGCGCCGTACGGACGGCACATCGTCGACGACTACGGCCGGTACACGGCGGGCACCGCCATGCTGGAGACGGCGGAGCGGTTCACCGACCACGAGGGGGAGCCGAACGTCCAGCAGTACCTCCTGCTCGTGGGCGGCCTGCGCACCCTGGCCGCGGGGGAGCACGCGCCGGGGCTCGTCATGGACGCGTTCCTGCTGCGTTCGCTGGCCGTCGGCGGGTACGCGCCCAGCTTCGACGACTGCGCCAAGTGCGGCCTCCCCGGGCCGAATCGCTTCTTCTCCGTGGCGGCGGGCGGCTCGGTGTGCACCGACTGCCGCGTGCCGGGCAGCGTGGTGCCATCGGGCGAGGCGCTGCGCCTGCTGGGGGCCTTGCTGACGGGGGACTGGGCGACCGCGGACCGCGCCGAGGCCCGGCACGTGCGCGAGGGCAGCGGGCTGGTCTCGGCCTACCTGCACTGGCATCTGGAGCGGGGGCTGCGCTCCCTGAGGTTCGTCGAGAAGGGCTGACCGGGATACCCTCGGTCACAGGACCGCAACCACTCTTACGGAGTTCCCCTATGACCCGCCGCGCAATGCTGGCGCCCGCTCGGCGTCGCGAGTACCGGGTTCCCGACCCGCACCCGTCCGGTGCGCGTCCTCCCAAGCTGCCCGGCGAGCTGGTGCCCCAGCACGTCGCGATCGTCATGGACGGCAACGGGCGGTGGGCCAAGCAGCGCGGACTGCCGAGGACCGAGGGCCACAAGCTCGGCGAGCAGGTCGTGCTCGACGTGGTCAAGGGCTGCCTCGAACTCGGCGTGAGCAACCTGTCGTTGTACGCCTTCTCCACGGAGAACTGGAAGCGCTCACCGGACGAGGTCCGCTTCCTGATGGGCTTCAACCGCGACGTGATCGACCGGCGCACCGACGAGCTCGACGCGCTCGGCGTGCGCATCCGGTGGGCCGGGCGCGAGCCCAGGCTGTGGAAGTCGGTGGTCCGCAAGCTCCAGGCGGCCGAGGAGCGCACCCGGGACAACGACGCGATGACCCTGTACATGTGCGTCAACTACGGCGGGCGCGCCGAGATCGCGGACGCCGCCGCGCGCCTCGCCGAGGACGTCGCCGCCGGCCGGATATCGCCCGACAAGGTCAACGAGCGGACCCTGTCCCGGTACCTGTACTTCCCGGACATGCCCGACGTCGACCTCTTCCTGCGGCCGTCGGGGGAGCAGCGCACCTCGAACTACCTGATCTGGCAGAGCGCCTACGCGGAGATGGTCTACCAGGACGTCCTGTGGCCCGACTTCGACCGGCGCAACCTGTGGGACGCGTGCGTCGAGTACGCCTCGCGCGACCGCCGCTTCGGCGGGGCCATCCCGAACGAGGCCCCCCGCCCCCCGGCCTCCTGACCCCCGCACCGCCACGCGGCCGGGCCGCCACACCGGCCCGGCCGCGCCATCACACACCAGCGGGCGCGGGTCCGCCGGCCGGTCCTGAGGGGTCCGGGCCCTCCGGCGTCCGCGGAGGCGGCGGAGCGAATGCGGCGCGGATCTCGTCGGCCGCCCTGGGCCGACCGGCGTGCCTCATGACCGTGACCAAACGGTCGATGAACAGGGTGCGCTCCGCGTCTTCCGGCCCGATGCCCGCCTGGTCGAGCAATGCCGCGACGGCTGCGGCAAGCCCTTGCTCGGATGGGGTCAGCCCCTCGGACATCCTGCCCTCCTCGTCATCCGCAGAGATCGCTTCCTGTGGCACCATCGTGAGAAAGCGCTGGAACTCCTCGGGGACCTCGCTGTTGTTGGCAGCGGCCGACAACAGGGCGAGCAGACCGATCAGGTCGACCGTTCCCCGCACTTCCTCGGAGTGGTTCGCCAGCCACCACACGACGGCACTCCCCGGGTCCTTGAGGACGTCGTCGCCGAGGTAGGCGCGCCGTTTGCGCTCGTGCCCGCGTTCCCGCTCCCAGATCTCCTCGTCCTTGCGTACCTGCGCCAGCCGGTCGAGGCGACCGAGGTCCGCCTCGTTGAGCGTCACGAAAATGTTGTAGGCCATGGCCTCCACCTGCCGGGTGGGATCGGGTTCCGCCGAGGCGAGCGCTCCGGCGAGGTGGTGCTGGAGCAGTTCGTGCCGAGCGGGGTGCTCGCTCGCGGAAAGACGGCGGGCGCGTGTCACCACGGCGTCGGCGGCGAGTCCGCCGGGGTCGGCCACGGTCGGCCCAGGAGGCTGCTCGCCCGGCTGCCAGCGCACGGTCGCCGAGAAGAGGAAGTCGTAGTCGATGAGGCGGCTCGGCAGGGGCACATTCTCGACTCTCCTCTCATAGGGGGTGGGCGGTGGCGCGGTCCGGTGAGGCGCCCCCTCCGGCCCCGGCCCGGTGGATGGGCCGGGAACCGCGCCGACCCGGCCGGCGTCCCCGTTCGCCACCGAGCCGCCGCCCGCGGCCAGTACGGTCGCCATCAGTGCTGCGGCGAGGATGCCCCACGACCAGGTCGGCCAGTTCTGGCTCAAACCGGCGATGAGGAACAGCAGGCCGGAGATCACCGAGACGAAGGCCAGCAGAGTCCGAATGTTGCTGCTCATCCCACTGCTCCTGCGGTTTCCTGTGCGATGTCGATCATTTCCTGAAGCCGGCCGATGATCGCCAGGCGCTGCCGGAACTCCTCTGGTGACCGGTACGCCCAGGTCTTGGCCGTGTCGTAGATCTCGGCGAGCCGACGCGCGTCCCGGTCCGCCGCGGTCACGAGGACGTTGAGCACCCGGTCGCTCTCGTGGTGTCCTGAGCAGCCGTCCAGCCACTGTTCTTCGTGGCGCGCCCACTGGGCACGCGGCAGCCGGGCGAAGGCCACGCGCCAACCGGCGGCCAGCTGCGCGGCGAGTCCGAAGCGCGGCCGAATGGCGGCGCCGAGCCACCGGTCGGGATCGGCGAGATGCAGGAACAGGACGGCGTCCAGGTCTTTGCCGTTCGCCTCGGGGCTTTGCACGAGCCGGTCCAGGAGCCAGCGCCAGAGGCGGTCGTCGGTGCGCACCGCGTCCCGCAACGCGTCACGCGCGGCCGTCGTGCCCACGCGGAACTCACTTCGCGCCAAGTGTCGCAACCGCACGAGTGCCTGCTTGGGATGACTGCGCAGGACGACTTCGGCGCAGATCTGGGTCAGCACCGTGCGCCAGCGGCCGGGAAGATGCTGTTGGCGGGACCATTCGTAGATCCGACGTAGGAACCAGGCGCTGGAGGTCTCACTCTGCACCCCCCTGGCCAGGGCATTGGCCGCGTCGGCCATCAATGCCGTTTTCTCCCCGTCCTGAGTCCACTTTGTGGCGGTATGGACGAGATCGCCGAGCCGGCCGGTGCGAATGCACCCCTCGGCGAAGCGGGCGACCAGGTGCTGCCGTTCCTCCTGGTCCGCGTCCACCTTGCGGATGGTGCGTTCCACCCATGTGCGGTATCGCCCGCGCAGGTCAGGGCGGTGGGTCCAGAAGTGGAAGCGCACCGCTTCATCGAAGGCCAGCGCGTCGAAACGAACCCGCCCGTCCCCGTCGAGGCGCGCGGAGATCTCTTTCAGCTCCTCCGCGAGATCGGTGTGTTCGAGCGGCGGTGCCTGCTCGGACGGTTGCTCCATCACCTGGCGCAGGATGCGCGTGGCGGCGAAGACGACATCCCCCGACGCGCCGTGCAGCATCGCGGAGGCGAACAGCAAGGCGCGTGCATTGCCGGTCCGGTGCTCAATGATCTTTTCGAGGGTTTCCGCTTGCCATGGTGTCGAGGCACGGAGGCCCTCTACGCACCATGTGGCGAAGTGCGTCGATCTTCCGCTGTCTCTCGCCGCCTCGATGAGTGCGGCGAGATGCGCGAGCGCGCTCATGGAACGGGTCGCCAGTGCGTTCCTGGGCAGGTGGCGCGCCAGTTCAGGGACCGACCCTCGCAGGCCCGCACGCCCGAGGTGGCGTTGCAGCACCCGGTACTCGTCGGGCCTGCCAAGTCGAACGGCGAGCGGAGGCGCCCCCGAGGGCAGTGCGGTCGCATCGGGCTGCGGGAGCACGACGACGAGCCGGGACCCGAGTGACTCGACGGCGGAGCAGTAGGCGGGCAGCCCGGTGAGGGCGGCGGAAAGCGTCGTCCTGCCGACGCCCGTCAGGTCGAGAAGCACGCTGTCGCCCTTCTCCACCTCGTTGGGATCGAGCGATTGCTCACCCGCTTCCTGCCCCGCTGTGGTCACCTCTGTCAGACGGCCGCCGGGGGGCCGCAGCGCGCGGAGCAGCATGAGTGCGGCCGTCCGCCGACCGGTGCCGTTGTCGCCGACGAGAGTGAGCGCGGGGTGCCGTTCCAGCAGTTCCTGAGCCCGTCCGTACCCGGGTGGTGCGACGAACCGGGCGGTCAGCCAGCGCAGGTACTCCGCCGCCACGGTCGCCGCCGGGCGCCGGTCGGTACTCGGGCCGAGCAGGCCCTCCTTCGACAGGTGGAAAGACACCGAGTAGTAGGCGGCGGCATTGAACTGATCACCGCCGCCGGTGTGCATCGGGCCGCTCGGGTGCTGGATGAACGTGGTGGGGTCGGGAATCACTGAGTGCCGCTCTCCCGGTCACGCCGTCGGCGAGGTGCCGGGCCCCTGTGGTCGCCGCCGAAGAAGGTGTCCCCGCCGCCGGAGAAGTCCTGGCCGCCGTTGAGCTGGACACCGTGCTGGCCCGTGTGAACGGGCCCCGTCGGCCTGTTGAGGACATTCCCGCTGTTGCTCAGCGTCACCTGCTCGGCCTGCATGTCGTGGAACTGACCGCTTGTGCCGTGCACGTCTCCCGCGGTGTTCGAGACCTCGGCCGCCGGCGACCGGTCGTCGGCCCGGCGCGGGGCCCCTTGGCCCGCCTGCCCGGTGGCATCCGCGAGACCGGGCACGTGCGCGGCCACCTCATCGGTGATCCGGCCGAGGTCGATGGCGGCACTCCGGTGATCGAACCGCAGGTACTGGACATCGATCAGGGGCGCGAGTGCCTCCGGCAACTCGTCGCGCTTGAGCCGGCCGCGTTCCCCGACGAGGATCGGGATCACCGGGACACCGCAGGTCAGGGCCTCCTTCAGCTCCCTGTGAATCCAGTCGTCCGCGCGAAGCAGGGCGGGGCCACCGTCCTGGTGGGCGAAGGTCGCCCACTCGGTCCCGATGACGGCGAGCAGGACATCGCTTCGGCGTACGGCACTGAGCAGCTTCCTGGGGAAGAGCTCACCGCCCCGGATGGACGTGCTGTCGAAGAAGACGCGCTCCTTCCCGAGGAGCCGCGCCAGGTGGGAGTGGATGAAGGCCGCGGCTGTCTCCTCGTCTCCCGTGCGGTAGTTGACGAAGACGGCGTAGGAATCGGGCATGGCTGAGCCACCTCTCGGATCGGTGCGAACGAGCGGACGAGCGAACGGCACGAGCCGAAGGCGCGGGTCGTGCCGGTCCGGCTTCGAGGCTCAGGCGGCCGTGCTCAGGGAGGCCGCCAGGCGGGGAGACAGATCCCGGACGGCAGGGTGCCGGTGGAAGCGGGTCAGCACACGGTTGAGGCGTTGGAGATCAGTGGCGACCGTCGCGGAGTTCACCACGTCCGCCGACGCCAGAAGGTCGCCGGTCAGGGCGCAGGCCCGGTCGATCTCGCCCGCGACCGCGTACGACAGGCAACGCCGGGCCCCGTAGCGGGCGTGGGAACGCATGGCGTCCTTCGGCAGGCCCGCCAGCTCCGCGTCGAACGCCTCCGCGGCTTCCCTGGGGCGCCCCAGATCCAGCAGGCACCAGGCTGTGACCATGGCAGCCGGGTCCTTCACATGCCGGCTGCCCAGGGTCTCGTCGCCGCGGTCCGCTGCCTGGTCCAGGAGCACGCGTCCCCGGTCAAGGCTTCGTCGGCACGCGTCGTGGTCTCCGGCCAGGGCGTGCCCCTGAGCTTCCTGAAGGGCCGCGAGTCCGTGCACACGCGGCCCTGCCGGTGCCGCCGCTGCCGCCCGCGACAGCGCGACCGTCTCCGCCGCGTCTCCGCGGTACATGGCGATCAGGGCCCGGCGGACGTCCGCGTAGACGGCCAGTTCGCGGTCGCCGCTGGCGGTGGCGAGGGCGACGGCCTGATTCGTCCAACGCAGAGCGGCGCGCTCGTCCCCGGCCTCCTGGGCCATCCAGCCGGTGAACTCGGAGTAACGCGAGCCCAGGAAGAGCAGCGGTGCACGCAGAGGAGACTTCGCCCGCCCGGCCAAGTCGCGAAGCGTTCGGGTCTGGGCCGCGAGCGCAGGGAGAACCGCTTGTGGCCCGGCGACCTGCCCCAGCCTGCGGAAATGATCGAAGAGCGAACGGAAGATATCGAGTGCGATGCCCTCCTCGGCGGGGGCGGGGTCCGCCGGGCCGACCAGTCCGAGCCCGAGAACCGAGGCGGCACCCACGGACATGGCCTCTCGGCGGCCGATCCCGCGCCCGCGCCCCGTCGCCCCGTCGGCGGCCGTCTTGGCGGGCACGAGAGCGGTCAGCGCGCCATCGGCCCGCAGGGCGGAATCGCAGAGACGGGCGAACTGCGGAGTCGGCTGCTGTCGCCCGTTCTCGACCTTGCTCAAATGGCTTTTGCTGTAGTGCACCTTCCTGGCCAGCTGGGACAGCGTCAGACGGGCACCGACCCGCAGCTTCCGGAGAGCCACGCCGAATTGAGGTGGAATGTCAGGATGTTCACGCACATCGCTGGAAGTCACGAGTGTCAGCGTGTCGGAGCTGTCCCGTCCGGGACAAGGCGCCAACGAGGTTTCCCGTTTCCTCATCGCACTGCGACATTCAGTGGCGAAACGGGCGCGGTGATGGCGGGAAAAGTTCGAACTCAGGTATGCGGAAGGGCAGGGTCTCCGGTGGCACCGGCGTGCTCGACACGGGAGCCTGCCCCGCGGCCAGGAAACGGCGGGTGTGCCGGCTCAGGTGGCGCAGTCGCCGCAGGTGCCGAAGATCTCCACCGTGTGGTCCACGTCACGGAAGCCGTGCTCGCGGGCGATCGTTTCGGCCCACTTCTCCACCGCGGGGCCTTCCACCTCCACGGCCTTGCCGCACGAGCGGCACACCAGGTGGTGGTGGTGGTCGTCGGTGCTGCAACGGCGGTAGACGGCCTCGCCGTCGCTGGTCCGCAGCACGTCGACCTCGCCCGCGTCGGCGAGCGACTGGAGGGTCCGGTAGACGGTCGTCAGGCCGACCGAGTCGCCGCGGTGCTTGAGCATGTCGTGCAGTTCCTGCGCGCTGCGGAACTCGTCGACTTCGGCCAGTGCCGCCGCCACCGCCGCGCGCTGGCGCGTCGACCGGCCGCGAACCGGCGGTTCTGCCGTCCCCACGTCTGGCCTCCCTGTTTCCGGGGTTTCCGAGCTCCATGCCCCGGCCAGGGTAGCCGCTTTCCCGGCGGTCACGAGTGGGCGGCGGGTTCCGGAGCCGCCGCGGGGGTCGTCCGGCCCTCGGCGCGTCGGGCGCGGTGCCGGGCCAGTGGCAGGGCGAGCAGGGAGATCAGCAGGAACAGGCCCAGGGCGATGAGCACGATCGTCGCGCCGGGCGGCACGTCCACGTAGTACGAGGTGACCGTCCCGGAGACGGAGACCAGCACGCCGATGACGACGGACAGCGCGAGGGTCATCGCGAACCCGCGCGTCGCCTGCTGCGCGGCCACCACCGGGATCACCATCAGGGCGCTCACCAGCAGCAGCCCGACGACGCGCATCGCGACGGTGACGGTGGCCGCGGCGGTGACGGCGAGCAGCAGGTTCAGCGAGCGGACCGGCAGGCCGGTGACGCGGGCGAACTCCTCGTCCTGGCAGACGGCGAACAGGCGGCGGCGCAGACCGAGGCAGATCAGCAGGACGAACGCCGAGAGGAACGCGATCGCCGTGATGTCGTCGGGCGAGACGGTGGTGACCGACCCCCAGAGGTACGAGGTCAGGTTCGCCGTCGAGCCGCCGGGCGCCAGATTGATGATCATGACGCCGCCGGCCATCCCGCCGTAGAACAGCATGGCGAGCGCGACATCCCCGCGTGCGCGCCCTGAGGAGCGCAGCAGTTCCATGGCGACCGCGCCCAGCGCGGAGACCGCGACGGCCATCCACACGGGGCTGGTGTTCAGCAGGAATCCGAGCGCGACGCCGGTCAGCGCCACGTGGCCGATGCCGTCGCCCATCAGGGCCTGCCTGCGCTGCACCAGGTAGATGCCCACGGCCGGGGCGGCGACGCCGATCAGCAGCGCGGCCAGCAGGGCGCGCTGCATGAAGGGGTAGTCGAGGAGTTCCAGCATCACAGGATTCCGGTCTGGAGCGTGGGCCGCGCGGACGGCTCGGGGTCGGTGGGCGGGTGGCAGGCCGTCTGCGTCTCGGGCAGCCGCCCTGGGTGCTCCACGGTGCGCTGCACGCGGCCGTCGGCGAGCACCACGGCGCGGTCGATCAGCGGCTGGAGCGGGCCGAGCTCGTGCAGCACGAGCAGCACGGTGACGCCGCGCTCCAGCTGGGCCCGCAGCGTTCGTGCGAGCACCTGCTGGCTGTCCAGGTCGACGCCGGCCAGCGGCTCGTCCATGATCAGGACGTCCGGCTCGCCGGCCAGCGCGCGGGCGATCAGCACCCGCTGGTGCTGCCCGCCGGAGAGGGCGTCCACCGAGTCCGAGGCCCGGTCGGCCAGCCCGACCAGGCCGATCGCCCGGTCGACGGCGGCCCGGTCGGCCCGGCCGAGGGGGCGCAGGCGGCGCCGGCCCAGGCGCCCCGCGGTCACGACCTCGCGGATCGTCGCCGGCACGCCGCCGGCCGCCGTGGAGCGCTGCGGCACGTACCCGACGCGGGCCCAGTCGCGGAACCGGCGGACCGGGGAGCCGAACAGGGCGGCCTCACCGCCCGTGACCGGGACCTGGCCCACCGCCGCGCGGACGGCGGTCGACTTGCCGGAGCCGTTGGCACCGAGCAGGGCGACCGCCTCGCCCGTGCGCACGGTCAGGTCGATACCGCGCAGCACCGGGCGCCCGCCCAGCTCGGCGGTCACCTTGGCCAGCGATATGACGGTCTCCATGCGGTCACCGCTTCCGTGGTCGGTCAGGACGCGCCCAGCGCCTCGCGCAGGGCATCGAGGTTCGCGCGCATCACTTCGAGGTAGTCAGCGCCCGGGGACTCCTCCGTAATTCCCTCGACGGGGTCGAGAACGGCCGTCTCAAGGCCGAGGTCGTTCGCGAGGGTACGCGCCGTCTCGTCGCTGATGAGGGTCTCGAAGAACACGGTGCTGACGTTGTCGGCCTCGGCGATGTCCTGCAACTCGCGCATCCTGGCGCCGCTCGGCTCCGACTCCGGGTCGAGACCGGTGATCGACTCCTCGTGCAGGCCGTAGCGGTCGGCCAGGTACCCGAACGCGGCGTGCGTGGTGATGAACGTGTCGGTCTCCGTCGTGGCCAGCCCCTCGGCGAACTCCTCGTCCAGTGCGGCCAGCTCGGCGGTCAGGTCCGCGGTGTTGCGCTCGTAGTCCGCGGCGTGGTCGGGGTCGGCCTCGGCCAGCGCGGCGCCCACGCCCTCGGCGACCTCGGCGTACCTCACGGGATCGAGCCAGATGTGCGGGTCGAGGCCGCCGTGGTCGTGGTCGTGACCGTGCTCCTCTTCGCTGTGCTCGTGGTCGTGCTCGTGGCCGTGGCCCTCGTCGCCGTGGTCGTGGCCGTGGTCCTCTTCGCCGTGCTCGTGCTCGTCGTGGGCGTGCTCCTCCTCGCCCCCGCCGCTCTCCGCCAGGGTGGTGAGCGACGTGGCCTCGACGACGTGCTCGGCCCCCGACTGCTCGACGGCCTCGTCCACGGCGGGCTGGAGTCCGGCCAGGTAGACGACGAGGTCGGCCTCGCTCAGCCGCGCGGTCTGCTGCGCGCCGATGTCCAGGTCGTGCGGGTCCGTGCCCGGCTCGGTCAGCGTGCTGACCTCGACGTGCTCCCCGCCGATCCGCTCGGCCAGGAACTCCATCGGGTAGAACGACGCCACCACGTCGAGCCCGTCGCCCCCGCCCGCGTCGCCCGCCCCGTCGTCCGAGCCGCAACCGGTGACGGCGAACAGGCCCAGCGCGGTGACGCCCGCGGCCAGAGCGGTGGCGGATATTCGAGAGCGGGAACCTGATCGGCTTCTTGCGGTCATGACAGCCATTTTCATATCAAATGGAAACGATTGTCAAATGTGTCAACCGTGGCGTGATCGGCGCCTCCTACCGGGGGATAGCGAGGGGTGGCCGGGCTTGCCCTCGTCGATTTGCTGCGGCCCCCTCGTGCGCCGGTAACCTGAGGCAATCCCATGTCGTCCTTCGTCCTGAAGAGAGCACCGTGGCCGCCGACAAGATCGACACCATCGTCAGCCTCAGCAAGCGCCGTGGCTTCGTCTACCCCAGCAGTGAGATCTACGGGGGGCAGCGCGCCGCCTGGGACTACGGACCGCTGGGTGTCGAACTGAAGGAGAACATCAAGCGCCAGTGGTGGCGAGCCATGGTCACCTCGCGCGACGACGTGGTCGGGCTCGACTCGTCGGTCATCCTGGCCACCGAGGTCTGGGAGGCGTCGGGGCACGTCGCCACGTTCACGGACCCCCTGACCGAGTGCACCTCGTGCCACAAGCGGTTCCGCGCGGACCACCTGGAGGAGGCGTACGAGGCGAAGCACGGCCACCCCCCGGCCGGCGGCCTGGCCGAGATCAACTGCCCGAACTGCGGGAACAAGGGTTCCTTCACCGAGCCGAAGCAGTTCTCCGGACTGCTGGCCACGCACCTGGGGCCGACCCAGGACACCGGTTCGGTCGCCTACCTGCGTCCCGAGACGGCTCAGGGCATTTTCACCAATTTCGCCGCCGTGCAGCAGACCTCGCGCCGCAAGCCGCCCTTCGGTATCGCGCAGATGGGCAAGTCCTTCCGTAACGAGATCACTCCGGGCAACTTCATCTTCCGCACCCGCGAGTTCGAGCAGATGGAGATGGAGTTCTTCGTCAAGCCGGGCGAGGACGAGCAGTGGCACGGCTACTGGATGGAGCAGCGCTGGAACTGGTACCGCGACCTCGGCCTGTCCGAGGAGAACGTCCGCTGGTTCGAGCACCCGAAGGAGAAGCTCTCCCACTACTCGAAGCGCACCGTCGACATCGAGTACCGCTTCAACTTCGCGGGCTCGGAGTGGGGCGAGCTGGAGGGCATCGCCAACCGCACGGACTACGACCTCGGCGCCCACTCGAAGGGCTCGGGCCAGGACCTGAGCTACTTCGACCAGGAGGCCGGCGAGCGCTGGATCCCCTACGTCATCGAGCCGGCGGCCGGCGTGGGCCGCACCATGCTGGCCTTCATGCTGGACGCCTACCGTGAGGACGAGGCGCCCAACGCGAAGGGCAAGATGGAGCGGCGCGTCGTGCTGGGGCTCGACCCCCGGCTCGCCCCGGTGAAGGTCGGCGTGCTGCCGCTCTCGCGCAACCCGCAGCTCTCGCCGAAGGCCAGGGACCTGGCGACCGCACTGCGCCGCAACTGGAACATCGAGTTCGACGACGCGGGCGCCATCGGCCGCCGTTACCGCCGGCAGGACGAGATCGGCACGCCCTTCTGCGTGACGGTCGACTTCGACACGCTGGAGGACAACGCGGTGACCGTGCGCGAGCGCGACTCGATGAAGCAGGAGCGGGTCTCCCTCGACCAGATCGAGTCCTACCTGGCCGCCCGCCTCGTCGGCTGCTGACCTCGCGTCCTTCCGGCCCCGCCTCCGGCGGGGCCGGAAGACAGGCGCCGCGGGCAGGACGGCAGGGCCGCCCGGAGCCGGTGGTCAGCCGGTCAGACCGCGCAGGACCAGATCGCGCACCGCGGCGAACTCCGCCTCGGCTTCCTCATGCGCCCACTCGGTGGCGTACGCCGGGTCGTGGAACCGCGCCGTGGCCTGGAACACGGCGCGGGCCGCGGTGGGGGATGCGGTGGGGGAGCCGCTGAAGGCACCCTCGCCCCGGCCGTCCTCGATGATCCGGGCCAGCTGCTGCTCCAGCTCGGTGATGTGCTCGTGCACGATGCCGCTGTGCTCTCCGGCGAGCACCGAGTACGTGGCGAACAACTCGGGGTCGTCGCCCGCCTTGCGCCGCTTGGCGGCGAACAGGCCCGTCAGCCAGGCGGCCAGCCGGTCCACCGCCGGGCCCGGACCGGCGGCCAGCGCCTCCAGTTCCGAGGTGGTCCGGTCCAGCCAGCGCTTGGTGACTGCCTCTCGCAGCGCCGACTTGGTCCTGAAGTGCCGGTATACCGTGCCGTGGCTGACGCCCAGGACCCGGGCCACGTCCACGACGGTGGCCTTGGCCGGACCGTAACGGCGCAACACCTCCTCGGTGGCTTCGAGGATGCGCTCGGCAGTCAGCACGTCACTCACGGGGCTCCTATATCTCGCTGTCCAAGTGCGCCATTTGGCGTGCCGGGTAGCGCTCCCCGGCCGCCGAGCCGGCCGGCACGGCGCGTTCGATCGCCGCCAGGTCGTCGGCGTCGAGCGTAACGTCAAGCGCGCCGAGCGACTCCGCCAGCCGCTCCCTCGTGCGCGCCCCGATCAGCGGCACGATGTCCTGCCCCTGGGCCAGCACCCACGCGATGGCCGTCTGGGCCACCGTCGCCCCCTTGGCGTCGGCCACCGTGCGCAGAGCGTCCACCAGGCGCAGGTTGTGCTGGAGATTCTCCCCGGCGAAGCGGGGGCTCACGCTGCGGAAGTCGTCGGCGCCGAGCACCCGGCCGTCCGTCCAGTGGCCGCTGATCAGCCCGCGCGAGAGCACGCCGTAGGCGGTGACACCGATGCCCAGCTCCCGCACCGTGGGCAGGATCTCGGCCTCGATGCCCCGGGAGATCAGCGAGTACTCGATCTGGAGATCCGCGATGGGCGCGGTGGCCGCGGCCCTGCGGACGGTCCGCGCGCCGACCTCGGAGAGGCCGATGTACCGCACATGGCCCGCTTCGACCAGCTCCGCGATGGCACCCACCGTCTCCTCGACGGGCACGTCGGGGTCGAGCCGCGCGATCCGGTAGACGTCGATGTGGTCGAGGCCGAGACGCTGGAGCGAGTAGGCCACGAAGTTCTTCACGGCCGCGGGGCGGCCGTCATACCCGGTGAACGCCCCCTCGACCGTGCGGAGAGCGCCGAACTTCACGCTGGTCATGGCCCGCTCGCGGGCGGCCGGGGGAGCGGTGCGCAGGGCTTCGCCGATCAGCGTCTCGTTGTGCCCCATGCCGTAGAAGTCGCCCGTGTCCAGCAGCGTCACACCGGCGTCGAGCGCGGCGTGGATCGTCGCGATGGACTCGGTGCGGTCGGCCGCGCCGTACAGCGCGGACATGCCCATGCAGCCCAGGCCGAGAGCCGAGACGGCCGGGCCCGAGGAGCCGAGAGAGGTGGACGGGACGACCGGAGTGGCGGGGGAGTGCTGTGCATTTCGCATGTCGTCAGACTGCCACGCGTGCTGACAGAAATCAATATCTGTCAGCTTCATGGTTGTCACTCGTCCGAGTGTGATGCCAGGCCGGCCGCCCACCGACCGTCCCGGAGGGGGGAGAATGGAGGCATGACCCAGCCCGTACCACCGCTCCAGATCGGCCCGCACACCGTGGACCCGCCCGTGGTGCTCGCCCCCATGGCGGGCATCACCAACGCGCCGTTCCGCACGCTGTGCCGGGAGTTCAGCGGCGGACGGGGGCTGTTCGTCAGCGAGATGATCACCAGCAGGGCCCTGGTCGAGCGCAACGAGAAGACGATGCGGCTGGTCCACTTCGACGCCTCGGAGAAGCCGCGTTCGATCCAGCTGTACGGCGTCGACCCGGAGACCGTCGGGCGAGCCGTCCGCATGATCGCCGAGGAGGACCTGGCCGACCACGTCGACCTCAACTTCGGGTGCCCCGTGCCGAAGGTGACCCGGCGCGGCGGCGGCTCGGCGCTGCCCTACAAGCGTCCGCTGCTGCGCGCCATCCTCAGGGCCGCGGTCGACGGCGCGGGCGGGCTGCCGGTGACGATGAAGATGCGCAAGGGCATCGACGAGGACCACCTGACGTACCTGGACGCCGGGCGCATCGCCGTCGACGAGGGGGTCACGGCCATCGCCCTGCACGGCCGTACCGCGGCGCAGCACTACGGCGGCGAGGCCGACTGGAGCGCCATCGCACGGCTGAAGGAGGCCGTGCCCGACATACCCGTGCTGGGCAACGGCGACATCTGGTCGGCCGACGACGCGGTGCGGATGATGCGCGAGACCGGCTGCGACGGCGTCGTGGTCGGCCGTGGCTGCCTCGGCAGGCCCTGGCTGTTCGGGGACCTGGTGGCCGCGTTCGACGGCCGCGGGCCCGCCGGGTACGCGCGGCCCTCGCTGCGTGAGGTCGCCGACGTGATGGTGCGGCACGCGCGGCTGCTCGGCGACTGGCTGGAGGACGAGTCGCGCGGCGTGATCGACTTCCGCAAGCACGTCGCCTGGTACACCAAGGGCTTCTCGATAGGTTCCGAGTCCCGCCGGCGCCTGGCCGTGGCGGCGTCGCTCGACGAGCTGGCCTCGCTGCTCGGTGAGCTGGACCTCGACCAGCCCTGGCCGGTCGGCGCGGACGGCCCGCGCGGGCGCACGTCGGGCCGCAACCGCGTGGTGCTGCCCGATGGCTGGCTGGCCGACCCGTGGGACACCACCGCGCTCGGTTGCGAGGCCGAGCAGGACACGTCGGGCGGCTGATAGCCCCTCCGCCCGGCGCGCCGGGCGGACCCGTGGCGCGAGGGCACCGGATGTCGTCGTCCGCCGCGGGCGGCCGAGCCGGGGCGGCCCCGTGGGCGCCGGCGGCGGGCGGGCTCGGCGGCCGGCCCGGCCCCGGCCCCATGCCGGTGGGGAGGGGACGGGGGCCGCCGCCGCGGGGCTCACGGGCCGGGCGCCACCGCGCCCGGTGGGTTCAGGGCTGTCGGCTGACCGCCGTGAGCAGGGCGAACGGGGACGCCGCCGACCACGCCTGCGGCCAGTGCGCGTCCGGGTGCGGTACCGGCTCCGGGTGTTCGTCGCGTGCGTAGCCCGCGATCACCTCGGGCATGCGGGACTCCGACCGCGCGGCCAGGTCGAGCAGGCCGCGGACCAGCCGGGCCGCCTCCTCGTGCAGCCCGTAGCGGGCCAGCCCGAGCGCGGCGATCGCGCTGTCGTGCGGCCAGACGCTGCCGCGGTGGTAGGAGAGCGGGTGGTACGCCTCCTGTCCGGCGGCCAGGGTCCGCACGCCCCACCCGGAGAAGAACTCGGGACCGAGCAGGCGGCGCCCGACGATCTCGGCGTGCCGCTGGTCGAGGATGCCCGTCCACAGCAGGTGGCCCGCGTCCGAGCCCAGCGCGTCCGCCCTGCGGCCCGTGGCGTCCAGGGCCAGCGCCGGGAAGTCCTGCTCGGGGAGCCAGAAGTCGGCGAGGAATCGCCGCTGGAGCGCGGTGGCGGCATCGTCGAGGCGCCCGGCGTAGGCGGTGTCGCCCCAGACGGTGCGCGCCAGGCCCGCCGTACGGCGCAGCGCGTCGTACGCGTACCCCTGGGCCGCCGCGCCGCGGATCACGCCGCGGACCGGTGTGCCGTCGGCGTGGCAGATCGCGCCCGTGGAGTCCTTCCAGCTCTGATTGGCCAGGCCCCCCTGGTCGGCCTGGTAGAGCAGGTAGCCGTGGTCGGCGAGGCCGCCGTACTGGAACATCCACTCCACCGCGGCCCGCGCGTGCCGTTCGAGACGGTGGGCCAGCTTGTCGTCCCCGGTCGCCTCCGCGTGGGCGCCGAGCAGCATCAGGAACAGCGGAGTGCTGTCCACCGAGCCGAAGTACCGGCCGTAGGGGACCTGTTGGAAGTACGCCAGTTCGCCGTGGCGCACCTCGTGCACGATCTTGCCCGGCTGGGCCAGCCGGTCCGCGTCCTCGCCCGTGGCCTGTGCGGCGGCCAGGGCCAGGAGGGTCGCGGCGGCCGGCCCCGGCCGTTCCGGCAGGGTGAAGAGCGACGTGACCGCCGCGTGCCGGCCGAGCAGGGTGAGGTACCACGGCGCGCCCGCGGCCGGTACCCGCAGCGCCTCGCCGTCGGGCCCGGTCGCGGCCACGCGCAGCCCGGCGAGGTCGGCCAGGCCACGGGCGCAGGCATCCGCGAGCAGGGGCCAGCCGGCGGGGACGTCGAGCGCCTCGGCCGCGGCCGGCGGGAACACGTCCTCGGCCTCGGCGGCCGGTTCCGGAACGCCGTGCGGATGGGCCTCGACCCGCAGCAGCAGCTCGGCCGAGCCGTGCGGCGGCAACTGGAGCCGCCAGCACAGCCGCCGGGCACCGCTGCCGGTCTCCTCCACCGCGTCGGGCTCCGGCCGGGCCGACACCACGGTGCGGGAGTGCCACGCGCTGCGGCGGTAGCCGAACTCGACGCCGTCGGGGCGGACGGTTCGGGTGCGGACCGCGTGCGGTTTCTCGTACCAGCGGTGATCGCCGCGCAACTCGAACTGGTCGGCGAAGTCCGCGTCGGCGGTCAGGGCGATCAGCGCGGTGCCCGGCGTGCCGCTGTTGCTGGTGACGCGGATGCGTTCGGTGAGGGCGCCGCCCGCGATCCGCTGCTCGCGGAAGACGGTGAGCGCGGGCGCTTCCACGCGGCTCGCGGGCGGGGTCAGGACGGCGGTGGCCTCGGCGCCTTTGGATGTGGCGGGCGCCAGCACGGTGGGCGTCGAGCCGTCGACCGTGAGCTGCCAGCGGCTGAGGTGTCGCGCGTCGCGCGCGAAGAGGCCGTGCGGGAGCCGGCCGCGCTCGCCGGTGATGTCCCCTGAGGGACCGACGGCGGCGAAGGTGCCGTCGTGGACGAGCAGGCACTGGCTGGTGAGAATCACCGAGCTTCCTCCGCGAGCAGGTCGAGGGCGAGGGCCGCGGTCCAGCTGAAATCCCGGGTGCCGCGCGCCTCGCCCGTGAACGGGTCGACGTACTCGGCGAAACCGGAGGCCACCGCGGCCTTGAGGGCGGTGGTGCGAATGGCGTCGGCCCCGTCGAGCGCGCCGTGCCGGCGCAGGCCGCGTTCGAGGAGCCAGTTGACGTTGAACCAGGCGGGGCCGCGCCAGTACCGCGCGGGGTCGAAGGCGTGGCCGGTCAGGTCGTAGCTCGGCACGAGGCGCGTGGCGCCGCCGAGCCCGAAGTGCGCGCCGCGCAGCGTGCGCACCAGGGTGGCGGCGATGTCTTCGGGCAGTCCGGGAACGATCAGGGGCAGCAGCCCGGCGGCGCTGCGCTCCCTGACCTGGGTGCCGGCGATCACGTCCTGGCACAGGAAGAGCCCCTCCTCGGGGCTCCACAGCCGCTTCAGCAGCGCGGTGGTCAGCTCCTCCGCGCGTACCTGGTGGTCGGACGGGTCGGCACCGATGGCGGCGGCGATGTCGCCGAGCGCGTGCTCCGAGGCGATCAGCAGCGCGTTGACCCCCGGGTCCTCCACCGCGAACGGGTGCCCCGCGTCGTCCGCGTAGCCGTGCTCCCGGTACCGCTCGGCCAGCCGCACGTAGCGGCCGTAGTCGAGGTCGGTGGGCCGGTCGGCCGGGCAGCCGTGGTCGAGGTCGGCGCGTTGGAACGAGCCGGCGGCGGCGGGCTCGATGCGGGCCAGTGGCGGGTCCCAGCAGGGACTGTTGTCCATGCCCGACTCCCACGGGTGCACGATGGAGGCCAGGCCGCGTCCGCCCAGGTCCCTGCGCTCGGTGAGGTACCGCTGCCAGGCGAGGAGCCGCGGGTAGAGGCGGTGTAGGAAGCCGGCCCGCCCGGACGCCTCGGGGTCGGCCGTGTGCACCAGCCAGGCGGCCGGCGCGTGGATCGGCGGCTGCACGATGCCCGAGGTCTCGATGTGTCCCGGCGCCCCGGACTTGTCGCCCGCGGTGGACGAGCGCCAGAAGTCGGGGCTGGGGAAGTAGGCGGTGAGCGGGACCTCCGGGTTGAACACGATGTGCGGGATGCGGCCGTCGGCCCACTGCGCGGCGAGCAGCGTCTCCAGCTCGCGCTGCGCGCGGGCGGGGGAGAGGTGGCGCAGGCCGATCGCGACGAACCCGGAGTCCCAGCTCCACTGATGCGGGTAGAGCGTCCTTGAGGGGACCGTGGACGAGCCCGTCCAGTTGCCCGACAGAACGCGGCGCGCGCCGTTGTATACGAGGGAGGGGAGACTGGCGGGCTGGTCAGCGCGTTCCACGTGGGCTCCGAAGAGGTTGGTTCCGCCGCCGGCATGCGGCTGCACCGTTTGTTTTGTCGAAGGTACCGCAGAGTTACGTCTACTTAACACGCAAAAGTACCGCTGTAATATCTACTTCACAAGCTGAAGGGCGCAGGAAAACGGATTCGACGGCCCGGAAGGCAGCCATGAACCAGGCGAGCGCGGGACACCTGTTGCGGCTGATACGCAGCGGGCAGGCCACGACGCGAGGGGAACTCCAGCGGGTCACCGGACTGTCCAGGTCGACGGTGGGCCACCGCCTCGACCAGTTGTTCCGGGCGGGTTGGCTCCGGGAGACGGCCGGCGATCCGGTGGACGCGCCGACCGGCGGACGCCCTTCCCTGCGGCTGGAGTTCGACGCCTCGCACGCGGTGGTGCTGTGCGCGGACCTGGAAACGCGCCACGCCCGCGTCGCCGTCCTCGACCTGGGCGGCACGACCCTCGCCGAGCACTCCGGCGCGTTGCTGATCAACCAGGGGCCCGACGAGGTGCTCGACCGGCTGGCGCAGTGGTTCGCGCTGCTGCTGGAGAAGACGGGCCTGGGGGCCGACGCCGTCTGCGGGATCGGGCTGTCGGTGCCGGGACCCGTGGACCGCGCCTCGGGCCGGGTGCTCCAGCCGCCGCTGATGCCGGGGTGGGACCGCTACCCGGTGCCGGAGCGCATGCGGCAGGCGTTCGCCGCCCATGTGAGCGAAAGCGGCGCGGACCGGATGCCGGTCCTCGTCGAGAACGACGCCAACCTCATGGCCTACGCCGAGCAGCGCCGCGGCTTCCCCGACTGCGCGGCGTTCCTGCTGATCAAGGTGTCCACGGGGATAGGGGCCGGGGTCGTGGTCGACGGGGAGATGTACCGGGGGATCGACGGCGCCGCGGGGGACATAGGGCATATAAGGCTCAGCGATCACCCGTACGCCCTGTGCCGCTGCGGCTCCTACGGCTGCCTGGCCGCCGTGGCCAGCGGCCGGGCGCTGGCCGAGCAGCTGACGGCGGCCGGGGTGCCGACCGCGTCGGGTTCCGGCGTCAGGGACCAGCTCGCGATCGGCCAGCCGGACGCGGTGCGCCTGGCGCGTGAGGCCGGGCGGCTGGTGGGCGGTGTGCTGGCCACGGTGGTCACGCTGCTCAATCCGGGCGTGCTGATGATCGCGGGGGACCTGACCGGGCCGCCGTTCCTGACCGGCGTGCGCGAACTGCTCTACCAGCGGGCCATGCCGCGCACCACGGCCTACCTCCAGGTGGTCACATCCCGGCTGGGGGACCGCGCGGGGCTCGCGGGCGCCGCGGCCATGGTCGTGGAGTCGCTGTACGCGCCGGAGCACGCGGATCGCAGGCTCGCGGACACGGCCGCGTCCTGACGCGGCGCGCTTCACGCCGCGGTCGCGCGGGCCGTGCGCTCCGGCGCATGGCGCCCGCCGGGCGCGCACTCAACGTACGCAGGGCCCGACTTGGGGCGTCGTGCTGCTTATGCCCGCGTGATGCCCGCCACGAATGATGACGCGAATGCTCAGATGAGCGTCTGGCGGGGTAATCTCCCGCTGTCAGGGCAGCCGTTCACGAGGAGTCGAGTCCCGTGCCGGATACGCATGTTCCATCCCTCATCACCTCCCCGCCCCGCGCCCCCGCCGTCCAGGACCCGCCGGCGAAGTTCGTGTACGACTTCACCGAGGGGCACCGCGGGCTCAGCGGCCTGCTGGGCGGCAAGGGCGCCAATCTCGCCGAGATGACCAGGCTCGGCCTGCCCGTCCCTCCGGGCTTCACGATCACCACCGCGGCCTGCCGGGAGTACCTGCGCACCGGCACGCCCCCGCCCGCCCTGCGCGACGAGGTGAGTGCGCACCTCGACGCGCTGGAACGGCGGACCGGCAGGCGCCTGGGCCGGGGCGCCGACCCGCTGCTGGTCTCGGTGCGCTCGGGCGCCGAGCGTTCCATGCCGGGCATGATGGACACCGTCCTCAACATCGGCCTCTCCGACACCTCGGTGCGCTCCCTCGCCGCGCAGACCGGGGACGAGCGGTTCGCGTGGGACTCCTACCGCAGACTGGTCCAGATGTTCGGGGAAACGGTGCTCGGCATCGAGGGCGACGCGTTCGCCGACCGCCTCGCCGACGCCGTCGCGCTGGCCGGCGCGGCCGACGAGACCGGCCTGGCGGCGGACCAACTGGAACGGCTCACCCGCGCGTTCCAGGACCTCGTGCGCGAACGCACCGGCCGGCCCTTCCCGCAGGACCCGCGCGAACAGCTCGACCTCGCCGTCCGGGCGGTGTTCGACTCCTGGAACGGCCCGCGGGCGCGGCTCTACCGCCGCCAGGAACGCATCCCGCACCACCTGGGCACCGCCGTCAGCGTGTGCGCGATGGTCTTCGGCAACCTCGGCCAGGACTCGGGCACCGGCGTGGCGTTCACCCGCGACCCGGCCACGGGCCGGCAGGGCGTCTACGGCGACTACCTGCGCAACGCCCAGGGCGAGGACGTGGTGGCGGGCATCCGCAACACCGTGCCGCTGGCCGCGCTCGAACGCCTCGACCCCGCCTCGTACGCCGAACTCCTGCGGCTGATGGAGGTGTTGGAGAACCACTACCTGGACCTGTGCGACATCGAGTTCACCATCGAGCGCGGTCGCCTGTGGATGCTCCAGACCCGCGTCGGCAAACGCACCGCGGCGGCGGCGTTCCGCATCGCGGTGCAACTCGTCGACCAGGGGCTGATCGACGAGGCCGAGGCGTTGCGCCGGGTGTCGGGCGGGCAGTTGGCGCACCTGATGTTCCCCAGGTTCGACTCCGGCGCGGCGCCCGCGCCGCTGGCCCGGGGCGTGGCGGCCTCGCCGGGCGCGGCGGTGGGCGCCGCCGTGTTCGACCCGGCGCGCGCGGTCGCACGCGCCGCGCGCGGGGAGCGCGTCATCCTCGTGCGGCGCGAGACCACCCCGGACGACCTCGACGGCATGATCGCCGCCGACGGCATCCTCACCGCGCGCGGCGGCAAGACCTCGCACGCCGCCGTCGTCGCCCGGGGCATGGGCAGGACCTGCGTGTGCGGCGCCGAGGAACTGCGCGTTGACCACGCGGCCCGCACCGCGACCACCGCCGACGGAACGGTCGTCCGCGAGGGCGACGTGCTCTCCGTCGACGGGACGACGGGCCGCGTCTACCGGGGCGAGGTGCCGGTCGTTCCCTCGGCGGTCGTCGAGTACTTCGAGGGCACGGCCCCGCCGGACGCCGACGACCTCGTGGCCGCCGTGCACCGCGTGATGGGCTGGGCCGACGCCGCCCGCCGCCTGGGCGTGCGGGCCAACGCCGACACCGCCGCGGACGCCGCGCGCGCCCGGCGCTTCGGCGCCCGCGGCATCGGCCTGTGCCGCACCGAGCACATGTTCCTCGGCGAACGGCGCGCGTTGGTGGAACGCCTGATCCTCGCCGAGGACGACCAGGGCGCGCAGTGCGCGCTCGCGGCGCTGCTGCCGCTGCAACGCGCCGATTTCCGCGAGCTGTTCAGCGCCATGGACGGCCTGCCCGTGACCGTGCGGCTGCTCGACCCGCCGCTGCACGAGTTCCTGCCCGACCTCACAGATCTCTCGGTGCGCGTCGCGCTCGAACACCGGGACGAGGACGTCCGGCTGCTGGCCGCCGTGCGGCGCCTGCACGAGCAGAACCCGATGCTCGGCCTGCGCGGCGTGCGGCTCGGGCTGGTGGTGCCCGGGCTGTTCGCGATGCAGGTGCGGGCCGTCGCCGAGGCGGCGGCGGAGTGCCGCGCGGCGGGCGGCGACCCGCGGCCGGAGATCATGATTCCGCTGGTGGGCACCGTGCAGGAACTCGAAATCGTCAGGGAGGAGGCCGAGGAGGTCATCGCCGCGGCGGCCGAGGCGCACGGGACGCGGCTGGACATCCCGCTCGGCACGATGATCGAACTGCCGCGCGCCGCGCTGACCGCCGGGCAGATCGCGGAGCACGCCGACTTCTTCTCCTTCGGCACCAACGATCTCACCCAGACCGTCTGGGGCTTCTCCCGCGACGACGTCGAGGCGAGCTTCTTCGCCGCCTACCTGGAGAGAGGAATCTTCGGGGTCTCGCCCTTCGAGACCATCGACACCGACGGAGTCGGCTCGCTGGTCAGGGCCGCCGCGCTCGCCGGGCGCGCGGCCCGGCCGGGGCTGAAACTCGGCGTGTGCGGCGAACATGGCGGGGACCCGGACTCCGTACGTTTCTTCCACGAGGTGGGTCTGGACTACGTGTCCTGCTCACCGTTCCGCATCCCCGTCGCCCGGCTCGAAGCCGGCCGGGCGGCAACGGCGGCACCCTAGGGGTCCGCCCTCGGCGGGGCGTCCGGCACGCGCCGGACCTTCCCCGCCGAGGGCGGACCCCGCCGCCGGGGCGGCACGCGGGCCCCTCCCTCAGGGCCCGCCGCCCCACCGTGGGGATGCACCGGGGGCGGCGCCTGTGCGGAGGCGCCGCCCCCCGACTCCCGGCCCGCGGGGCCGGGCCCGCGCGACCGGTGCCCGGGCTTTCTGGTACACATCGCTGAGCGGACCGGGCATGCACGAAGGGGGGCGCGATGCCGAAGCGCACGGGAAGCGGCGGCGGGTGCCTCGCGGCGCTGGGCGTGCTGCTGTGCTGGGGGCTGGGCTTCGCCCTCGTGCCGGGCGGGTTGACCGTGGCCGGTATCGGCGTCCACGACTACTACGCGCACGACCGGCCGATCCGGTGCGGCGACGAGGACATGCCCAACGACGACCGGTACTACTGCCTGAACGGCGGCGGCAGCTTCGACAACATGGTGGAGAACCGGCGCGAGGAGCTGAGGCGGGCGCCCTACCTCATCGGGTTCGGCGCTGCCGGCGCGGTCGCCGGGGCGGTGGCGTTCGCCGCCGGGACCCGGGCCTACCGGCGGCGCTTCCCCGACGGCCGTGCCTTCCGTTCCTCCGACGCGTACCCGTGAGTGCGGCGGACAACTGCACGACACTTACCTGTGAGGAGCGGCATGCGTGTGGGGATCACCGGGCATCGAGGGTTGTCCGACGGCGTGGCGGTTCTGGTCCGTTCGGCTCTGGGCGCCGAACTCGCGCGGTACGACGCCGGAACGCTGGTGGGTGTCTCGTGCGTCGCCGATGGCCCCGACGCGTGGTTCGCGCGTGCCGTGCTCGAACGCGGGGGCCGGATCGAGGTGGTCGTTCCGGCGGACGCCTATCGCGCCGGGTTGCCGGAGTGGCACCTGGGCGAGTACGACGCGCTGCTGTCGGCCGCCGTCCGTGTGCACCCCACGGGGTTGGCCGTCTCCGACGCGGAGGCGCACATGGCCGGGAGTCAGGTCCTGGTGGGCCTGGTCGACCGGCTGCTCGCCGTGTGGGACGGGCAGCCGGCGCGGGGGTACGGGGGCACCGCCGACGTGGTGGAGCACGCCCGGCGCACGGGCGTTCCGGTGGACGTGCTGTGGCCCGAGGGGGCCAGCCGGGACTGACGGCGGGGTCAGGCACCGGGTTCACCGTCTCGGGCGGGCCAGTCGGGGGTCGACGCGGCAGGGGCACGCTCCGTGGCCCCGGCCTACTGGGTGTCGAGTGCCGCGGCGACGAGGCGTTGTTCCTTGGTGAGCGGGCGCCGCCGGGCCCTTCGGGCCTCGCGCGCCACATCCGCCGCGAGGTGCTGGTGCCGCAGCCACTCCGGCGTCTCCCGGTGCAGCGCCGCGAGGACGCCGAACGCCTCGTCCGACTGACCGAGGCGGGCGTGCGCCTGGGCCACGTCCAGCAGGTGCCGCCGCCCGGAGCGAACGCCGCGTCGCGCGGCCACCGGCATGCGTTCCGCCAAGGCCAGCGCGCGGCGCGGGTGTTCGGCCACCATGTGGTTCTCGATCGCCTGGTAGGCCACCGTCCGCCAGTCGAACGACCCCCACGAGCCGTCGTCCCGCGCGGTCGCCCCGCCGAGCGCGGTACCGGCCGTGCGGGCCAGCCGCAGCATGTCCCGCGCCTCCTGCGGCCGGTTGTTCCGCGCGGCGGCGCTGCTCGCGTGCATCAGCAGCTTTCCCCACGCCCCCAGGTCGTCGCGCGTCGCGCGCGAGATGCGCGGCTCCGTCTCGTCCGCCGTGCGCACGCTGACGCGTTCGGCCTCGTCGAACCGGCCCTGGCGCAGCAGCAACCACCCCTGCTGGTAGACCGCCGCCGCCACGCCACCTCGGTCGCGGACCCCGGCGCAGTCGCGCACCGCGTCCGCCAGCGCGATGTGCGCCAGGTCGTAGGCGCGGACCTGCACCAGGTAGCGGCCGGCCATCTGAAGCACCCGCCCGCGCAGCCGCAGCGCCCGTTCATGGAGCGGCCCGTGGTCGTAGTGGCGCACGGCGATGTGTGCCGACCGGATCAGCGGCGGCAGCAGTTCGGCCACCGTGGCGTAGGTGTCGGCGTAGTAGGCGCGGGCGATTGTGCCGGCGGTGCGGTCGATCGCGGCGAGGTCGGGTGCCGTCTCGACGGCGTCCGCACCGAGCGGTCCTCCCGCCGTCACGGCCGGGGCGATCGCCTGCCGCAGCGGCATCAGCGACAGGTCGCGGCCCTCGTCCCGCGCCGGCGCGGGAGGTCCCGCGTCGAACAGGCGCGAGGTGCGCACGCCGAGCGCGCGGGCGAGGGCATGCAACGTCTCGATGCGCGCCGACCCGCCGTTCTCCACTTTCTTCACCACCCCGGGGGACAAGCCGGCTCGCTCGGCCAGCGCCTCCCTGGTCAGCCCGCGCGCGTGGCGCAGCGATCGCAGGTGGTCTCCGGGTGAGATCGCGTCGGACATGACGGGTCCCCGTCCTGTGCTGCGTGCTCGTCAGTCGCCAGCATAGGCCGGGCACGTGCCGGGCGGCGCCCGTCAGTTGTCGAACGCGGCCAGGATCGCCGCCTCCTTGCCGGGGGCGATGCCGTGCTCGGCCGCGCGCGGGTGAGCCACCGCTGTGCCGCCGCTGTGGAGCCACGCCCACGTGGCGGCGACCGTTTCCCCGATCGGACGGCAGCGCAGTCCGGCGTCCCGCGCGCGCGTGCCGTCCACCGCCCACACCCCGGCGGCGGTGCGCCACAGCGGCAGTTCCGTCCACTGGCGCACGCCGTGCTCGATCAGCACCTCGTCCGGCACCCAGCGCAGACGGCCGAGCCCGCCGGTGACGTCCAGGCAGGCGGTCAGCAGGTCGCCCATCGTTTCCCGGCCGGGCGCGACCACGTTGTAGGTCCCGCCGGTCCGGTCCGCCGCCCGGTCGAGCGCGAAGCTCGCCGCGTCGCTGACGTCGACCGGCTGAACGGTGCGGTCCGCCCGGCCCGGCGCCAGCACGGTGCCGCCGCGCCGGGTGCGGCGCAGCCACCACGGCAGTCGGCCGACGTACTCGCCCGGCCCCAGGATCACGCCCGGGCGCAGCAACACGGTCCGCGCCGCGCCGAACGTCTCGCGGACCGCGCGTTCCGAACCGGCCTTCTGCATGCCGTAGTGGGCCGCAGGTGACGCATCGCTTCCATATTGCTCGTCGGCGTCGGCCGGGGCGTCGAGCAGGGGAGACGATTCCGTGAGCGGTTCACGCGGCCAGCCCGCGTACGCGTTGACTGTCGAGACGTACACGTAGCGCCGTGCCACCGGTTCCAGCGCGCGCGCCGCCGTCAGGACGTGGCGCGGGGCGAAGTCGGCCGAACTGGTGTCGATCACGGCGTCCCATGTTCCGCTGTCGGCCAGTCGTGCCAGGTCTCGCGGCGAGGTGCGGTCCCCGTGCACGGCCTCGGCGCCCGCCGGGAGCGTTCCCGACCGGCCCCTGCTGAAGGTCCACACCGACCACCCCCGCTTGACGGCCTGCTCCGCCACCGCGCGACCGAGGAACCAGCTGCCGCCCATCACCAGAATCCGCATGCCGCGATCCTTCCCGCCCCGGCCGTGTGCCGGAACGCGCCCGGCGCCCGCCGGAACGCGTGAACGCCGTGTGGCCGGAACGGGGGGTGCCGGCGCGCGTTCCTGGCGTGTCGTGTGGCTGTGCCGGGTCGGCGCCCGGCGGCGGGCGCGCCGGGGCCTAGCGTTGCTCGCGCACAGGGATGTCCGACACGTCAGGAGTCCGGAACATTGAGCATCAGCATGAGTCCCCCCACCACCCGGCGGACGGTCGCGGCGGCCGTCGCGCTGCTGGCCGCGCTCACCGCGGGCACCCAGTCGGCCGTCGCCGCGCCGGCCGGGGCGCCCGCTCCCGACGAGGCCGGGCTGCGCGGCGCCCTTGAGGAGTCCGTCGAACTGGGCGCGCCGGGCGCGATGGCGCGGTTCGAGGGGCCCGGCGGCGTGGTCGAGGAGACGGTCGGGGAACGGGCGCTCGGCTCGGGGCAGCCGATGGACACCCGCGCGCAGTTCCGCGTCGGCAGCGTGACCAAGACGTTCTCGGCCGTCGTCCTGCTCCAGCTGGTCGGGGAGGGCGCGGCCGGGCTCGACGACGCGGTGAACGACCACCTGCCCGGGCTGCTGCCCGACGACCGGATCACGCTCCGGCACGTCCTGTCCCACCGCAGCGGCCTGTACGACTACAGCAACGACATGTTCGCGCGGACCGTGCCGGGCTTCGAGGCGGTGCGCCACGAGGTGTTCACGCTGCGGGAGCTTGTCGACCTGTCGACCGCGCAGCCGCTGACCGTGGAGCCGGGCTCCGCCTACGCCTACTCGAACGCCAACTTCGTCGTCGCCGGCCTGCTCATCGAGCACCTGACGGGCCAGTCGCTCGCCGACGCCTACCAGGAGCGCGTCATCGGTCCGCTCGGCCTGCACGGCACCGCCTACGTGCACCCGGCGGCCACCTTCCCCGGCGCCCACATCAGCGGGCACCTGACGCCGGACGAGGCCGGGTCGCCGCTGGTGGACTCCACCGAGCAGACGGCCTCGTGGGCGCAGTCGGCCGGGGCGATGATCTCCACGCCCGAGGACCTGAACCGGTTCCTCGAAGCGCTGCTCGGCGGCGAGCTGCTGGGCGCGGGCGAGCTGTCCGAGATGCTGTCCTTCGCGCCCACCGACGGCACGGGCACCCGGCACTACGGTCTCGGGCTGCGGCGGTACGACCTGTCCTGCGACCTGTCGGTGTTCGGGCACACCGGCACCGTGCAGGGCTACTACACCTACGCGTTCGCCACCGAGGACGGCGCGCGCAGCCTGGCGGCGACGGCCAACACGTCGAACAACGGGACCGTCAACACCGCGCTCGGCGAGACCCTGGAGGCGGCGTTCTGCGGTGCGCGGCCGCCCGCCGAGGGGGCGCGGTTCGCGCCCGCGGCCGAGCCCGATCTGCCGGCGGGCGCCCAGGGCCGCTGAACGGCGCCGTGCGCCGGCCCGCGCGCCGGCGCACGGCCGCAGGACGGATCAGCCGAACCGCCATTCGCGCTGGGCGTATTCGAGCACGGCGGGGTCCATCAGCGTGCTGGCGCGCACGTCGCGCTCCCTGCGGTCGAGCGGGAAGACGGTCGCCGCCCGCAGCACCGCGTCGTCCAGGAAACGCAGCGGCGGCACGTCGTCCGCCAGCCGCAGGGGCGGCGCCTGCGCGCCGGGACCGGCCAGCAGGAAGCCCCAGTTGCCGAAGCTCGGCACGTCCACCTGGTACGGCGTGGTCGCGAAGCCGGCCTCGCGCAGCGTCGCGTCGATGGACCAGTAGGTGCGCGGCGCGAAGAACGGCGAGCCGCCCTGCACGACCAGCCGGCCGTCCGGCGCGAGCACGCGCGTGAGCATCGTGTAGAACTCGACGGAGTACAGCTTCGCGGTGGCGGTGTCCTCCGGATCGGGGAAGTCGACGAGCACGGAGTCGAAGCCGCCGGGCGCGTTGCGCAGCCAGGTGAACGCGTCCGCGTTGACCACATCGACGCGCGGGTCGGCCAGCGCGTCGTCGTTCAGCTCGCGCAGCCGGTCCCAGTCGGCGGCGAGGTCGGTCACCGCCCGGTCGAGCTCGACGAGCGTGACCCGTTCCACCTCCTCGTACCGCAGCACCTCGCGCAGCGCCAGCCCGTCGCCGCCGCCGAGGATCAGCACCGAGGAGCGCGGCGGCAGGTCCGCGAGCCCGGGGTGCACCAGGGCCTCGTGGTAGCGGTACTCGTCCACGGACGAGAACTGGAGGTCGCCGTTCAGGAACAGCCGCAGGTCGGCGGTGTCCATGAACCCGAACGACTCGGTGACGACGATCTCCTGGTACGGGGTGCGTTCCGCGTGCACGATCGGGTCCCGGTACAGCCGCTGCCTGGCCGTCATCTCGATGTCGCCCGCGTACACGTACGCGCCCGCGAGCACCGTCAGCACCAGCGCCATCCCGGTCAGCAGCCCGCCGCGCACGATCCTGCGCGTCTGCCCCCTGAAGATCCACAGCACGGCCGCCACGCCCGCGACCGCGTTGACCGCGCCCACCACGAGCACGCCCTTGAGCTGCCCGAACGTCGGCAGCAGCAGGAGCGGGAAGCACAGCCCGCCGACCAGCGCGCCCAGGTAGTCGACGGCGAACATGTCGGCGACCGCGCCGCCCGCCTCCTGCCGCCTGATGCGCTGGAGCAGCGTCATCAGCAGCGGGATCTCCGCGCCGATGAGCAGCCCCACGACGAACGCGACCACCACCATCGCCGGCGTGTAGATCCCCACCCACGCGAACAGCACGTAGAGCAGCAGCACCGACAGCCCGCCGATCAGGGCCAGCAGCCCCTCCACGAGCGCGAACGCGCCGACCGCCCGCCGCTGGAGTGGCTTGGCGGCCAGCGAGCCGACGCCCATGGCGAAGACCATGACCGACAGGACGAGCGAGGTCTGGAAGACCGTGTTCCCGATGAGGTAGCCGCCGAGCGCGACGAGCGCCAGTTCGTAGACGAGGCCGCAGGCGGCGCACAGGAACACGGTGAGCAGCAGCAGGAACCGCGCCAGCCGGGGCCGCGCCGTCACGAGAGTGCCGCGCCGACCATCAGGGCCGTGCCGACGTAGACCGCGCCCTGCACCCAGGCGGCCGGGTGCGGCCGGTTGTCCTGGTCCTCAAGCACCATGGCGCCCATGGGCCCCGGCGTGATCGCGCCGACCACGGCGAACGCCAGGGTCATCACCACGACGCCGGCCAGCCCGTACAGGCCGGTGCTCAGCAGTCCGTAGCCGAGCCCTTCCTCGGACTCGCTGGCGCGGATCGCCTCGGCGATCACCCAGCCGACGCCGAGCATCTCGCCGCCGAGCACGACCGCGGCGCCCTTGTTCCTGTCCTTCCACACGATCTTGGCGAGGTGACCCGGGGTCACCAGGTCGAGCGCGTAGAAGGCCACGGCCATGACGGCGAACCCGACGACGCCGTAGAGCACGGCCTCGCCGGCCGACTGGAATATGTCTCCGACCATTGCTGTGTGTCCGTCCCTGTTCTGTGTACGGGGCCCGCTCGCCGGGCCGGCGCTGCGTTACTTGCCCGAGCCGGGGCCGCCGCCCCTGAAGTCGCCGCCACCGCGGCTCGGGGAGGCCGGCCACACGTGGCCGACGTGGCTGCTGTAGTGGGAACGGGCCTCGTCGTAGCCGTCGATCTCGATGTCGCTGCCGCCGGCCCCGCGCGGTGCCACCACCACGACGTCGTCGTCGTAGCGGAGGAAGACCATGCCGCCGCTGTCGACGCGGTCCTCGGCCCGGCGTTCGCCGATGATCTCGTGCGCGACCGCCACCGGCGTGTCCCGGGCGTCCCGGTACCGGTCGGGGATGCCGGTCGACTCGTAGGTGGCGGCGATCCAGGCGCGGGGCGCGTCGTCGTCATCGTCGCCCCCGCCACCGCAGCCGGTGATCAGCAGGGCGCCGGTGACCGCGGCGGCGGAGAGGGTCCTGGGGCGTATCACGGTGCCTCCAGTCGGGTGCGGGTTTCCACGATCTGGCCGGCCTGGGGATACGTGTGCCAGGTCTGCCAGGTGATGATGCGGGCCGCGCGGTGCGCGGCGAGGGCGGTGACGGCGTCGGGCGAGCCCGGGAACACGCCGCACAGCGCGCCCTCGCGCCCCGCGGTGCGCTCGCGCACCGCCGCCACCCGCGCGGTGAACTCCTCGGCCTCGCACGTCAGGACGCGCGCCTCGAAGCGGTAGCGCCAGCCCTCGACCGTGCGGGTCACGGTGCCCGGCGGGCCGCCGCCAGGCTCCCCGGGCAGGCAGGCCAGCGTTTCGCCGACCGGCCCGGCGAACACCTGGTGGGAGGCGCCGAGCAGCCGCAGCTCGACGGGGAGGCCGCCGAGGTCGAGCCGGGTGACGGCCAGCGCCTCACGGGCGGGCAGCCCGAGCGCGAACGAGAGGTGGTCGGCGCGCGTGTCCAGGTAAGGGGCCGTCAACCGGACGCCGGCGCTCACGCGCCGCCGCCGGGGTAGACCACGAGCGTGCCGGCGGGGACGCGCTCACCGAGTGACACCTCCCACGCGCCGCGCCCCTGGTCGCCGAGGAAGCGCTCGAAGGCGAGGGAACGCCCGCCCGGGCCCTCGAAGTCGGCGTACTCCATGCGGCCGGCCGGGCCGAGCCCGGTCGTGCCCTCGGAGCGGTAGTCGGCGGTGCCGTGCTCGGTCCTGTGGTAAGTGGTGCCCTCGACGGTCAACGAGGTGGCGGCTGGGCGCAGTTCACTGCCGCGTTGTTCCGTCCACAGGACCACTTCGAGGTCGGGGTCCTCCTCGACGGACAGCCAGCGGCGGCCGTCGGCGGTGCCGTCCATGCTGTCGAGGTAGTGCTCCGACCAGGTGAAGCCGCCCTGACGCAGCCGCAGCGAGCCGCGCACGAAGAAGCGTTCGCCCAGGTACTCGACCAGGTCGCCGGCCTTGAGCTGCCGCGGGTCGCCCGCCGTGTCCTGCCCGGGATCGAACGGGTCGCGCGGCGCCCGGCGTTCCGCGTCGGCCCGCGCCGCTTCCCGCGTGCGCCGCGCGCGCAGCAGGACGGCGACCGCGACCCCGAGCGCCACCAGTCCCGCGATGGCCAAAAAAAGGCCCATCGGCCCACCCCCGTTGTGTTCCGCAACCGTTCCCGGAATGCGGCCGAGTATGACACGAGCATGTCCCCGGCAGCCGTCCGGGGGCCTTGCCGCAGGCGGGGCGAGGCCCCCGCGCGGCGCCGGGGCGGGCGCCCGTCCGCCCCGCGGGCGGACGGCCCGGCCGGCGCCCTCGGCGCAGGCCGAAAACCTACGGTCGGCGCGGGTGGAACCGCCGCTGTCCTCGTGACGCGTGCGGCGCGCGTGACTGATTCACACGCCCCAGCGCACGCCCGTCAGCTCCTCCGAGGCGTCCCACAACCGGGCCGCCGCCACGTCGTTCCGCGTCCAGGGCGCGCGCCAGGCGTCGCAGGGGCCGCCGCCGCCGCGCGGGACGCGCGGGCCGAGCAGCCCGGGGCCGGTGAACGAGTCGGGCGCCACGCCGGGCGCGGTGGCGGCGTACAGCGACGGGGTCGCCCCGGCCTCGGGCGGCGTGGCGAACAACCGGGTGCCCAGGCGCGCCAGCCGTTCCTGGAGGCGGCTGCCGACCAGGCGCGCGCCGCGGGTGTGCAGCGCGGAGCGCGCGAACCCGGGGTGCACGGCCGCGGCGACGACGTGCCGGCCGCGCAGCCGGCGGGCCAGCTCGTGGGTGAACAGCAGGTTCGCCGTCTTGGAGCGCCCGTAGGCCACCCAGCGGCCGTACTTGCGCTGGGAGTTGAGGTCGCGCAGATCGACGTTCGCCAGCAGGTGCATGACGCTGGACACGGTGACGACGCGGGCCTGCGGGCTGGCGAGCAGCCGGTCGATGAGCAGCCCGGTGAGGGCGAAGTGGCCCAAATGGTTGACGCCGAACTGCATCTCGAAGCCGTCGGCCGTCCTCGCGTAGGGCACGGCCATCAGTCCGGCGTTGTTGATGAGCAGGTCGAGGCGCCGTTCGCCCCACTCGACGGCGAAGGCCCGCACCGACGCCAGGTCGGCGAGGTCGAGGAGCCGCATCTCGGCGCGGGCCTCCGGTACTTCGTCAAACAGTCGTTCGAGTGCGGCCTGTCCCCGGTCCTGGCTCCGGCAGGCGAGTGCGACGCGCGCGCCGCGCCGGGCCAGCTCGCGGGCGGTCACGTAGCCGAGACCGCTGTTGGCGCCGGTCACCACCGCGGTGCGGCCCTTGAGGTCGGGAATGTCGCGTACGGTCCAGCCCATCCCCCCAGGGTAGGGCCGCACCGCGATGGGTGATGAGAAGAATACGTAACGTTACGGCAGGTGCCGGACCGTCGCCGGGCAGTCGAGCGTGCGGTCGGTGCCCACGGCGCGTTCAGGCCCGGTCAGGGTCAGCGCCACCGTGTGCCCGAGGTCGCCGCTCGACGCGCCGAGGCGCAGTTCGAGGGCGCCGGGCTCGACGATGCGGCGGCCAGGCGCCAGGGTGTAGGCGCTCAGGTCCGCGTGGAAACGGAACGCGACCTCGGCGGAACGGCCGGGTTCGAGGTCGACGCGCGCGTAGCCGATCAGGCGGTTCACCGGCCGCGCCACGCGCGCCACCGGGTCGTGCAGGTACAGCTGCACCACCTCGGTGCCGGCCCGGTCGCCGGTGTTGGTCACGCGCAGGCGCACGGTGGTGGCCCCGTCGGTGTCCAGGGTGCTCGCGTCGGCCGCCGCGCCGTCCCACGCGAACGAGGTGTACGACAGGCCGTGGCCGAACGGGTGCAGCGGCGTCGGGTCGACGCTGCTCGCCTCGCCGGCCCGGCCGAGCGGCGGCGCGAGGTAGGGCGCCGGCTGGCCGCCGGCGTGGCGGGGCACGCCGACCGGCAGCCGGCCCGAGGGGTTGATGCGGCCCGACAGCACGCCGGCGACCGCGCCGCCGCCCTCCTCGCCGGGGAAGAACGCCTGGACGCAGCCGGCCAGCCGGTCGGCCCAGCGGCCGAGCGCGTAGGGCCGGCCGGTCAGCAGCACGAGCACCACGGGCAGGCCGGTGTCGAGCAGCTCGTCGAGCAGCGCGCCCTGGCCGTCGGGCAGGTCGAGGTCGAGCGCGTCGCAGCCCTCGCCCGAGGTGCCGCGGCCGAACAGGCCCGACCTGTCGCCCGCCACCATGACGACCACGTCCGCGCCCTCGGTGTCCGCCGCGTTCTCGGCCAGTGTGACCTCGGCCCCGGGCAGTTCGGCGCGCAGTGCGGCGAAGGCGCTGGCCAGCTCGATGCCGACGGGCAGGTCCGCGTGCCGCACCCCGACGTGCCGGGGGAAGGTGTAGCAGCCGAGCAGCGGCGCGACGTCGTCGGCGAGCGGCCCGGCGACGGCGATCCTGCCGGTTCCGGCGAGCGGCAGGGTGCCGTCGCGGTTGGCGAGCAGCACCACGGACTCCTCGGCCAGCTGCCTGGCGACCTCCCGCATCGCGGGCGGGTCCAGGTCGACGGTGGCGCCGTCGGCCAGCGCGGCCGGCTCGGGCGACCAGTCCGGGTCGAGCAGGCCGAGTTCGGCCTTCTGGGCCAGGACGCGCAGCACGGCGCGGTCGACGAGCTCTTCGGCGACCTCGCCCGACTGCACGGCCTTCAGCAGCGGCCGGCCGTAGCAGCGCTGCGCGGGCAGTTCGACGTCGATGCCCGCGGCGAGCGCGAGGCCCGCGGCCTCGCCGGGGGAGCCGGCCACCTGGTGGGTGAGTTCGAGGAACGACACGGCGAAGTAGTCGGAGACGACCGTGCCGGTGAAGCCCCATTCCTCGCGCAGCAGGGTGGTCAGCAGCCACGCGTCGGCGCTCGCCGGCACCCCGTCGAGGTCGTGGTAGGCGCTCATCACCGAACGCGCGCCGCCCTCGCGCAACGCCATCTCGAACGGGAGCAGCGCGACGTCGGCCAGCTCGCGCGGGCCGATGGACACCGGGGCGTGGTTGCGGGCACCGCGCGAGGCGGCGTGCCCTGCGAAGTGCTTGAGGGTGGCGACGATGCCGGCCGCCTCAAGGCCGCGCACGTAGCCGGTGCCGATGGTGCCGACGAGGTAGGGGTCCTCGCCGATCGTCTCCTCGGTGCGCCCCCAGCGCGGGTCGCGCAGCACGTCGAGCACGGGGGCCAGCCCCTGGTGGATGCCGGCGGAGCGCATCGAGTCGCCGATCAGCCGGGCGGCCCGTTCCACCAGACCGGGGTCGAAGGTGGCGCCCCAGGCCAGCGGAGTCGGGATGACGGCGGCCTGCCAGGCGGCGAACCCGGTGAGGCACTCCTCGTGGACCTGGGCCGGGATGGAGAAGCGGTTGGCGCCCGCGATCCGGCGCTGCTCGTCGGCCAGGGACCTGGCCCGCTCGGTCGGATCGACCGGCGCGGTGCCGAAGGGCCGGGTCAGCTGGCCGAGCCCGTCGGCGAGCAGGGTCTCCAGGTCGGGGGCGGTCGAGTTGATCTGGGACTGCATGGGGGCGACGTCCGCGTCGTCGTCCTCGCCGGCGTCCGAGCCCGGCCAGATGCCGACCAGCTGGGCGAGCTTTTCCTCAAGAGTCATCCGGGACAGCAGTTCCGCGGCGCGGGTCTCGGCCGGGAGTGTCGTGTCCTGCCAGGGGTTGTGCATGGGGCTCCTTGTCCGGGTGGCAGCGGTGCTACCGGCCGCCGACGCCCATCAAACCGTTGATCAGCTGACGGCGGGCGAAGAGGTAGGCGGTGAAGATCGGCACGATCGACAGCACCACGGCCGCGAGCAGCGCGGGGATGTCGACGCGGAACTCTCCGACGAAGTCGTAGAGGCCGAGGGTGAGCACCCGCGTCTCCGGTGACTGGGTGAGGATCAGGGGGAAGAGGAAGCCGTTCCACGCGCCCAGGGCGGAGAACACCCCGACCGTGGAGATGCCGGCCCGCGAGACCGGCACCACGAGCTGGAGCAGGATGCGGGTCTGGCTCGCGCCGTCGAGAGCCATCGACTCGTACAGTTCCTCGTCGATGTCACGCATCGTGCCGACCAGGATGAGCACGCTCACCGGCAGGGAGAACGCGGCGGTCGGCAGGATGATCGCCAGCAGCGTGTCGTACAGCTGGAGTTCGGTGATGATCAGGTAGACGGGGATGATCACCGCCTGGGACGGGATCGCCAGGCCGAGCAGGAAGAGCTGGAAGATCCGGCGCGACATGCGCGACCTGGTCCGCACGATGCTGTAGCTGACGGTCACCGCGAGCGTGATGGCGATGGCCGCGCAGGCCGCGGTCACGATCAGCGTGTTCAGCAGGTAGCGCGGGAAGTCCCCTTCGAGCACCGTGCGGTAGGCGTCGAACGTCGGCTCGCTCGGCAGCGACAGGGGCCCGTTGTCCAGGTAGGACTGCCGCGTCTGGAGGGTCGAGGCGACCAGGATGTACAGCGGGACGATGACGATGACCAGCCACACGGCGGCCCCGAGCCCGCCCGCGTAGTTGGCGCGGGGCAGGCGGAACGGCTTCCTGGCCGGCCGGGTGCCGCGCGGCGCGTGGCTCGCCGCGGTGCCGGCCCGCTTGTCGATGGTCCGGTTCACAAGCCCTCCCGGGTGCTGCGCATCCTGGTGAACCCGGTCAGCCGCACCAGCAGCAGGGACGCGGCGGTGGCGACCACGACGAGGGCGGTGGCGACGGCGCTCGCGTAGCCGAGGTCGAACGCCTTGAACCCGGTGTCGTACATCAGGTAGGGAACGATCGCGGTGGCGTCCCCCGGCCCGCCGCGGGTCAGGATGAGCACGGTGTCGAAGTAGGTGAGCGCTCCGACCACCATCAGCACGGTGGAGGTGACGATGGTGTTGCGCAGTTGGGGCAGCGTGATGTGGAAGAACTGCCGCACGGTGCCGGCTCCGTCGATGGAGGCGGCGTCGTAGAACGAACGCGGGATCTGCCGCGCGCCGCCCTGGTAGATCAGCATGTGGAACGGCACGAACTGCCAGCCGGTGACGAACAGGATCGCCGCGAAGGCCCCGCGTTCCGAACCGAGCAGGTCGGCGCTCTCCAGGCCGAGGAAGTCGGCGATGTCGGGCGCGAGGCCGAAGTTCGGGTCGAAGATGGTGCGCCACAGCAGGGCGAGCGCCACGGACGAGGCCAGCAGCGGCACGAAGAAGATGGCGGACAGCACCGCGCGGTTGCGCTGCCGGCCGGCCGCCCAGACGCCGAGCAGCAGCACGATCGGGGTCTGCGTCAGCCAGGTGAGGGCGGTCAGGAGCAGGCTCAGCCACACGGCGTTGCGCATGCCGTCGTCCTGCCACAGCCGCGACCAGTTGTCGAGGCCGCTCCAGACCGGGTCGCTCAGGCCGTTCCAGTCGGTGAAGGACAGGTAACCGACGATGGCCATCGGGGCGCCGGCGAAGAAGAGGAAGAAGAGGGCGCCCGGGATCGCCCAGGCAATGCCTGGGCGACCGGTGCGCGGCGCGCTCGGGTGTTTCTCGCGGTTCACGTCGACCTACAGGGCCTGTGCGGTCTCGACGAATTCCTGGGGGCTGAGCTGCCCGCTGAACAGCTGCTCGATGGCGTCGATGAGCGGCGCGGCCTGGGCCGCCGGCAGCGCCTGGTCCCAGGAGAGCGTGAAGGAGGACGCGTTGCTGATCAGGTCCCACTGGAAGGCGGCGTACTCCGGGTTGGGACTGGAGGCGATCAGGTCCTCCGCGTTGGTCGTGGCCGGGATGTCGCCGTTGTCGATGAGGGCCTGGGCGTACTCCTCGGTCCCGTTCATCTTCAGGAACTCGATGGCCGCGTCGAGCCGTTCGCCCTCGACGTTGGAGTTGACCGACCAGTAGTTGGTGGGGTTGCCGACGACGGCCGAGGGGTCGCCGGAGCCGCCCTCGATGGTCGGGAACGCGGCCCACGCGAGGTCGTTCTCGGCGAACTCGGGCTGGTTGGTCAGCTGGTTGCCGTACTCCCAGCTGCCCATCAGGTGCATGGCGGCCTCGCCTTGGGCGAAGAAGGTGGAGGCGCCGTCCGTGGTGTAGCCGACCGAGCGGAAGTCGTTGCCGAACGCGCCGGCGTCGACGAGTTCGACCGTGGTCTCAAGCGCTTCGAGGACGGCGGGCTCGCCCCACGCGCTGGAGTCGCCGTTGCGGATGCGGTCGAAGATCGCGGAGCTGCCCTGGCGGTCCAGGAGGTACTCGATCCACATCAGTTCGGTCCACGGGTCCGCGCCGGCCAGGACGGACGGGGTGATGTCCCGCTCCTGGAAGGTCTCGACCAGGGCGAAGAGGTCGTCCAGGGTCTCGGGCGGCTGGACGCCGGCCTCGTCGAAGAGGGTCTGGTTGTAGAAGAGGATGACGGGCTGGACGCCCCGCATCGGGATGCCGTAGTAACGGCCGTCCACCGCGCCGGCGTCCAGGATCGTCGGGAGGAAGGCGTCCCGGAACTCCTCGTCGTCGGCGAGGACATCGGTGAGGTCGACCAGCATGTCCTCGGCGACGAAGTCGCTGATGCTGCCGCCGCCCCAGTTGAAGAAGATGTCCGGGGCGTTGGAGCTGCCCATCGCGGTCCGCATCCGGTCCTGGTAGTTCTCGCCCGGCACCTGCGTGAGGTTGATGTCGATGTCCGAGGACTCGTTGAACCGTTCGACGAGATCTTCCTGGATCACGGTCGCGCCGTCCTGGTAGACCCACACCTCCAGGGCGTCGCCGCCCGCGCCGCCGGGGCCGTCGCTGCCGCAGGCAGCGAGCACGGGCGCGGCCAGCGCGAGTGCTGCCGCGCCCGCGAGGGTTCTGGTCCGCCGGGTTCGCCAGGAGTCAAGGCTTCGCATCGCACACCTTCCGGAAACTAACCGAAAATTATCGGGCAGGTGCCGAAGGAAGTTACGGCGCCGTGGCGGCCACGTCAACGGGGCGGACGGCAACAAGTCGGTTAACGCGCCACACGCGGCGGGCCCGTTCCGGCTCAGGCGGCGGCCGGCGGTGGCGCGGTGGACGCCCTGACCACCAGCTCAGTGGCCAACTCAAGGCGGGGCGAGTCGATTTCCTCGCCGCGCGCTTGGCGCAATACCGTCCGGGCGGCGACCTTGCCCATTTCGGCCAGCGGCTGGCGCACCGTCGTGAGCGGTGGGGCGGACCAGCGCATTTCCGGAAGGTCGTCGAATCCGACGACACTGACGTCCTGCGGCACCCGCAGCCCGCGCTGCCGCAGCGCCTCGATCGCCCCCATGGCCATCTGGTCGCTCGCGGCGAAGATCGCGGTCGGCGGCTGCGCCAGGTCCATCAGCCGGCCGCAGCCCGTGAAGCCGCCCTCGTGGTAGAAGTCGCCCGGCACGGTCAGCTCCTCCTCGGGCGCGAGACCGGCCGATTCCAGCGCCGCCCGGTACCCGTCGAGCCTGGCCCGGCTGCACAGCAGGCGCGGCGGGCCCGCGATGAACCCGATGCGCCGGTGGCCGAGCTGGAGCAGGTGCTCGGTGGCGGCCAGGCCGCCCGCCCAGTTGGTCGCGCCGATCGTCGGCGCGGTGAGCGCGGGGGCGCCGGCCGGGTCCACGACGACGATCGGCACGCCGAGCCGGTGCAACTCCTTGTGCAGTACGGGTTCGAGCGCCGAGGTCACCAGGATCACCCCGTCGGAGGCGCGGGCCCGCAGGTTCGTCATCCACTGCCTGGCCGCGCCGGCGCGGTCGTGGATGGCCGAAACCACCGTGCCCACGCCCGAGGCGTGGGCGACCTCCTCGACGCCCCGGATGATCTCCACGGCCCAGGGGCTGTCGAGGTCGTTGAAGACGAGGTCGAGCAGCGCCGCCCGGTCGCCGGGCGCGTGGGTGCGGCGGCGGTAGCCGTACTGCCGCAGCAGTTCCTCGACCTTCGCGCGGGTCTCGGGCGCGACGTCGGAGCGCCCGTTGACCACGCGGGAGACCGTGGGCACCGAGACCCCCGCCTCCCGTGCGATGGCCGTGATCGTGACCTTGCGTTCCCCTGTCATGGGCACCTCTTCTGTCAGTTCAGGACACCGGAAGTTTTTCGACATTATTCCGGAAGTCTTGACGGGGCCCGGGTCGGCCCATAGAAACGGACCGTCAGCCTGCGGGGGCATGACAAGGAAAGGGGTACGTCCATGCTATCCCTGGTGCGCCAGGCCGCCGTCGTCTTCGCTGCCGGGGCTCTGCTCTCCGGTGTGGTGACGCACGGCAGCGCGCTGGCACAGGAGCCATCGGCCCAGGCGGGCACGCTGCGTGAAGCGGCGGAGGCCGAGGGGGTCTTCATCGGCTCGGCCATCGCCGACCACCGGTTGAGCGACTCGCGGTACAACGCGATCGCGAGCACCGAGTTCAACAGCGTCACCGCCGAGAACGTCATGAAGTGGGAGTCGATCCAGCCCTCCCGCGGCTCGTTCAACTTCGCCGGCGGGGACCGGCTGGTCGACTTCGCGGAGCAGAACGACCAGCAGGTCTGGGGCCACACCCTCGTGTGGCACAGCCAGCTGCCGGACTGGGTGGAGTACGGCGGGTTCGACGCCGCCGAGCTGACCGAGATCACGGACGAGCACATCACCACGGTGATGGACCACTACGAGGGCGACATCGCCTACTGGGACGTGGTCAACGAGGCGTTCAACGAGGACGGGACGTTCCGCCAGTCGGTGTTCCAGCAGACGATCGGCGAGGAGTACATCGCCAACGCCTTCCGCACCGCGGAGCAGGCCGACCCCGGTGCCAAGCTGTGCATCAACGACTACAACATCGAGGGTGTCAACGCCAAGAGCAACGGCATGTACAACCTCGTGCGGGGGCTGCTGGCCGACGGCGTGCCGATCGACTGCGTCGGCTTCCAGTCGCACCTGATCCTCGACATGATCCCCGGCGACATCCAGACCAACCTCCAGCGCTTCGCCGACCTCGGCGTCGAGGTGATCGTCACCGAGCTCGACATCCGCATCCCGATGCCCGCGGACAACGCGGAACTCCAGCGCCAGGGCGACCAGTTCGAAAGCGTGGTCAGCAGCTGCCTCGCCGTCGACGGCTGCGCGGGCGTCACCGTGTGGGGCTTCGGTGACGCCGACTCGTGGGTGCCCGACGTCTTCGAGGGGGAGGGCGCCGCCTGCCTCTACGACGAGAACTACCAGCCGAAACCCGCCTACGACGGGGTCCTCACCGGCCTGGGCGGCGAGCCCGGCGGCGGGCCCGGCCCGGGACCCGGGCCCGGAGAGGGCTGCGTCGCCAACTACCAGGTCACCAGCCGCTGGAACGCCGGTTCCGTCGTGCAGGTCGGCATCACCGTGGACCGGGCGGTCAGCGGCTGGACGGTCACCTTCAGCCTGCCGGCCGGCGAGTCCGTCACCAGCCACTGGAACACCCAGCTGAGCCAGAACGGCACCACCGTGACGGCGCGCAACGCCCCCTACAACGGCAACGTGCCGGCGGGCGGCACGCTGAACTTCGGCTTCCAGACCAACAGCGGAGCCGTCTACAGCGCGCCCGGGGTGACTCTCAACGGAGCCGCCTGCCGCGCGGCATGACCGGCGCCTGACCCACTCGCCCCTTCGCCGCCACCCCTCCGCCACCGCCCGTCCGGCCGCGGCCCTCGCGCCGCCGCCGGACGGGCGGTGCGGTCACGGCAGCCCCACGCCCGCGGCCATCCGGCGCGCCGCGTGGGCGAACAGGTCCGCGCGTGACTCCTCCAGCACGCCCGTGTACTGGCCGAACACCTCGAACGCGACCAGCCCGGTCAGCTGGGCCCAGCCGGCCAGGACGGCCGCCATCGCGGACCCGGGCAGCCCGGGGGCGTGCTCCTCGGCCAGCGCCTCCGCCTCGGCGAGCGCGGCCCGCGGCGGCGGGCCGCCCGGCACGGGGCCAAGGCGTCCGGCCCGGTGCGCCTCGACCGCCACCGCGAGCAGCGCGCGCGGCACGCGCGTGCCCGGGCCGCTCGTGTCCTGCGGCGCCGCGTAACCGGGCACGGGGGTGCCGTGTATCAGCGCGAACTCGTGCGGGTTGGCCAGCCCCCACGCGCGCACCGACAGGCACACGGCCGTCCAGCGCTCGGCCGGCGAAAGCTCCTCCGACTCCGCCCCGGTCAGGGCCTCCTCCGCGGCATCGCCCAGGGCGTCGTAGGCGTCGATGATGAGCGCCGTCAGCAGCTCGTCCCGGCTGGGGAAATACCGGTAGAGGGCGGAAGAGGCCATGCCCAGGCTCCGGGAGACCGCGCGCAGCGACAGCTGGGCGGCGCCCTCGGCCGCTATGCGGTCCCTCGCCTCGGACTTGATCGCCGCGGTCACCTCGCGCCTGGCCCGTTCCCTGGCTCCCCGGATCGCAGTCATGTCCGCCAGTGTGCCACCGTCCGGATCGCCGTTCAACAACGAGAGCACTGCTCTTGTTTTTGAGTGGCGCCTCGTGCATGCTGAGGGGGAACGCGGATCGGTGCTCGTGAACGAGAGCACCGCTCGCGGTCCCGGTGGGTTCCGTACGCCGTCACCCGGTGTCGCTCCCGTCCCGGCCGTCCGTCCTGTCGCCTTCCCCTGTCCTTCACCGGTCCTCTGCCGTGCTTCGCCCGGCCCAGCCCTGCCCTGCCAAGGAGTCCCGATGCACACCTCCCCCTACGTCAAGCGGCCCGGGCGGATCACCCGCCGCGTGGTCAACCCCCTGATCGCCTTCCTCACCCGCCGCGGACTGAGCGTCTGGGGCTCCCGGATGCTCGCCGTGCGTGGCCGCACGACGGGGAGTGGCGCACCACGCCGGTCAACCTGCTGACCGTGGACGGCCGGCACTACCTCGTGGCCCCGCGCGGGCACGTGCAGTGGACGCGCAACATGCGGGCAGCGGGCGGTGGCCGGCTGCTCCTGGGCAGGACCTCGCAGGACTTCGTCGCCGAGGAGGTGCCGGACGAGGAGAAGCCGGCGCTGCTGCGCGCCTACCTCAAGCGCTGGAAGGCCGAAGTGGGCGTCTTCTTCCGGGGGGTGGGCCCGGATTCCCCGGAGGAGGACCTGCGCCGCATAGCCCCCGACCACCCGGTGTTCCGCATCACCCTCGCCGCCGCCTGACCGCCGGGCCGCCCGGACGCCCGTGGGGTGCCCGCCGGGCCGGGCCGCAGGCGCGCTCCACGGGCTGGGCGGGCGTGAACGCCGGGCCGCGGGCTCCGCGTCCCGGCCGTGCCGGGCCGTCCCGCGGTTCGTCCCGATGCGGGCCCGGCGCGTCAGCGGCGGTTGACGGCCAGGTCCAGGGCGCGCGCGAGTCGCGCGGGCCCCGGCAGGGGCGGCGCCTGTCCGGTACCGGGCAGCAGGCCGTCCGGGGCGCTGTCGCGCAGCGGGTGGGGGACGTAGGCGCAGGCGCCGGGTCCCACCCGGCACGGGTCGGGCGAGAGGTAACGGCCGGTCCTGGCGTCGTAGTAGCGGTGCACGTGGTAGTGCAGGCCGGTCTCGACGTCGAACAGCTGTCCGGGGAAGCCGAGTCGGCAGTCCGCCGCACCGGCCGGCGTTCCGGAGGCGGGGGCGCCCCAGAAGGAGGCCCGGCGCTGCCAGGCGACGGACCCGTCCGTGCCGATGAGTTCGGTGGGGGTGCCCACGGAGTCCGTCACGATCGCGTGCCAGCGGGCGGCGCCGCCCGGTACCCGCGTGGTCTGGGCGAGCGGCCGGTGGCCGTCCGCCGCCCAGTGCCAGGCGACGGCCGTGCCGTCCGGGGCCACCTCCTCGGCCGGCCGCAGGCCCTCCCAGGCCAGCGTTGTCTCACTCACCACCGAGCCGTAGTCGTCGAGCAGTTGTTTGGCGACGCGGCGACCAAGGGGGTCGTACACGTAATGCCAGTGCTGTCCGTCCGAGGTGACCACGTCCGTCAGGCGGTCGAGGGCGTCCCAACTGAAGCCGAGCCGTCCCGACTTCACCACGCGCCCCTGCCCGTCGCACTGGTAGCCGGGCGCCGCGCCGGCGAATCCGCCCTCCGCCTCCCAGCGGTACTCCTCGGTGCCGCCCGGGCCCCGGACGGACACCACACGGCCCGCGGGGTCCACGGCGATGTCGAGGACGCCCGCGACGGAGTCCTCCACGCGCACCGGTGTGCCGTCCTCGCGGCGGTGCAGGACCCGGCGCTGCCCGGAGGGCAGGACGATGACCGCGGGGCGGCCCGCCGCGTCGGGTTCGAAGCGGAGCACCGGCCCGCCGGGCAGGTACCGCGCGACCTCGCGTCCCTCCGCGTCGCGGATGGAGGCGAGGTGCCCGTCTCCCGCGCGCAGCGCGGCCGGGCGGCCCGCCTGGTCGTACGCCCACCCGGTGACCGCGCCGGAGGGGGTGAGCCGCCCCGTCCGCCTGCCGTGCGCGTCCCGGGTGAACCGCACGGTCCGGCCGTCGCGGGTCTCGCTCAGGACCGCGCCCGTGGCGTCGTACTCCCAGCTCACGCGCGTCTCGGCGTTCTCGGCGGCGACGAGCCGCCCGGCCTTGTCGTAGTGGTAGCGCGCGACATCGCTCTCGGTGCGCTGCTCCGTCAGGCGTCCGCACGCGTCGAAGCGGTTGGAGACGCGCTGGCCCGCGCCGTTCGTCCAGCCGACGCACTGGCCGGCCGCGTCGTACCGGTACCTGACGGAGCGCCCGGAGGAGTCGGAGGCCGAGGTCAGGCGTCCGGCGGGGTCGTACTCCCAGGTCCAGCGGTTGCCCTCGTCGTCGGACAGCTCCGTCAGGCGGCCCTCGGAGTCGTGGACGCGGTGTGTGCCGTCGCCGTGCCCCGCCGCCTCCTCGCCCTCCGCCGCCTCGCGTCCGGCCGCGTGCCCGGCGCCGCCGGGGGCGCCGTCCGCCGGCCCCGCGGGGTGCGGTGGCCAGGACTCGGGCGCCTGCGGGTCGGCCGGTTCCGCCGGAAACGGGTCGGCCGAGCCGTCGGGCAGGATGACGGCGGTGAGGCCGCCGTGCGCGTTCCTCTCCCAGCGGGTGGTCCGGCCCAGCGGATCGGTCTCGGCGACGAGCAGGCCGTGCGGCCCCCATGCGCGGCGTGTGGTGTGCCCGAGCGGGTCGGTCTCGGCGACGAGCCGCCCCTCGCCGTCGAACGCGAACACGGTCGTGTGGCCGAGCGAGTCGGTCAGCGTGGTCCTGCGCGGTTCGTCCTCGTACGTGAGCACGGCGGGCGCCGCGTCCTCGGTCCCGGCCCGCGTGACCCGGCCGGCCTCGTCGTAGGCGTACTGGAACCACGGTCCCGTGCCGGGCGCGCGCCCGGTGAGGCGCCGGCGCGCGTCCCACCGGAGCCGTTCGACGGGTCCCGTGCCGCTGTCCACGGAGGTCAGGTTGCCCGCCGGGTCGTAGTGGAAGCGGCGCAGCAGCGGGCCGTCCGGGGCGCTCAGCAGCCGCAGTTCCGCGACGCGGCCCTCGCGCACCGTGATCCCCACGCGGTGCCCGCCGCTCGCGACCTCGGCCGGCAGGCCGCCGTCGTACGTCACGCGCAGGACGTTGCCCCGGCGGTCCGCCAGCTCGACCAGGGGCAGTTCCGCGCCCGGGGTGCCGGGCACGGGGTGGAAGCGCAGTGTGTGCCCCGACTCGGGCCGCCGCACGGTCATCGCCCCGCCCGCGTTGCCGTCCCAGGCCAGCGGCCAGCGCGGGCCCGTGGCCGGCAGCACGGTCCCGCCCGGCGTGGGCACCGGGTAGTCGAGCACCCGTCCGTCCTCGGCGATCAGCCGTACGCCGTCGCGGCGCAGGATCAGGCACTGGTCGAGCGTGGACCCCCACACGCGGCCGAAGCGCCGTCCCGACCTGGTGCCGGGCCGCAGGTGCCGGACGAGCCGCAGCGGCGGCGTTCCGGGTATGTGCACGTCGGTGGCCGACAACAGCACGCCGCCCGTGGCCGGATCGAGGCCGCGCGCTACGGCCGGGCCGCCCGGCGCGGGCGGCGCGTGCCGACGTGGTGCCTCTCGGTGCTCGGCGGCCGGGCCGGCCATGCGCCCCCCATGTCTGGTTGTCGTCCGTTGCCGGCCACTGACGGTAGTTGGGGAGCGGATGCCGTTCAACTGCGGGTGCCGTTCGACCGGTGCGGAGCGCGGCGCGGCCGGGGGCCGGGCCGCCCGGCGCCGAGTGATCAGGACCAGGCGGGCCCGAGAGCGAGACGGGCGGTCACGGCGTCCTCGTGCCGGGTCACGGTCGTGCACAGGGCGGACAGGAGGCGTTGCGAGGCGGCGTTCTCCGGGGTCGTTCTGGCCACCATGTGGGCGGCGCCCCCGGCCCGGGCCAGACCGGCCAGCTGCCGGAACACCGCGCTGCCCACACCCTCGCCCCGCACCTGCCGCCGCAGCCACAGCCCCGCCTCGACCGTCAGCGGCTGCTCCGGCACGGGAGCCAGCCGGGCGGCGCCCACGACACGGGGGCCGCCCGCCGTGCCGGCGAGCAGCACGGCATAGGTGGACTCGACCGGGCATGCCGACAGGGAACGGGTCCGGTGGAACCGCAGGAACGCCGCGCGCCGCTCCCGTGTCCAGCCGGCAGGGCCCGCGACGGCGGGCATCACCTCGCGGGGGTCCGCGTCCTCGACGGCGGCATCGAGCAGCCGGGACAGCAGGTGTTCGTCGAGGGGCCGCAGGTCCACGTCGGCACGGAAGCGGCGCGTCACGAGGAGGGCGTCGCCTGTCGTCGTGAGGGCGAAGCCGGCGGCGCGCAGCAGCCGTTCCACCTCGGCCATGTGCTCCGCGCCGGCCCGGGCGGGCAGGACGGCCACGTCGCCCGTCCGCGGGGCGAGGCGTACGGCGGCGCTGGGATGCCCGCTGCGGTCGAGGCAGTCGCGCACCTGTCCTGCCAGGCGTCGCGCCCGGTCCCGCGGGGCGCGGTCCGGCCGCGGCCCTCCGCCTTCGGTTCCGCCGCTCGGGCCCACCCGCTCAGCCTAGCCACCTCGGGCCCGGACGGGTACACCATGTGTCATGGACGCGATGACGTCAGGATCGCAGAGTGGTCTCGGCGGGGTCGGGGACCCGCTGGGTGGGCACATACCAGGTATGCGCGACGTGACCCTTCCCCGGTGGGGCGGCGTGCGGTGAACGGGGAGCCGCTGCCGCCGCTGGAACGGCTCGGGCCGTACCAGCTCATGGGCATCCACTGCGCCCTGTGCGGCAGCTACCTCGGTGCCCGGGCGCGCGAGTTGGGCACGGTGCGGCACCCGAGATTCGGCTACCCGTACCGGCTGTGGGCGTGTGCGCCGCGCTGCCCGACGAGCGGGTTGAGCCCGGTCCGGCCATCCTGGGGGTTGGGTCGGAGGTGATGCCGGTGGCCGGCGAGACGCGGAACCATCGCAGTGATATCGGGCGACGCGTCGCGTCGCGCCGTGAACAGCTGGGTCTCAGCCGGCAGGACGTGGCGGACCGGGCCGGGGTGGCGCCCCAGTACCTGCGCTACCTGGAGGAGCGGCCCGCCTCGCCGAGCCAGGCGTCGCTGACGCGGGTGGCCAGGGCGCTGGAGACGACCGTCGGCGAGCTGACCGGGTCAGAGCCGGCGCCCGCGGGCGGGCACGCGGCGCCGCGCGGCCGGCTGGTCGAGCTGGACACGGACGAGTGCTACCGGCTGGTGGCCGAGCACACCATCGGCCGGATCGCCGTCGACACCGGGAGCGGCCCGGCGATCGTGCCGGTGACGTACTGCCTGCGGGACAGCGCCATCGTGTTCCCGGTGAGCGCGGACGAGCCGGACGGGGTCCTGGTGCGGGAGGCGCGCGAGACCGCGTTCGAGGTCGACCATCTCGACGAGCCGCGGGGCGTCGGCTGGAGCGTTCTGGTGGTCGGCACGACACGGCGCGTCACGGATCCGGCCGAGGTCGCCGAACTGAACCGGTTGGCGGCCGGGTGGCCCGACGGCGAGGGCCGGGTCGGCCCGGCGGACTCGGGGCGCGCGCCCGGGCCGGGAACGGCACGGGAGAGCGAACAGCGACCGGATCCCGGTCAGGAGTGGGTGCGGCTGCGACCGGAGCGGGTCACCGGCCGGCGCGTCCACCTCGACTAGAACGTGTCCCGGATGGCGGGTGAGTCCTGGGCGGACAGTTCCTCCGCCAGTTCCATGCAGCGCAGGCGGGCCGGGGAGAAGTCGTAGGGCATCGTGCCGGTGGCTTCGCACACGCTCATGGCGTCGGCCTTCCGCCTGCCGGAGCCGAGGTCGGCCTCGCCCTCGCCGTCATCGGCGGTGGCAGGGTGCGCGGTGTCCCAGGCGTCGAAGAGGGCATCGTCGGCCTCACCCAGGCCGGATTCCTCGATGACGGCGTGCAGGGCGCTTTCGAAGGCGTGCCGCTCGGCGGCCACGTGAGCCACCCGTGGATCATCGACGGCGACACCGTCATCGAGTGCCTCCTCGGCGTCGTCGACGCGGTCGGACTCCTTTCGCAGAGCGGGGTGCGTGGCCAGGGCGAGAAAGCGGGTGGCCTGGACGGCCGCGCCGAGCGGGCCGAAGATCCGCTCAGTGACCAGCAGGCTGTCCAGGTCCGCCTGACGCAGGGAGCCCTCGGGCAGCTTCTTGAGGCGTTCGGTGACGATGTCGGAGAGCAGGCCCATCCGGCTGCCTTCGGCGCGCATCCGCCGCACGGCGGTCCGTTGCCGCCGCACTTCCGCCTCCTGCTCGGCGAGGGTTTCCTCCAGCCGCTCCAGGATGCCCGCGATGCCTTCTCCGCTGTCCGGGCCGGCGGAAGCCGCGCCGGTGGCGAAGGCGTCGCGGATGTCGTTCAGGGCGATCCCGGCGTCGGCCATCCTGCGGATCCACAGCAAGCGGATCATGTCCTCGTACCCGTAGCGGCGGCGGCCGTCGCCGCCCCGCTCGGGCTCGGGGAGCAGGCCGATCTCGTGGTAGTGGCGAATCGCCCGTGGCGTGCTGCCGACGAAGGCCGCCGCGTCACCGATCGTGACCCGACGGGGCGGCGTGAAGGACGGAGGCATGAGCAGGGACCTTTCCTGAAGGCATCGGGAGGCGAGTCCACCGGACCACATGCCGCCGCGGCATGTGCAACCCCTGCGCGCCGCGCCCATGAAAGGGAACGCGCCCGTCCTCCGCCGTGACCGCGGGACGCTGCTCCCGCGGCACCCGCACGACGGCGGTTCCGGCCGCGCCGGGCCATGCGTCAGTCGCGGGTGGCGAGCCGTTCCAGCAGGGCGGCGCTTCGCGCCAGCAGCGCGCGTTCCTCGTCCGTGAGTTCGGCCTCGATGGCCTGCGCGAGCCAGCCGGCCCTGCGGCTGCGCTCCGTTTCCAGAGCGGCCCGGCCCGCGTCCGACAGCTCGACCAGCGACTTGCGGCCGTCCGTGGGGTGGGCGCGGCGCGTGATCAGGTCCTGTTCCATGAGCAGCCCCACCACCCGGGCCATCGACTGGGGGCGCACGCGCTGATCGGCGGCGAGGTCGCTGGTGGTCATGGCGCCGTTGCGGTCGAGTGCGCCGAGCACGGCGACCTGGCCGAGCGGGATGCGGTCCTCGTGTTTGACGCGTCGGGTGAGCTTGCCCATCGCGGTGCGCAGTTCAGCGGCGATGGCGGCGGCTTCCGGGGTGGGCATAGGGCACTTTACCCCGGTGCCCGGCGCGGCCGTGCGGCGGAACTCCACAGCAATTCTGAACAGCTGAACTGTGCAGTGTTGCTGTAGGGTTTGCGTGTCGGGCCCAGCGCCAGCGCGGTCGCAGCCGGGGCACGGCACACGACGACGGAGGGGAACAACCATGTCCGCAACGGCAGTCGGAACCATCGACGCCACCATCGACACCGTCACCGCCCGCCGGATCATCGACAGCCGGGGCAACCCCACGGTCGAGGTCGACGTGGTCCTCACGGACGGCTCCCTGGGGCGGGCGGCCGTCCCCTCCGGCGCCTCCACCGGCGCCCGGGAGGCCGTGGAGCTGCGCGACGGGGACGCCGCGCGCTGGCACGGCAAGGGCGTCGACGGCGCGGTGGCCCACGTCAACGGGGAGATCGCGGCGTCCGTACGCGGCCGGGACGCGGCGGACCAGGCGGGTCTCGACGCGGCGCTGATCGCCCTCGACGGCACCGCCGCGAAGTCAAGGCTCGGCGCCAACGCGGTCCTCGGCGTCTCCCTCGCCGCCGCCAAGGCCGCCGCGGCGGCCCACCGCAGCCCCCTCTACCGCTACCTCGGCGGCGCCGACGCCCATCTCCTGCCGCTGCCGATGATGAACATCGTCAACGGCGGTGCCCACGCCGACAATCCGCTGGACTTCCAGGAGTTCATGATCGCGCCCGTGGGGGCGGCCACGTTCGCCGAAGCCGTCCGCATGGGCAGCGAGGTCTTCCACACGCTGCGCCGCGACCTGCGGGCCGCAGGGCACTCCACGGGCGTCGGCGACGAGGGCGGCTTCGCGCCCGCGCTGCGCACCGCCGAGGAGGCGCTGGACTTCGTGCTGGCCGCCATCGAGCGCACCGGCTACCGCCCCGGGCCTGACATCGCCCTGCTCATGGACCCCGCGTCGTCGGAGTTCTTCCGTGACGGCGTCTACGACTACGCGGGCGAGGGAGTGCGCCGCACCCCTGCCGAGCACGCCGACTACCTGGCCGGGCTCGTCGACGCCTACCCGGTCGTCTCCATCGAGGACCCGATGGCGGAGAACGACCTGGACGGGTGGCGCGAGCTGACCGCCCGCGTCGGCGACCGCTGCCAGCTCACGGGCGACGACGTGTTCTGCACCGACGAGGCGCTGCTGCGCGAGGGCATCCGCACCGGCGTCGGCAACTCGGTCCTGGTCAAGGTCAACCAGGTCGGGACCCTGACCGAGGCGCTCGCCGCGGTGGCCGCGGCCCATGAGGCGGGCTGGACGGCTGTCATGTCCCACCGCTCGGGCGAGACGGAGGACACCACCATCGCGGACCTCGCGGTGGCGACCGGCTGCGGTCAGATCAAGACCGGCTCGCTCTCCCGCTCCGACCGCACGGCGAAGTACAACCAGCTGATCCGGATCGAGGAGGAGCTGGGGGACTCGGCGCGCTTCGCGGGCCGTTCCGCGCTGCGCCGGGCGTGACCGGCGGGTCGGGGCGGGTTCGGGGGCGCCCCGGCCCGCCCCGACCGGCCGTTCGCGCGCCGGGAGGACGGGTCTCCCCGGGCCGTTCACCCCGCGTGCGGCCCGCTGCCGTCCCCGGCCGGCCGCGCAGGCGCGCCGGGGCCCGGGTGCTCCGCGGTGTGCTCCAGTATCGCGGTGGCCAGCGGGGCGACCACCTGGGGCGGCAGGGCGTGCCCCATGCCCGGGATCTCCCGCACGCGGGCCCCGCGGATCACCTGCCCCATGTGCTGCGGGTGGGGCGGCGGCCACACCGGATCGGCCGGTGCCGAGAGCACCAGGGTGGGCACGGCGGTGCTCGCGAGCCGCTCGGTGCGCAGCATGCCGGAGCTGTCGGCGCGGGCGTGCGCGTCGTTCGGCTGGTGGTGACCGGTGTGCGCGATGATCCGGCGCTCCATGGCCCGTATCTCCTCCGCGGCGAAGGGGATGGCGTCGCCGCCGATGGTCTGCCAGTGCTCGACGCGCCGTTCGAGTTCGGCCTCGACGCCCAGGTCCTCGACGGGCCTGCTCCACATCTCCAGGATGTGCGGGGCGGGTCCTGGCAGTTCGTGCGGCGGGGTGCGGGTGCCGTCCGGGTGGGTGTAGGGGGTGTCGCTGAGCGCGCCGGTGCCCAGCAGGGTCGCGCTCAGCAGCCGGTCCGGGTGGTCGGCGATGAGCAGTTGGGCCAGCATGCCGCCCAGGGAAAGCCCCACGACGTGCGCCCGGGCGACGCCGAGGGCGTCGAGGACGGTGACCGCGTCCTCGGCGAGCGCGGTGAGCGGGTACGGGTGGGTGTCGAAGGCGTGGGTCGAACGGCCGGTGTCGCGGTGGTCGTAGCGGATCACGCGGTGCCGGGTGGCGAGGCGGTCCACCAGTGCGTCGGGCCAGGCGAGGCCGGACGCCTGCGCGCCCATGATCAGCAGCACGGGGGAGGCGTCGGCCGGGCCGTGCTCCTGGGCCCACAGGCGGATTCCGGGGGCCGCGTCGACGACGTGTTCCACGGCGGGTTCCTTTCGGTCGGACGGCGCGGTCGGGAGATCCGGCCGAGGAAGAAGACGATACGTTGCGTCTCGTTGATCGGCAAGGCGGGGCCGGTCCGCGCCGCGGATTGCGGGCCGGGCCCGTCCGGGGTCCCATGGAGTGATGACGACCGTCCCGGAACTGCGGACCTGCCGCGCGGTGGTGTTCGACACCGACGGGGTCATCACCGACTCGGCCCGGGTGCACGCCGCCGCCTGGGAGGAGGCGTTCGGCACCGTGCCGGGGCTCGGCCCGCCGTTCACGCGCGAGGACTACCGGCGGTACGTCGACGGCAAGTCGCGACTCGACGGCGCGGCGGCGTTCCTCGACGCCCGGGGCGCGGGACTCCCGGCCGGCGGCCCGGAGGACGGCCCCGGCACGGGGAGCGTGCACGCTGTCGCGGCGCGCAAGGAGCAGGCGTTCGTCCGCCTGCTGGGCGAACGCGGCGCCGAGGTCTTCCCCGGCACCGTCCGGCTGCTCGCGGCCCTCACCCGCGCGCGGGTGCGCTGCGCCGCCGTGTCGGCCTCGCGGCACGCCCGCGACCTGCTGCGCAACGCCGGCGTCCTGCCCTCGCTGCGCGCGGTCGTGGACGGCAACGACGCGGCCCGGCTCGGCCTGCCGGGGAAGCCGGACCCGGCGCTGTTCCTCGAAGCGGCGCGGCGGCTCGGCGTGCCGGCCGCTGCCGCCGCGGTCGTGGAGGACGCGCCGGCCGGGGTCGAGGCGGGCAGGCGGGGCGGGTTCGCCCTGGTGGTCGGGGTGGACCGGTCCGCGCACGGCGAGGGAGCGGCCGACCTGCGGCGCGGCGGCGCCGACCTCGTGGTCCTGGATCCGGGGGACCTGCTCGACGGGGACCCGCCCGGCGGAGGGGGCGAGACCCGGTGACGGAACCGGCCTCCCGGGAGACCACGGAGTGGACCTGGGCGTACGAGGGATACGACCCGCGCGCCGAGCGGTTGCGCGAGGCGCTGTGCACGCTGGGCAACGGCTACTTCGCGACCCGCGGCGCCGCGCCCGAGTCGGTCGCGGGCCCGGCGCACTACCCCGGCACCTACGCGGCCGGCCTCTACAACCGGCTGACGACGACGCTGGACGGCCGGGAGCTGGAGCACGAGGACGTGGTGAACCTGCCGAACTGGCTGGCGTTCCGCTTCCGGCCGCACCCGGACGAGGGGCCGGACGGCGAGTGGTTCACCCCTGACCCCGTGCACGACCCCGGCGCCGAGCCCGGCCCCGGCCGCGAACCCGGCGGGCACGGGCACGGCCGCGCGCGCCTGCTGCGCTACCGGCAGGTGCTCGACCTGCGGCACGGCACCCTCGGCAGATCGGTCAGGTACCGCGACCGGCACGGGCGGCACCTGGGCGTCGAGCAGTGCCGTCTGGTCCACATGGCGGACCCGCACCTGGCGGCGCTGCGCACGACGTTCACCGCCGAGGACTGGTCGGGCACCATCGAGGTCGAGTCGGCGATCGACGGCATGGCGGCGGCCAACACGGGCGTCGAGCGGTACCGCGACCTCGCCTCGCACCACCTGACGGACATGGGGACGGGCAGCGAGGACCCGGACCTGGTGTGGCTGCGCTGCCGCACGCGCGCCTCCGACATCCGCGTGGTCATGGCGGCCAGGACGCGCGCGGACGCGGAGCCCGACCGGCTGACGCCGCCGACGCGGCTGACGGACTACCGCGCCGAGCAGCGGCTGCGGCTGCCGATCCGCCCCGGCCGCCCGGTGACGGTGGAGAAGACGATCGCGCTGCACACCTCGCGCGACACCGCGATCAGCAGCCCGCTCGGGGCGGCCGTCGACCGGCTGCGGCGGGCCCCGGACTTCGACGGGCTGCTCGGCACGCACGGCGCGGCGTGGGAACGGCTGTGGCGCCGGGCCGACCTCGACGTGCCGGGCGAGTCGGGCCACATCCTGCGCCTGCACCTCTTCCACCTGCTCCAGACCCTGTCGCCCGGGCACACCGCGCGGCTCGACGCGGGGGTGCCGGCGCGCGGCCTGCACGGCGAGGCGTACCGGGGGCACGTGTTCTGGGACGAGCTGTTCGTGCTGCCCTACCTGAACCTGCACTTCCCCGAACTGTCCCGCGCGCTCATGACCTACCGGTACCGGCGGCTGCCCGCCGCGCTCAGGGCGGCGCGGGCGGCGGGCCGGGAGGGCGCGATGTTCCCCTGGCAGAGCGGCAGCGACGGCCGGGAGGAGACGCCCGAGACGCACTTGAACCCGCGTTCCGGCCGCTGGCTGCCGGACAACTCGCGGCTCCAGCACCACGTCGGCTCGGCCGTGGCCTACAACGTGTGGCGGTACGGGCAGGCGACGGGCGACACCGGGTTCACGCACGCCGAGGGCGCGGAACTGCTGCTCCAGATCGCGCGGTTCTGGGCCTCGCGCGCCGAGTTCGACCCCGCGTACGAGCGGTACCGCATCAGGGGCGTGGTCGGGCCCGACGAGTACCACGAGGCGTACCCGGACGCGTCCGAGCCCGGGCTCGACGACAACGCCTACACGAACGTGACGGCCGCCTGGGTGCTGGCGCGCGCCCTCGACCTGGCCCGCGCCCTGCCCGCCGCGCGGCGCCGCGAGCTGGCGGAACGCATCGGGCTGCGCCCGGAGGAGCCGGAGCTGTGGGAGGACGTCTCGCGGCGGCTGAGGGTGCCGTTCCACGAGGGCGTGGTCAGCCAGTTCGACGGCTACGGGGAACTGCGCGAGCTGGACTGGGAGGGCTACCGGGCGCGGTACGGCGACATCAGGCGTCTCGACCGCGTGCTGGAGGCCGAGGGGGACACGGTCAACCGCTACCGGGCGTCCAAGCAGGCGGACGTGCTGATGCTCGGCTACCTGTTCTCGCCCGGCGAGCTGGCCGAGGTGTTCGCGCGGCTCGGCTACGCCATGGACGACGCGCTGTGGCGGCGCACGGTCGACTACTACCTGGCGCGCACCAGCCACGGCTCGACGCTCAGCGGCGTCGTGCACGCGTGGGTGCTGTCCCGGGTGCGGCACGGCGAGGCGTGGAGGCACCTGAAGGAGGCGCTGGCGAGCGACGTGGCCGACCTCCAGGGCGGGACGACCGCCGAGGGCATCCATCTGGGCGCGATGGCGGGCACGCTCGACCTGGTGCAACGGGGCCTCGCCGGGCTCCAGACGCGCGAGGGCGCGCTGTGGCTCGACCCGGCGCCGGTGCCCGAGCTGTCGGAGTTCGGGTTCACGGTGCGGCACCGAGGCACCGCGGTGCGGGTGCGGATGAAGCCGGGCCAGCTGTGCGTCGGCGTGCCGCGCTCGGAGGAGGGCCCGGTGCGCGTCGTCCTGGCCGACGACACCGTGGACATCGCGCCGGGGGAGGAGCGGCTGCTCGCGCTGCCGAGGGAGCCGGGCCGCCCGGCTCCGGGAACGGCGCCGCCCGGCGGGCTCTGACGCGGTCGCGGCCCGGCGGCCGTTGCGGCGCCTGCGCGTCACCCGGCCGTTCCCGCGCTTCGCGCGTCACCCGGCCGTTCCGCGCTCGCCCGAGCCGGTGCCTCCGGCCGGCCCGGCCGCGCGGTGCTCCGGCAGCCAGGCGCGGTAGCGGCGCAGGGCCCGTGCCCTGCGGACCCGCTCGCCCAGGAGCGCGAGCAGCGCGGGCGTGCGGGTGACCCCGGTCCTGCCCGCGGCGAGTCTGGTGAACTGCCGCCGGGCGAGCGCTTCCCCGGCCGCCGCGGCCAGGGACTTGTCGCGGATCCGCACGCGCGGGAGCGGGGCCGCGCCCTCGCGGCCGGCGAGCCACTGCCGCGGCAGCCCCGGGGCCATCGCGAACGCGGTGGCCGCGCCCGCCACCGCGACGCCGCTGCCGACGACCCGTTCCGCGACGGTGCGGCGCCGGATCCCGCCGGTGACCATGAGAGGCATCGGCGCGGCGGAGGCGACGCGCTCGGCGAACTCCAGGAAGTACGCCTCCCTGGCGAGCGTGCGGCCGTCGGCCGGGGCTCCCGAGGTGGCGAGGCTCTCGATGCTGCCGCCGGACAGCTCGACGAGGTCGACGGCGCGGGTGCCGAGCATCCCGACCACCTCGCGGGCGTCGTCGACATCGAACCCGCCGCGCTGGAAGTCGGCCGAGTTGAGCTTGACCGCGACCGCGAAACCCGGCGACACCGCCGCCCGCACCGCGTCGACCACGGCCAGCAGGAACCGCGCCCGGTTCTCCAGGGAGCCGCCCCAGCGGTCGGTGCGGCGGTTGCTCAGCGGCGAGAGGAACTGGGAGACCAGGTAGCCGTGGGCGGCGTGGATCTCCACACCGTCGAAGCCCGCCGCCTCCGCCCGCGCCGCCGTCGTGGCGAACCGGGCGACGGTCTCGGAGATCCGTGCCTCGCTCATCGGCGCGGGGGGCCGGAACACGCGGGAGAACGCCCCCGCGTCGATCGGGACGCCGGAGGCCGACCAGGTGGGCGTGCCCAGGTCCTTCTGGACCACGCGGCCCGGGTGGTTGATCTGCATCCACGCCCGGCCGCCGCCCGAGGTGGCCGCCGCCGCCCAGTGCCGGAACGGTTCGAGCGGCGTCGCCGCTTCGAGCACGACGTCCGCGGGCTGGGCGAGCGCGCGGGAGTCGACCATGACGTGCCCGGTGATCAGCAGGCCCGCGCCGCCCCGCGCCCAGCGCCGGTACAGGGCGACGAGCCGGTCCCCAGGGAGCTGACCCGCGACCGCCAGGTTCTCCTCCATGGCGGCCTTGGCGATGCGGTTCGGCAGGACGGAACCGCTGCCGAGCACCAGGGGGTCGGACAGAGCTGCCATGCGGTGCTTCCCCTCCCATTTTGCTTCGAGGCTCGAAGTAGTTGCACCGTAACAGCTTCGAGTCTCGAAGCGAATGGAGGCCTGTCCTCGTGGCAGATGAGGCGGGACCGGAACGCGCGCGGGCGCGCTCTCACGCGCCGCCCGGCGCGGCCCCGGGCGTGCGGCGGGAGCGCGAGCAGGCGGTTCGCGGCGGGGGAACGGCGGCCCGGCCGGAGCAGGGACGACGGGCCGGGACGAGGGGAGCGGGACGGCTACGCGGTTTCGCGGTCGGTGCCGTTCCCGGACCCGTGGTCGATGTCGTAGGGCACGACGGCCACCGGCGCCCACGCGTGGTGCAGCACCGCGTGCACCACGGGACCGATCCGGGTGCCGAGCAGGCGGTGGTGCGGGCGGCGGCCGACGACGACGAGCCCGGCGTGCGGCAGGGCCGCGGACAGCAGCACCTCGGCCGCGTTGCCGAAGCGCAGGTGCTCGGTCACCGGCACCTCGGGATGGCGCCGCCGCCAGGGCGCGAGCACGCCGGAGAGCACGTCGGCCTCGGCGCCCTCCAGGTCCTTCGCGGCGCCCGCGTTCGCCTCCAGGCTGTCCGGCACGTCGGCGCCGAACAGCGAGGGCGTGCCCCACGCGCGAACGGCGCGCACCGCGGCGCCGCGCGCCGCGGCGGTGGTGAACGCGAAGTCGAGCAGCGGCAGCGCGGCGGGGCCCGCGTCCTTGATCGCGACGACGATCTCCCCGGCGTCCCCGGCGTCCCCGGCGTCCCCGCCGCTCTCCGGGCCTCGCGTCCCGTCCGCCGGAGGCTCGCCGTCGGGCCCGGACCGGCCGTCCCGGTCCCGCCCCGAGCGGACCAGGACCACGGGGCACGTGGCGTGCGCGATGACCGGCAGGCCGACCGAGCCGAGCAGGAAGCCGAGCACGGGCCCGTGCCCGCGCGAGCCGAGCACCAGCATCTCCGCGCGCCCCGACTCCTCGGCAAGACCCGTCGTGGCCACCTCGGGCAGGAGCCCGGCGCTCAGCGGCACGTCCGGGTGCGCCTCCGCGATGGTGGCGCGGGTCCGGTCGAGCAGCCCCCGGGCCACCTCCTCGTCCGGATCGGGCGGCACGAGGAGCGGTTCGTTGATCCAGGCGTGCACCAGGCGCAGCGGCAGCCCGCGCCGCTCCGCCTCCCGGGCCGCCCAGTGGGCGGCCGCCAGGCTCTGCGGCGAGCCGTCCACGCCGACGGTGAGGGGACGGGCCATGGCGTTCCTCCGCTTCGTCCGGCGCGCCGGTGCGCGCGCCGGTCCCACCACTGTCGCGCCTTCGCGCGGCCCCGGCGAGGCGGAGGGGCCCACCGGGGTCGGGTCCGCGCGGCGCGCGCCGCCCTGACCCGGCCGCCCGGCTACGCGCGGCGCGTCGCGAACACCGGCACCGACCGGTCCGGCGCCGGGTCGTCGAGGCAGGTGCCCGTCACCAGGTCGAACCGCTGCTTCAGCAGCGGGGAAGCGACGAACGGGCTGCCGCCGTTGCCCGTCGAGCCGACCAGGCCGCGCGAGAGGACGTAGGCGCCGGTGAACGGGTCGCGGTTGCCGATCGCGTACGTCCGCCCGTGCCGGTCGAGGAACACCGCGGCCTGCTCGCCGTCCGGCAGCAGCACGGCGACCCCGCGCCCCGGCGTGAGGTCGGCCGGCCCGCAGACCGCCACCCACCGCCCGTCCGCCACTTCCAGCTCCACGTTCACGGCGCGTTGCTCCCTTCGAGGGTGCGAACCGGGAGGACCGGCCCGGCGAGGATGGTCAGATCCGGCTTCACCTGGTCGCGTTCAGGCACGAAGCGGACACTCGGGTCGGGCGCGTCGGGCGCGTTGACGAAGGACACGAACCGGCGCAGCTTCTCCGGGTCCTTCAGCGTCTCGGCCCACTCGTCGCGGTAGTGCGCGACGTGCGCGGCCATCAGCGCCTCAAGCTCGTCGCAGATGCCGAGGGAGTCGTGCACGACCACGTCCTTGACGTGTGCGAGACCGCCCTCGATCCGCTCCAGCCAGACCGAGGTGCGCTCCAGGCGGTCGGCCGTGCGGATGTAGAACATCAGGAACCGGTCGATCAGCCGCACCAGCTCCGCGTCGGACAGGTCCTGCGCGAGCAGGTCGGCGTGCCGCGGGGTGGCGCCGCCGTTGCCGCCCACGTACAGGTTCCAGCCGTTCGCGGTCGCGATCACGCCGAAGTCCTTGCCCATGGCCTCGGCGCACTCGCGCGCGCAGCCGGACACGGCCGACTTCAGCTTGTGCGGCGACCTCAGCCCGCGGTAGCGCAGCTCCAGGTCGATCGCCATCCGCACGCTGTCCTGCACGCCGTAGCGGCACCACGTCGAACCCACGCACGACTTCACGGTGCGCAGCGCCTTGCCGTAGGCGTGGCCCGACTCGAAACCGGCGTCGACCAGGCGGGCCCAGATCATCGGCAGCTGGTCGACGCGCGCGCCGAACAGGTCGATGCGCTGCCCGCCGGTGATCTTGGTGTAGAGCCCGAAGTCGCGGGCGACCTCGCCGATCACGATCAGCTTCTCCGGCGTGATCTCGCCGCCGGGCACGCGGGGCACGACCGAGTAGGAGCCGTTGCGCTGGAGGTTGGCGAGGAAGTGGTCGTTGGTGTCCTGGAGCGCGGCCTGCTCACCGTCGAGGACGTACCCGTCGGCGCCGATCGCGGGGGCGAGCGAGGCGATGATGGAGGCGACGGTCGGCTTGCACGTCTCGCAGCCGTCGCCGCCGCGCGCCTCGGGCCGCCCGTGGTCGTCGAGCAGCTGCCGGTAGCTGGTGACGCGCAGCGCGAGGACGATCTCGTACAGCTCCTGCCGGGTGTGCGAGAAGCAGCCGCACAGCCCGGTGTCCACCTCGACGCCGCCCGCCGCCAGTTCGTCGGCCACCAGCTGACCCAGGACCTTCAGGCAGCTCCCGCAGCCGGTGCCCGCCTTCGTGCAGCGCTTGACCTCGGGCACGGTGGCGCAGCCCTGGTCGGTGACGGCCGACCTGATGGCGCCCTTGGTGACGTTGTGGCAGTTGCAGACGACCGCCTCGTCGGGCAGCGCGGCCGGGCCGATGGCGGTGGGCGGTGCCAGGCCGGCGGGCAGCACGAGCTGCTCGGGCGCGGCCGGCGGCACGCTGCCGGTCAGCGGGCGCAGCAGGCCGTAGGCGTCGGCGTCCCCCACCAGGACGCCGCCGAGCAGCCTGCCGTCCTGCGCGACCACCAGCTTCTTGTACACGCCGGAGCGCGAGTCCGAGTAGACGACGTCGAGACAGCCCGCGGCACGGCCGTGCGCGTCACCGAACGACGCCACGTCCACGCCGAGCAGCTTGAGCTTGGTCGAGGTGTCGGCGCCGAGGAACGGCGCGCCCGCCGTCTCGCCGCGCCGCGCGCACGCGATGGCGTCCGCCGCGGTGGTGGCCATCTCGTAGCCGGGCGCCACCAGGCCGTACACCATGCCGTCCGCCGCGCGGGCGCACTCGCCGATCGCGTAGACGGCCGGGTCCGAGGTGCGGCAGCGTTCGTCGACGACGACGCCGCCGCGTTCGCCCGTCTCAAGACCGGCGTCGCGCGCGAGCTGGTCCCGGGGCCGCACTCCCGCCGAGAAGACCACGAGGTCGGTGGGGACCGTGGAGCCGTCGGAGAGGACCATGCCGGTGACCGCGCCGCCGGCGTCGGTGGTGATCTCCCGCCCGCCGACGCCGGTGTGCACGGTGAGGCCCAGGTCCTCGACCGTGCGGCGCAGCGCGGCGCCGCCGCCCTCGTCGACCTGGAGCGCCATCAGCCGCTCGTTGAACTCCACGACGTGCGTGTCGAGTCCGAGCCCGCGCAGCGCGCCGGCCGCTTCGAGGCCGAGGAGCCCGCCGCCGACGACGACGCCGGTGCGCGCGGTGCGCGCGTAGTCCTCGATGGCCAGCACGTCCTCGATGGTCCGGTACACGAAGCAGCCGGCGGCGTCCTTGCCGGGGACCGGCGGGACGAACGGGTAGGAGCCGGTGGCCAGGACCAGCGTGTCGTAGCGGAACGTCAGCCCGGAGCGCGCCGTGACCACGCGTGCGGCGCGGTCGATGGACACGGCCGGGTCGCCCACGCGCAGCTCGATGCCGTGCCGCTCGGTGAACCCCTCCGGCAGCATGGACAGTTCCTCGGGCTTGGTCCCGGAGAAGTAGGAGGTCAGGTGGACCCTGTCGTAGGCGGGCCTGGGCTCCTCGCACAGCACCACGACGCGGGCGTGCTCGGTGACCCCGCGCTCGGCGAGTTCTTCGAGGAAGCGCTGGCCGACCATGCCGTGGCCGATCAGCACGATCGTCCCCGTGCCGGTGGACGCTCCGGTGGGCTCTCCGGTGGTCATGGCGTCAGTACCCTCCGTCGTGGGTGAGCAGGTGGAGCAGCGGCGTGGCGGGCAGGGCCTCGTCGCCCTCCCAGGCGCGGGCGAGCGTGCCGACGCTGCCCAGGTCGCCGACCAGGATTCCGCCGCGCAGCCGGTCGCCCCGGACGACGATCTTGCGGTAGGCGCCGCGCGTGGCGTCGGCCAGCTGGACGACGTCGTCGCCCGGGTGCGGGGTGGTCTGCCCGAACGCGGCGACGTCCAGCGGTCCGGCCCCCGCGGGCCGAGGGGCGCCTGGCAGGGCGTGCGCCGGGAGCGCGTACTGGGGGAGCGTCAGCCGGATCAGCGCGCGGGTACCGGCGTAGCCGGCGCCCTCCTCGCCCGACAGCACCCGGGCCAGCGCGTCGGCCTGGTCCTGGGCGGCTCCGGCGAGGCCGTAGAGCACGCCGTCGTGCTCCGCGCAGTCCCCGAGGGCGTGCACGTCCGGGTCCTGGGGGGTGCGCAGCGCGTCGTCGACGACGACACCGCCGCGCGCCCCCAGCGCCAGGCCCGCCTCCCGCGCCAGCCCGGTGCGCGGGCGCACGCCGCAGGCGAGCACCACGACGTCCGCGTCGAGCCGGTACCCGTCGGCCAGGTCGACCCCCGTGACCCGGCCGCCCCGGCCTGAGGTCCGCACCCCGCGCACGCGGCACTCGGTGTGCACCTCGACGCCGAGTTCGACCAGGTGGGCCCGCAGCAGGGCCGCGGCCCCGGCGTCGAGCTGCCGTTCCATCAGGTGCTCGCCCTGCTGGGCGAGCACGACCCGCGCGCCCCGCGCGGCCAGGGCGCGCGCGGCCGATACGCCGAGCAGCCCGCCGCCGATCACCACCGCGGGGGTGCCCTCGCGCACCGCGCGGCCCAGCGCCAGGCAGTCCTCCAGGGTGCGGAACGCGTGCACGCCCGCCGCCGCCCCGCCGGGGCCGAACAGGCCGTGCAGCGGCGGGAGCACCGGGTTCGAGCCGGTGGCGAGCACGAGCGTGTCGTACCGTTCCTCGGTGCCGTCCTCGCACACGACCCGGTGCGCGGACCGGTCGATCCGCGCCACCCGCGCCCCGGCCCGCCAGGCCACGCCTGGCGCGGGCCGCGGCAGCGCGATCACCTCGGGCGCGTACCGGCCGGCCAGGACCTCGGCGAGCAGCACGCGGTTGTACGGCGCGTGCGGTTCCTCGCCCAGCACCGTCACGGCGGCCTCCGGCACGCCGCCGAGCTGCTGCGCGAGCCGCGCGGCGGCCATGCCGCCGCCCACGACCACCACACGCCTCGTCGTCCTCATGCCCCGAGCGTGCGGCGAGGCTGTTACCCGTCGGCATCACGACCGTTTCCCGCAGGCAACGCTGCCCTCAGCGCGCCGCCGGGCGTGCTGTGAGCCCGCGCGGCCGTGACCGTGCGGGCCCGTACGGACCTCCCCGCGCTTCTGTGCGCCCCCGTCCGGCGGGCCGCGCCACTCGCGCGCGCCCGGCCGCCCCCGCACGATTCCGTTCGCCCCCGTCCCCGCCCCACCGGGCACCACCGGGCCCGCCCGGCACGCGAGGATGGCCGGCATGACCGAGGTACGCACCGCCCACACCGCCGACCTGGACGCCGCGACGCTCGCCGCGGCGCGCGGCCTCCTCGACGAGGCGTTCGCAGGGGACTTCGCCGACCACGACTGGGACCACGGCCTCGGGGGCGTGCACGCCCTGGTGTGGTCGCGGGGCGAACTGGTCGGCCACGCCTCGGTCGTCCAGCGCCGCCTGCTGTACGGGGGGCGCGCCCTGCGCGCCGGCTACGTGGAGGGCGTCGGGGTCAGACCCGGCCACCGGGGCCGCGGGCACGGCCGGTCGCTCATGGCCGCGGTGGAACGCGTGATCCGCGGCGCCTACGAGCTGGGCGCCCTGTCCACCTCCGAGGAGGCCCGCGGCCTGTACGCCGCCCGCGGCTGGCTGCCCTGGCTGGGGCCGACGTTCGCGCTGACCCCCATGGGCATAGCCCGCACGGAGGAGGACGACGGCGGCGTGTACGTGCTCCCGGTGGGGGCGGCCCTCGACCGCACCGCCGAGCTGGTCTGCGACTGGCGCGACGGCGACGTGTGGTGACGTGCGGTCAGGCAGGGGGCACCGGGTGCGCCGCCCCCGCGGGAGGTCAGCCGGCCCAGGCCCCGGCCGCCGCCGCCCGCCGCGCGAAGTCGGAGAAGTCGCGCGGCGGGCGGCCGAGCACGGCGGCGACGTCCCCCGACACGGCCGCGTTGCGGCCGTCGAGCACGTCGGTGAACAGCCCGGCCAGCAGCCGCGCGATCTCGGGCGGCTGCCCCTGCGCGGTCAGGTCGTCCGCGTACTGGTCCCGGCCGACGGCGCGGAAGGCGACCGTCCGGCCCGCGGCCTCGCCGATCTCGGCCGCCGCCTCCTCCAGGGTCAGGGCGCGGCCCGTGGTCAGCTCGTAGGTGCGGCCCGCGTGCCCGGCGCCGGTCAGCGCGGCCACGGCCACGTCCGCGATGTCCTCGGCGTCGATGAACGGCTCGACCACGCCGGGGGCCGCCGGCAGCGTGAACTCCCCGGCGCGCACCGGGTCGAGCAGGAAGTCCTCGCTGAAGTTCTGGCAGAACCAGCTGCCGCGCAGGATCGTCCACTCCGTTCCGCTCTCCCGCACCGCGGCCTCGGCCTCCGCCGCGCTGTCCATGCCCCGACCGGACAGCAGCACGAGCCGCCGCACCCCGCGTGCGGCGGCCAGCCCCGCGAACGCCCGCAGCGTTCCGGCCGCCTCCGGCGCGCTGATGTCGGGCCAGTAGCTCAGGTAGGCGGCCTCCACGCCGGCCAGGGCCGGTTCCCAGGTCGCGCGCTCGTGCCAGTCGAAGGGCGGTGTGCCGCCGCGCGAGGCCACCCGCGCGCCGGGCAGGCGGGTGGCGACGCGGCGGCCGGTCTTGCCGGTGCCGCCGGTGATCAGGATGGTTCCGGTGTGCGTCATGGCCCCCACGATGTCCCGGGCCGGCCGGTGCGGGACATCGTTGTGCGGCTCACCCGCATGCGCGACAGGCTACGGCGCCGCGGGCGGCCCCGGCCCCGCGGGGCGCCGCGGCTACGCTCTGCGGCATGGACGCGCTGACCAGTCTCCTCGACGGGCCGAGGGCGCGCGGGGCGTTCCTGCTGCGGGCGGTCCTCGCCCCGCCGTGGGCCGTGCGGGTGAGGGACGAGGCGCCGCTGACGCTGCTCGCGCCGACGCGCGGCACCGCGTGGATCGACGCCGGGGAGCGGGGGCCGGTGCGCCTGGCGGTCGGCGACGTCGCCGTGGTGCGCGGCCCCGAGCCCTACGTCGTGGCGGACGACCCGGCCACCGAGCCGGGGGCGGACGTCCTGCCAGGCGGGTGCAGCGTCGCGCCGGACGGAACGGACCTGTGCGACGCGCTCGACGCCGGCGTCCGCACCTGGGGCCTCGGCGCGGGGGAGGGCAGGACCGACGCCACGTCGCTGCTCATCGGTTCCTACCAGCTGCCCCGCGAGGTCGGCTCCCGGCTGCTGCGGGCCCTGCCGCGCGTGCTCGTGCTGCGGGACGGCGAACTCGACGCGCCGCTGCTGCCGTTGCTCGGCGCCGAGGTCGGGCGTGACCTGCCGGGTCAGGACCTCGTGCTCGACCGGCTGCTCGACTTGCTGCTGGTCTCGGTGCTGCGCGCCTGGTTCGCCCGGTCCGGGGCGGCCAAGGGCTGGTACCGGGCGCACGGCGACCCCGTGGTCGGCCCGGTGCTGCGGCTGCTCCACGAGCACCCCGCGCACCCGTGGACCGTGCCCGCGCTCGCCGCGCGCGCCGGGGTGTCGCGGGCCGCGCTGGCCCGGCGCTTCGCCGCGCTGGTCGGCGAGCCCCCGATGGCCTACCTGACCGCCCGCAGGCTCGACCTGGCCGCCGAGCTGCTGGGCGAGCCGGACCTCACGGTGGACGCGGTGGCGCGCCGGGTCGGCTACGGCAGCGGGTTCGCGCTGAGCACGGCGTTCAAGCGGGAACGGGGCGTCAGCCCCGCCGCGTACCGCGCGGAGCGGGCGGGCGGGCGGCGCAGGGAAGCGGCTCGCTCCCCGGGCGCGCAGGCCGGTAGACGGTGAGACTGCCCGGGCGCTTCTCCAGCAGCAGCGCCTCCGGCGCCGGGTGCGCCTCGCCGTCGACGGCCAGGCTGCCGCCGGGGCCGAGCTTCGACAGGTGCAGGTAGCGCAGCCGCGAGGCCGCGTACACGCGGGAGCGCGGCAGCGTCCCGGTGAGCGCGGCGAGCACGATCCGGGTGCGCGCCAGCGGCTTGTCGGCGAACACCATGCGCACGTCGAGCAGCCCGTCGTCCAGGTGGGTGCGGTGCGCGGGCGCGAACCCCTCGGGCGAGTACAGGCCGTTGCCCGCGAACAGCAGCCACAGGCGGTGCGGCTGCCCGTTCAGCTCGATCTCCACGGGCCGGCCGGTCCGCAGCACCCTGGCCAGCGAAACGGCCGCCGCGGGCCACTTCCCGATGCGGTTCTCCAGCGATTCGCGCATGCGGACCAGGTCGGGGTACAGGCCGATGCTGAAGGTGTTCATGAAGGGCCGCGTGGGGCCCTCCGCGCCGTCCACCGGGCGGACACGGGCGAGATCGACGCTGATCGCGTTCCCCTCCGCGACCGCCTCGCCCGTGTCGGCGAACGTGCGGATGCCCGTGTCGAGCGCGAAGTGGTTGAGCGTGCCGCCGGGGAAGACCGCCAGCGGCAGGCCGTGCGCGGCGGCCCGCGCGGCTGCCGCGTTGACGCTGCCGTCGCCGCCGCACACGCCGAGCGCGCCGCCGAGCCCGGCCGCGCGCTCGGCGGCCTCGTCGAGCAGCGCGTCCAGGTCGTCCTCGCCCGAGCGCTGCACGATCTCCGCCTTCGGCAGCACCGCGCGCAGCCGCTCCGCGTCGGTGTCGGCCGCGCCCGGGCCCGCGCCCTCGTTGATCACCACGACCAGGCCCTCGCCCTCGGGCAGCGCGGGCGCCTCGGCGCCGTGGTGCACGAGCCTGGCCGGTGACGGGCGCCTGGGCCACCAGCGCACGGTGGCCAGCGCCGCGCCCGCGCCGATGAGGCACCCGGCGACGACATCCGACGGGTAGTGCACGCCCACGTAGACGCGCGAGCCGGCGACGGCCGCGGCCACGGGGGCGACGGCGGCGCCCAGCGCGCCCGACTCCAGGGCGACGCCGGTGGCGAACGCCGCCGCGGACGCCGAGTGCCCCGAGGGGAACGACGGGGTCAGCGGCTGCCGCGCGAGCCTGCGGGCCAGGGGGACCGAGTCGATCAGGGGCCGCCGGCGCCGCGTGGCGTACTTGATGATCGTGTTCGTCGTGACGGAGGCCAGGGCGAGCGCGGCCACGCCCCGGAACGCCGCCCGCCGCGCCGGCCGGCCGCCGGCGGCCAGGACGGCGGCCGTGCCGAGCCACAGCCGCCCGTGGTTCGCCGCGTGGCTCAGGCGCGGCAGCACGGACTGGACGGCGGGCGGGTGGGCCGCTGCGACCCGCTCGAAGATGTGCCGGTCCAGACGGCCGAACCGTCCCATGACCTCCGCCCCCTTCGCCCAACCGCGCGCGGCCGGTCCGCGCGCGCCCCTGCCGCCTACCCCGGAAGGACGGCGGGACTCCCGGGCGTTCGCCCCGGCGCGCGGCAGCGTGTCCCCGAGAACGCGCGCCCGCGCCGCGGAAGCGCGCGGGCGCGGCACTACGCCGCGCCGGGCGTGCGGCGCGTGTCGTGCACGACGACGGGCTCCTGGTGGGCGGTGACGGAGGTCAGCACCACCACCGCGTCCTCGACCGCGGTGACGCCGTGCCGCGCCTGCGGGACGGCCATCACCTCGCTCGCGCCCAGGTCCGTGTCGCCCGCCGCGCTGCTCAGCCGCACCCGCCCGCGCAGCACGAGCAGGCTGGCCGCGGGGGGCGCGTTGTGCTCCTCAAGCTCGGCGCCGGCCACCAGGGCGATCACGCTCTGCCGCAACGGGCCGTCGTGCAGGAAGAGATGCGCGCTGCGGCCGTGGTCGGCCTCGCGCGCCAGGGAGAGATGCCGGTCCGCGAGCTGGGTGAGGTCAGTCATGCCACCCATGCTGCCGCGCCACGGGCCGCCCGCAACCCGGACGGGCGAGGGCCCGCGCCGCAGGCACGGCCGCCGCGGCCGGTTCAGCGCGGGCCGGCCCCGTCCGGCGCGGCTTCCCCGGCCAGTTCGACCCGCACCGCGCACACCTTGAACTCCGGCATGCGCGACGTCGGATCGAGCGCCGGATTGGTCACCGTGTTGACGCGGCCCTCGCCCGGCCAGTGGAACGGCATGAACACCGTGTCCGGCCTGATGTCCCGGCTGATGCGGGCGGGCGCGACCGCCCGGCCGCGCCGCGAGACGACCGCGAGCCGGTCGCCCTCCGCCGCCCCGATGCGCTCCGCGAGCCGCGGGTGCACCTGCACGAACGGTCCCGGCGCCGCCGCGTTCAGCTCGTCGACCCCGCGGGTCTGCGCGCCCGACTGGTACTGCGCGAGCACCCGGCCCGTGGTCAGCAGCACCGGGTACTCGGCGCTGGGCTCCTCCGCGGCCGGCCGGTGCGCGACCGGCGCGAACCTGGCCCGCCCGTCGGGCGTGGCGAACCGGTCGAGGAACAGCCGCGGCGTGCCCGGGTGCGGCGCGGCGGCCTCGCCGGCCGGCGGCTCGGGGCAGGGCCAGAACACCCCGTCCTCCCGCGCGATCCGCCGGTAGGTGATGCCCGAGTAGTCGGCCCTGCCGCCCGCCGAGGCGCGCCGCAGCTCCTCGAACACCTCCTCGGGGTCCACGGGGAAGCCCTTCTCCCAACCGAGCCGCGCGGCCAGCGCGTTCAGCACCGCCAGGTCGCTGCGGCAGCCGGGCGGCGGCTCCACCGCCTTGCGGCGCAGCAGGACGCGGCCCTCCAGATTCGTCAGGGTGCCGGTCTCCTCGGCCCACTGCGTCACCGGCAGGACGACGTCCGCGAGCCCGGCCGACTCCGAGAGCACCACGTCGCACACGGCGAGGAAGTCAAGCGCCCGCATGCGCTCCTCGACGTGCGCGGCGCGCGGCGCCGACACCACCGGGTTGGAGGCCATCAGCAGCAGCGCCCGCACCCCGTCGGGCGTGTCGCGGCCCAGCGCGTCGAGCAGTTCGTAGGCGCTGCGCCCAGGGCCAGGCAGCACGCCGGGGTCGACGCCCCACACGCGGGCGACGTGCTCCCGGTCGGCCGCGTCGGCCAGCATGCGGTAGCCGGGCAGCTGGTCGGCCTTCTGGCCGTGCTCCCTGCCGCCCTGCCCGTTGCCCTGCCCGGTCAGGCAGCCGTAGCCGGACAGCGGGCGCCCCGCGCGGCCGGTGGCGAGGCACAGGTTGATCCACGCGCCGACCGTGTCCGTGCCCTTGGACTGCTGCTCGGGCCCGCGCGCGGTCAGCACCATCGCGGCCTCGGGCGCGCAGAACATCCGCACCGCCGCCCGCAGCTCGGGCACCGGCACGCCCGTGACGCGTTCGACCAGCTCGGGCCAGTGCGCCATGGCGGCGGCCCGCGCCTCCTCCCAGCCCGTGGTGCGGGCGGCGATGTACTCCTCGTCGGTGCGGCCCTCGGCGACCACCAGGTGCAGCAGGCCGAGCGCGAGCGCCAGGTCGGTGCCGGGGCGCGGCGCGAGGTGCAGGTCGGCCTGCTCGGCGGTCCTGGTGCGGCGCGGGTCGACGACGATGAGGGTGCCGCCGTTCTCCCGCAGCTCCGTGAAGTAGCGCAGCGCGGGCGGCATCGTCTCGGCGGGGTTGGAGCCGACCAGGATCACGCAGCCGGTGCGCGGGATGTCGGCGAGCGGGAACGGCAGGCCGCGGTCGAGCCCGAACGCGCGGGTGCCGGCCGCCGCGGCCGACGACATGCAGAACCTGCCGTTGTAGTCGATCTGCGAGCTGCCGAGCACCAGCCGGGTGAACTTGCCCAGCGTGTACGCCTTCTCGTTGGTCAGCCCGCCACCGCCGAACACGCCGACCGCGTCGGGCCCGTACCGCTCCCTGACCCCCCTCAGCCCGGCCGCCACCCGGTCGAGCGCCTCGTCCCAGCCCGCGGGCTCCAGTTCGCCCGAGCGCTCGCGGCGCACCAGCGGCCCGGTCAGCCGCGTGCCCGCGGCCAGCACGTGGGGAGCGGTGCGGCCCTTGCCGCACAGGGCGCCGCGGTTCACCTCGAACGCGGTCCGCTCCACCACGTCGAGGCCGCCGGGCGCGCCCGGCGCTGGGCGCAGGGCCATCCCGCACTGCAACGCGCAGTAGGGGCAGTGGGTGTCCGTCGCGGCAGTGCTGCTCATGCGGGCATGGTGCGTCGCGCGTGTTACGGACCGGGACCGGCCGCGTTACCCGGGCGCGGCGGCGGGCTCAGCCGGCCGCCCGGCGGCCGGTGAGGAGAGCGTGCCGCCGCCCGTGACAGCGGCGCAACACGTCCGCAACGCGGACGGCGCAGGCTGGCCGCATGAGAACAGCCCGCCCGCAGCCCGCCCTGGTCGCCGTCGCACACGGTTCGCCCGACCCCGGGGCGGAGCGGGCCGTCCAGGCCCTGCTGCGACTGGTGCGCGCGCTGCGGCCCGGCACGCGCGTGGAGGTGGGGCACCTGGAGACCGACCGGCCGCTGCTCGCCGACACGCTCGCCGGGCTGCGGGGCGAGGCGGTGCTCGTGCCGCTGCTGTTCGGCCGCGGGTACCACGTCAAGCGCGACATCCCGCGCGTCCTCGCGGGCGCCGGGCACCTGAACGTCGCCACCGCGGGGTCGCTGGGGCCGCACCCGCTGCTCGCCGAGGCCCTGCACAGCCGGCTGGCCGAGGCGGGCCACCGGCGCGGCGGCGCCGTGGTCCTGGCCGCGGCCGGCTCCCGCGACCCGGAGTCGGCGGCCGGCACCGAGTACACCGCCGCGATGCTCTCCGCGCGCCTGGGCGGGGCCCCGGTGCTGCCCGCCTACGCGTCGGCCGCATCCCCGACGGTGCCCGAGGCCGTCGCGGCCCTGCGGGAGGCGGGGCACCGCGAGATCGCCGTCGCCTCGTGCTTCGTCGCGCCCGGCCTGTTCGCCACGCGCTGCGCCGAGGCGGCGCCCGGCGTCGTCGCCGCGCCGCTCGGCGCGCACCCGGCGCTCGCCCGCCTGCTGCTGCACCGCTACGACCAGGCCAGGGCGGCGCTCACCCGCCCGCGCCCGGCGCGTACCGTGCTCGCCGCCACCGGCTGAGCGGCGGCGCGCCCCCGAGGGGGCCCTGTTCTCGTACAGCTACGGCCAAGGGGTTGCGGCGCTGCGTGATGCCCGGGGCCGGACCTCGGGCGAGGGTCAGTGGTGGGCGCATGGCGGTAGAAGCCGTTCCGCCTCGGGGTCGGCTCATCGGACTTCCGTTCGCTGACGGGCCACCAGTGTGGTGTCGCACCGGTGTGGACCCGGTCGCCCGGCACGTCGCCGAGCGCGCCCCGGCCGCCCGCCGCCGTAGGTGGGCCCTCAGCAGTTGTACGTGCTCCCTGATGTCCGAACCAGGGGTGCCGGACCGTGATCCGGGTCCTGTCGCGCTCTTGATCGCGCTTGCGTTCGCTCCCTGTCTCCTCGATCACACGCTCTCTTCCCGACGGGCGGAGAAGGCACCCGCGGCAGCCGCCAGGACTGCCGCCTCGGCGGCCCGTTTCGGGAGTTGCGGGTCCGGATCGGCACGCAGGAGCACCAGCTGGTGGTAGAGCGGCGCCGTGGCGGCGATCAGCAGGCTCCGCGCGTCCGTGTGCTGTGCGGGGAGTTCACCGCGCTCGATGGCGCGCTCGACGAGGATCTCGCACTGGGCGTACCGGTCCGTCCACAGTCGCGTCTGGGCCCGCGCGGCCTGTTCGGAGTGGAACGAGGCGGCCATCAGGGCGACGGCGAACGACGGCTGTACGACCAGGGACTCCTGGATCTCCTGGTTGAGGGCCGTCAGATCGGCGTGCAGAGAACCGGTGTTCGGCGGCTGCCAGTCGATTTCGCCGGCGGCGTCGATGACGTCGGCGAGCAGGCCGCCGACATCGCGCCACCGCCGGTAGACCGTGGCGCGGTGCACTCCGGCGCGCGTCGCGACACCCTCCATCGTGAGTCCTTCGTGACCGCCTTCAGCGAGTTCGGCGCGCACCGCATCGAGAACCTGGGCGCGGATGCGGGCGGTGCGACCGCCCGGACGGCGGTCCGATGTCGTGTCCAGTGGGTCTGTCATCGGCACCCAGTATCCGGTTGATCAAGGCGGCAGGGGCGTGACACCATCTTAATGCGACGGTTGTCGCTCTAGGCCACTGAGAGGAACCGCCTCCACGATGCAGCCCGTTCCCGCCGACCCCACCGTGCTCCACCCGATGCCCGAGCACCCGCGCGTGCTCCTGCTCAAGCCGCTGGTGAAGTCGCCGCTGATCGAGGTCGGCGACTTCACCTACTACGACGATCCGGACGACCCGACCGCGTTCGAGACGCGCAACGTCCTGTACCACTACGGCCCCGAGCGGCTTGTCATCGGCAAGTACTGCGCGCTGGGGACGGGCACCCGGTTCATCATGAACGGCGCCAACCACCGCATGGACGGTCCTTCCACCTTCCCGTTCCCCACCATGGGGGGCTCCTGGGCGGAGCATTTCGACCTGATCACCGACCTGCCCGGCCGGGGCGACACAGTCGTCGGCAACGACGTGTGGTTCGGCCACGGCGCCACGGTCATGCCCGGTGTACGCATCGGCCACGGCGCGATCATCGCCGCCGGCGCCGTGGTCACCGGCGACGTCCCCGACTACGGCATCGTCGGCGGCAACCCCGCCCGGCTCATCCGCACCCGCTACGACGCTGCGGACGTCGACCGGCTTCTCGCCGTGGCGTGGTGGGACTGGCCCGTGCAGCACCTCACCAGGCATGTACGGACGATCATGTCGGGGACCGTCGCCTCCCTGGAGGAGGCCGCCGCGCAGATCGACCAGCCCTGACATCGCGTCCTCGCCACACCGCCCGGACCCGTCCCGCGCCGGAAACGAGTGATCGCCCATGTCCTGTCCCCGCGCCCATGTCGCGATGGTCGGCGTCCCCATCGTCAGCCATGTCCTGCCCAGCCTCGCGCTCATCCGTGAGCTGGTGGACCGCGGGCACCGGGTCACCTACGCCAACGATCCGTTCGTGTCCGACCGGATCGAAGCGGCCGGCGCGGAGCTGGTGCCCTGCACCTCCACGTTGCCCGTCGAGGACAACGCCTGGCCTGCCGATCCCATCGCGGCGGCGAGCCTCTTCCTCGACGACGCCGTCCAGGCGCTCCCGCAACTGCGCGCTGCCTACGACCATGATCCGGCCGACCTGTACCTCTACGACATCGGCGCCTATGCCGCGCGCGCCCTCGCCGAAGCCCAGGGCCGTCCCCTCGTACAGCTGTCCCCGACACTCGTCGGCTGGGACGGCTACCAGGAGGAAGTCGCGGCGCATCTGCGGAAGCTGCCCGGCGCCGACGCGTACCGGGACAGGTTCGCACGGTGGCTCGCCGACTGCGGTGCGACCACCACGGACGTGGACACGTTCTCCGGCCCACCCGCCCGAGCCCTCGCCCTGATCCCGCGAGCGATGCAGCCGCACGCCGACCGAGTCGACACCGACACGGTGACCTTCGTCGGCCCCTGCTTCGACACCCGGGCGGATACGGACGGCTGGAACCGCCCGGCGACCGCGGACAACGTTCTGCTGATCTCGCTCGGCTCGGCGTACACGCTTCAGCCCGCGTTCTACCGCCAGTGCATCGCGGCCTTCGGCGACCTGCCCGGCTGGCACGTCGTGCTCCAGATCGGCAAGCACACCGACCCCGAAGAACTCGGCACCCTCCCGCCCAACGTCGAAGTGCACTCCTGGGTCCCGCAGCGGGCGATCCTGGAACAGGCCGACGCCTTCGTCACCCACGCCGGCATGGGCGGCTGCGGCGAAGGGCTCCTCGCCGGCGTTCCCATGATCGCCGTACCGCAAGGAGCCGAGCAGTTCATGAACGCCGACCGGCTCGTGGAACTCGGCGTCGCCCGCCGTGTGGACACCGCTGACGCCACCGCCGAGACCCTTCGCGCGGCGCTGCACGACCTGGTCACGGATCCGGCACGCGTCGACCGGTCCGAGCAGCTGCGGGCCGCCGCCCGGGCCGAGGGCGGCACCCCGCGCGCCGCCGACCTCATCGAGAACACGCTGGCCACCGCCGAGGGCCCCGCGTTCTGAAGCACTGCCGTTTCCCTTCCCCGGCTGGCGCCGTCCTCATCCGAGGAGGTGTACCTGGCGCGGCGGGCATGTCGGCCCGGTTGGCGAACAGGTGCCGCACCCGGCGCGCCGTCGCCTCGGACTCGCTGTGCTCGCCCGTCACCGCGACCCGCTTGATGCCCATGTCGGTAGCCAGCCCGAAGAGAACCAGCGGCCTGTACGGGAACAGGGCCGAGGGGCGCCTGCGCTGCCCGGCGCGCCGCCGGGGCGGGCGGCGGGCTACCGTTCCTGACATGCACGCCGTTCGAGAGCCCGCCGCCGTGTACGACGCGCACGCGGCCGAACGCTGGGACCCGGAGCCCGACAAGCGCCCGGGCCGCACCGCGTTCCAGCGCGACCGCGCGCGGGTCCAGCACTCCGCGGCGCTGCGCCGCCTGGCGGGCAAGACCCAGGTCGTCGCGCCCGAGGTGCCCGCCGCCGAGGCGGCCCCCCGCACGCGCCTGACCCACTCCCTCGAATGCGCGCAGGTCGGCCGCGACCTCGGGGCGGCGTTCGGCTGCGACCCCGACGTCGTCGAGGCCGCGTGCCTCGCGCACGACCTCGGCCACCCGCCGTTCGGCCACAACGGCGAACGCGTCCTCGCCCTGGTGGCGGCCCCCTGCGGCGGGTTCGAGGCGAACGCGCAGTCGCTGCGGCTGCTGACCCGCCTTGAGCCCAAGCGCTTCGCGGGCACCGACGGCAGGCCCGTCGGCCTCAACCTGACGCGCGCCACCCTCGACGCGGCCACCAAGTACCCGTGGCCGCGCGGCGCGCACCCCGCGGACCCCGCGTCGCCGAAGTTCGGCGCGTACGCCGACGACCTGCCGGTGTTCTCGTGGCTGCGCGAGCGCGCGCCCGAGGGCGGCCGGTGCTTCGAGGCCCAGGTCATGGACTGGGCCGACGACGTCGCCTACTCCGTGCACGACCTGGAGGACGGCCTGCACGCCGGCCACCTCGCGCCCGCGGCGCTGCGCTCCGGACCCGAGCGCGAGGAGGTCTGCGCGGTCGCGGCCCGCCGCTACGCCCCGCCGGGTACCGAGCAGGACGCGCTCGCCGCCGCCCTGGACCGGCTGACCTCGCAGGCGTGGTGGCCGCACGCCTACGACGGCGGCGCGCTCGCGCAGGCGCGCCTGAAGAACGCCACCAGCCAGCTCATCGGCCGCTTCTGCCTCGCCGTGGAACGCGCCACGCGCGAGCGCCACGGCCCCGGCCCGCTGGGCCGGTACGCGGCCGACGTCGTCGTTCCCGAGGCCACGCGCCTTGAGTGCGACGTGCTCAAGGCCGTGGCCGAGGTGCACGTGATGCGGCGGCCCGAGCAGCAGCGGCTGCGCGAGGCGCAGCGCGCGCTGCTCACCGAGCTGGCCGAGGCGCTGATCGCCCGCGCGCCCGAAGGGCTCGACGCGCAGTACCTCGCCCTCTTCGAGGCCGCGGGCAGCGACGCGGAACGGCTGCGCGTGATCGTCGACCAGCTCGCCGCCCTGACCGACGCGAGCGCCAGGGCCCTGCACGCGCGCCTGGCCACCGGCTGAACGGCCCCCCGCTCCCGACCCGCCCGCCCTCTTCCGGCCACGCCCGCGGTCGGGCAGGCTCCTTGGCGACGGCGAACCTGACCGGGAGGCACCGCGTGCACGGTACACACCGAACCTTCGTCATCATCGGCGCGGGACTGGCCGGGGCCAAGGCGGCCCAGACCCTGCGCGAGGAGGGCTTCGACGGCCGGGTCATCCTCATCGGTGACGAGCACGAGCACCCCTACGAACGCCCCCCGCTCTCCAAGGACTACCTCACCGGCCTGGCCGGGCGCGGCAGCCTGCTGGTGCACGAGCCCTCCTGGTACGCCACCAACCGCATCGAACTGCACCTCGGCCAGCTCGCCGTGGCCGTCGACAGGACCGCGCGCGAGGTGCGCCTGGGCGACGGCACCCGGCTGCCGTACGACGCGCTGCTGCTGGCCACCGGCGCGGAGCCGCGCCGCCTCGGTATCCCGGGCACCGACCTCGCCGGGGTGCACCACCTGCGGCGCCTGGCGCACGCCGACCACCTGCGGGGCGTGCTCACCAGCCGGGCCGGGGCGGGGGCGCCGCTGGTGGTCGCGGGCGCCGGCTGGATCGGCCTCGAAGTCGCGGCGGCGGCCCGCGCGCTGGGGACCGACGTGCTCGTCGTCGAACAGGACCCGACCCCGCTGCACGGCGTGCTCGGGCCCGAGCTCGGCGCCGTGCTCGCCGCGCTGCACCGCGAGCGGGGCGTGGCGTTCCGCTTCGGCACCCGGCCGGCCGCCGTCACGGGGCGCGACGGCATGGTGGCCGGGGTGCGCACCGAGGACGGGTGCGAGCTGCCCGCCCGCGCCGTGCTCGCCGCGACCGGCGTGACGCCGCGCTCCGCGCTCGCCGCGCACGCCGGCCTCGCGCTGGCGCGCGGCGGCGGCATAGCCGTCGACGCCGCCCTGCGCACCAGCGACCCGCGGATCTACGCGGCAGGGGATGTCGCGGCGGTCGCCGCCCCCGGCGGCGCGCGGCGCAGGGTCGGGCACTGGGCGAACGCCCTGCACTCGGGCCCCGCGGCGGCCCGCGCGATGCTGGGGCTCGACGTGGCGCACGACCGGGTGCCGTACTTCTTCTCCGACCAGTACGGGACCCGGCTCGAATACTCGGGCTGGGCGCCGCCCGGCTCCTACGACCGCGTGGTCTTCCGCGGCGACGCGGGCGCGCACACGTTCCTCGCCTTCTGCCTGCGCGAGAACCGGGTGCTCGCGGCGTTCGGCATGAACGTCCCCGGCGCGACCGAAGCCGTCGCGCACCTGATCCGCGAGGGCCGGCCCGTCGACCCCGAGGCGCTGGCCGACCCGGCCGCGCCGCTCGGCTCGCTCACCGCGGCGTGACGGCGGCACGGCCGGGGCGTTCCGGCGGGACCCCTCGGCCGTCCGTCAGCCGTCCGTCAGCCGTCCGTCAGCCGAAGGGCGGCCCGGTGCGCGCGACCTCGTGCTTGAGCACCTGGTCGCCCACGATCCCGACGGACACGGAGGGGCGCGGGGCCACCGCCCGGAAGGCGTCGAGGGCCGCCTGCGACTCCCAGTGCTCGAAGAGGTTCACGCGCCCGGGATCGACCGGGTCGGGTGAGAGGGACAGGTCGCGGCAGCCCGGGTGCCTGCGGCCCGCCTCCACGACGGTGCGGTTTTCCTCGATGAAACGGTCCCTGTCCTCGGCGGCCACATGCACCGCACCGGCGACGATCACCGACATGCCGTTCTTCCCTTCTCTCGCGCCTGCCGGGGACGCGGCCCCCGGCAGGGACCGGCCGGACGGCCGCGCCCCGCGGATGGGGACTTCCGGTGTCCGCGCGACTCATCGCCCGGCCCGCGGCGCCGCGCGACCACGCCGGGCCCCGGCCGGGCGTGCGCGCCGGTGACCTGGCGTTCGAGCCGGCCGGGACGGCGTCTAGGGTGGCGGCCATGGCGTTCGACACCGGGGCGACCGGCACCGACGAGCAGGCCGGGGCGGGCGGCGTCCGCACCGCCGTGGTCGACCTGGCCGAGATCTTCGCGCTGCGGCACCGCGTGCTGCGGCCCGGACTCGACCGCGCGACGGCGGAGTTCCCCGAGGACGGCGGGGCCGACACCCGCCACCTCGCGGCGTACGGCCCCCACGCGCCGGGCGTGCTGGCCTGCATCACGCTGTTCCCCGACCCGCTGCCCGGCACCGCGGTCGCGGCGTACCGGTTCCGCGGCATGGCCTCGGCGCCCGAGGTCAGGGGCCTGGGGTACGGCGCGGCGGTGCTCGCCGCGGCTGCCGCGGAGGCGTCCGCGCTCGGCGCCGGCCTCCTGTGGTGCAACGGCCGCGTCGGGGCCCGCGGCTTCTACGAGCGGCAGGGCTTCACGGTCGCCGGCGAGGAGTTCGAGATCGAGGGCGTCGGCCCGCACCTGGTGTTCACGCGCCCGACCGGGGCGTGAACGGCCTCCTCACGCCGGCGGTGGCCGTGCTCGGCCGCCGGGCTGTCACCGGCGCGCCGTAGACTTCTGGCGTGGCGGGCAGGATCAACGACGACGACGTGAAGGCGGTGCGGGACGCGGTCCCGATCGACGCCGTCGTGTCCGAGTACCTTCAGCTGCGTCCGGCCGGCGGGGGCAACCTGAAGGGGCTGTGCCCGTTCCACGACGAGAAGTCGCCTTCGTTCCACGTCAGCCCGAGCAAAGGCCTCTACCACTGCTTCGGCTGCCAGGAGGGCGGGGACACGCTCGCCTTCGTGATGAAGATGGAGCACCTGTCGTTCTCCGAGGCCGTGGAGCGGCTCGCCGCCCAGGCGGGGATCACCCTGCGGTACGAGCAGGGCGGCTACAGCCCCGGGCGGCAGCAGGGCGAGCGCACGCGGCTGATCGAGGCCCACCGGGTGGCCGCGCAGTTCTACGCCGAGCAGCTGGCCTCGCCCGAGGCGGAGATCGGCCGCGTCTTCCTCGCCGAGCGCGGCTTCGACCAGGCCGCGGCCGAGCACTTCGGCGTCGGGTACGCGCCGGCCGGGTGGGACCACCTGGTGCGCTTCCTGCGCGGGCGCGGGTTCACCGACCGCGAGCTGCTGACCTCGGGCATCGCACAGGACGGGCGGCGCGGCCCGATCGACCGGTTCAGGGGGCGCCTGATCTGGCCGATCCGCGACATCACCGGCGAGGTCGTCGGGTTCGGCGCGCGCAAGCTCCGCGACGACGACAACGGCCCCAAGTACCTGAACACGCCGGAGACGCCGCTCTACCGCAAGTCGCAGGTGCTCTACGGCATCGACCTGGCCAAGCGGGACATCGCCAAGAGCAACAGGGCCGTGGTCGTCGAGGGCTACACCGATGTCATGGCCTGCCACCTGGCCGGGGTCACCACCGCCATCGCGACCTGCGGCACCGCGTTCGGCGGCGAGCACGTCAAGATCCTGCGGCGGCTGCTGATGGACAGCACGAGCGCGCACAGCGCGGGCGAGGTCGTGTTCACCTTCGACGGGGACGCGGCCGGGCAGAAGGCGGCGCTGCGGGCGTTCGAGGACGACCAGAAGTTCGCCGCGCAGACCTGGATCGCCGTGTCGCCCGGCGGGATGGACCCGTGCGAACTCCGGCTCGCCAAAGGCGACGACGCCGTGCGGGAGCTGGTCGAGACCCGTTCACCGCTGTTCCAGTTCGCGATCGAGTCGGTCGTCGGGCAGCACAATCCGGACACGGCCGAGGGGCGTTCCGCCGCGCTCGAACACACGGCGCAGATCGTGGCGCAGATCAAGGACCCGGCCATCCGGCACGAGTACGCGGTACGGCTGGCCGGGCTGCTCGGCATCATGGACGAACGGTTCGTGGTGCGCCGCATCAGCCAGCTCGCCCAGTGGGGCAGGGAGCGGCAGCGCGCCGCCGCCGCGGGCGGCGAGCGGGCCGCCGGCCGGCCCGGCGGCCCCGGGGCGCCGGCCGCGCCGCCGCGGGAGCGGGAGGCGTGGCCGGGGGGCGGAGCGGTGCGGCAGGGCCCCCCGCTGAACCTGCGCAGCCCGGCACTGCTTGAGGAGCGCGAGCTGCTGAAGCTGGCCCTCCAGTTCCCCGAGCTGGTCTCACCGGCCTTCGACGCGTTCGGCGAGGACGAGTTCACCGCGCCGCCCTACGTGGTGGTGCGCCGCGCCATCGCGGACGCCGGCGGCACCGAGTCCGCCGACGGCGCGTTCCTCGACCGGGTGCGCGAGGCGGCACCGGACGACTCGGTGCGCGTCCTGGTCAACGAGCTGGCCGTCGAGCCGCTGACCATGCCGCGCCGCAGGCAGCAGGAGGCGGACGTGTACGCGGGGCGGCGCCTGGTGCAGGTGCGGCTGGCCGCCGTGCAGCGCCGCCTGGCCGATCTGGAGTCCGCCGCCCGCCGCGCCGAGGCGCAGAGCGGCAACGCGCGCGCCGCCGAAGTCCGCCAGGAGCTGTGGGCGTTGCAGCAGTACCGCACCGCGCTTGAGGAGCGCGGCGTGGCCGCCCTCTACTCCTGACTCCCGGCCGCGCCCCGGCCCCGCGCGGCCGGACGACCTCGCGCGCGCCCGCCCCGGGCGCGGTCGCCGCCGCAAAAAGTCGCCGCACGCATCTCGTGGCCGGAGTGCGCCGTACCTCACACTGGGGGCGGTGCCGCTTCCCGTCCTGCCAACCTCCTCCTTCCCCCCGCCTGCCGCGCGACCCGCGTTCCGCGACGTCCGCGAGACCTCTGGAGGCCGCTTCGTGCAGACCCCGACCCTCGGTGACCGCAGTACGGTTCAGGCAGCAGCGCGGCCACGGGTGGCCCCGCGGCCCGAGGCCGGCGGGGCGACCGGCGACCTCTTCCGGCAGTACCTGCGCGAGATCGGCCGGATTCCCCTGCTGAGCGCGTCCGACGAGGTCGAGCTGGCCCGCCGCGTCGAGGCGGGCCTGTTCGCCGAGGAGCGGCTGCTGACCGCGACCGGCCTCGACGAGCGGACGGCCCTCGACCTGGACCGGCTCGTGGTGCGCGGGCGGCTGGCGAAACGTCACCTCATCGAGGCGAACCTGCGCCTGGTGGTCTCCATCGCCAAGCGCTACATCGGGCGCGGCCTGACCATGCTCGACCTGGTGCAGGAGGGCAACCTCGGGCTGATCCGCGCGGTGGAGAAGTTCGACTACACCCGCGGCTTCAAGTTCTCCACGTACGCGACCTGGTGGATCAGACAGGCGATGTCGCGCGCGATAGCCGACCAGGCCCGCACCATCCGGGTCCCGGTCCACGTCGTCGAGCTGATCAACCGGGTGATCCGGGTGCAGCGCCGCGTGCTCCAGGAGCGCGGGCACGAGCCGACGTCCGAGGAGGTCGCCGTCCTCCTCGGGCTGACGCCCGCGCGTGTCAGCGAGATCCTCCAGCTCGCGCAGGACCCGGTGTCCCTCCAGGCCCCGATCGGCGACGAGGACGACGTGAACCTCGGGGACCTCATCGAGGACGCCGACGTGCTCTCCCCGGCGGAGTCGGCCGCGTTCATGCTGCTGCGCGAACAGCTCGAAGCGGTGCTCTCCACCCTCGGCGACCGCGAACGCCGCGTCGTCGAGCTGCGCTACGGCCTGCTCGACGGTCGGCCGCGCACGCTGGAGGAGATCGGCCGGATGTTCGGCGTCACGCGCGAGCGCATCCGGCAGATCGAGCACAAGACGCTCGGCAAACTGCGCGACCACGCGTACGCCGGGCAGCTGCGCGGCTACCTCGACTGAGCCGGGCCGCCGGGCCGGGCCGCCGCGCCGGGCCGTCAGCCGAACGCGCCCGGGTGGATCTCGTCCCGCACGGCCGCGAACTGCCGGCGCACGGCCGTGCCGACCGCGTCCCTGCCGTCCTGCCCGTCCTTCCCGTCCTTGTGGCCGGGGCTCAGCGTCTCGCCGGCCGCGGATGGCCACGGCGGCGGGGCGTCGGGGGTGAGCACGCCGTCGGAGACGCCCTGGGCCCAGGCGGCCTGCCGGGCCGCGCCGATGGCGATGTAGTCGGCCGGTGCCGGGATGACGGCCTCGGCGCCGAACAGCGCCGGGGCCAGGGCCTTCACCGCGGGCAGCGCGGCGGCGGCGCCGAGCAGGAAGACCCGGTCGATGCGCACGCCCCGCCCCCGCAGCACGTCCGCGGCGTCGGCGATGCCGCACAGCATGCCCTCGAACGCCGCCCGCGCCAGGTGCTCCGGCTTCATGCTCTCGCGCCTGATGCCGGCCAGGGTGCCCGCGCTGTGCGGGAGTTCGGGGGTGCGCTCCCCGGCGAGGTAGGGCAGCAGGACCAGGCCGTGCGCGCCGGGGGTCGAGCGCAGCGCCAGCTCCGACAGGCCCGCCAGGTCGGTGCCGAGCAGTTCGGCGGTGCCGCGCAGCACCCGGGTGGCGTTCAGGGTGCGGACCACGGGGAGGTGGCGGCCGGTGGCGTCGGCGTATCCGGTGATCGTGCCGCTCGGATCGGTGAGCGCCTCGTCGTGCACCGCGCACACCGAGGCGGACGCGCCGAGCGAGACCACCGCGTCGCCGGGACCGACGCCGAGCCCGAAGGCGGCGGCCATCGTGTCGCCCGTGCCGGCCGAGATCAGCAGCCCCTCGGGAGTGCGGCCGGCGGGCTCGGCGGGACCGAGGACGTCGGGCAGGGCGACGGGGTGTCCGATGGCGAGTTCCGCGAGTTCGTGCCGCCACGCCTCGGACGGCGAGGACCAGTAGCCGGTGCTCGACGCGCCGCCGCGGTCGGTGGTCCAGCGCTGCGGGCGGCCGAGGAGCTGCCACACCAGCCAGTCCTGGGCCTGGAGCACGGCCGTGGTCCGCTGCGCCGCCTCCGGCTCCTCGCGCGCGAGCCGCCGCAACTGCGTGACGGGCTGGCCGGGTTGCGGCACGGAGCCGACCGCCTCCGCCCACGCGGCCCGCCCGCCGAGCGCGTCGACGAGCCCGAGGGCCGCGGCCTGCGTGCGTTCGTCCCCGCCGGTGAGGGCCGGCCGGACCGGGGTGCCCTCGGCGCTCAGGGCGACGACGCCGTGCTGCTGGGCCGCGACGCCGATGGCGGAGACGTCTTCGAGAACGCCGCCGTCCGCCGCCTCACCGAGCGAGAGCAGCCACGCCTCGGGCGTCGACTCGCCCTCGGGGTGCTCCGCGTGGCCGTGCCTGACGACATCGCCGGTGTCCGCGTCGCAGACGACGATGCGGGTGTATGCGGACGAGCTGTCAAGACCGGCGACCAATCCCATGGGAACAGATGATGCCTCATACACGCGTTCCGGTGGATCGCGGTCCGGCATTGTGACCGTTTGGGCTCAGGAACGGGACGGTTGTTGCCCGTTCGTCGCCCTTTCCCGCTCGTTGTCGCGCGTTGCCGCCCGTTGTTGCTTGTTCCCGCTCGTTCGCACCCGTCATGCCGGTCGCGGGCGTCAGGCGCCGGACTCCGCCGGGCGCACCTCGCCGACCACGTCGGACGACCGCGGGCCGGAAGCGCGCCGTTCGAGCAGGCGGCGGGCGACCGGTTCGGTCCACCGGGTCGCGAACGGCCCGAGGATCACGAGGATCAGCACGTAGGCGGTGGCGATCGGCGCGATCCTGGGCTCGGTCGCCGAGGCGAGGCCGGCGATGACGATGGAGAACTCGCCGCGGGCCACCAGCGCGCCCCCGGCGCGCAACCTGCCCTTCGGGCCGATCCCCGCGCGCTTGGCCGCGTACCAGCCGGTCACGATCTTCGTGCCCGCGGTGACGAGCGCGAGGGCGAGCGCCGGCACGAGCACCGGCGGGATCGCGCTCGGATCGGTCGACAGCCCGAAGAAGACGAAGAAGACGGCGGCGAACAGGTCGCGCAGCGGCGTGAGGAGGCGCCGGCTGGTGTGCGCCACCTCGCCGGACAGCGCGATGCCCACGAGGAACGCGCCCACCGCCGCGGAGACCTGGAGCTGCTGCGCGACACCGGCGACCAGCAGGGTCAGGCCGAGCACGACGAGCAGCAGCATCTCCGGGTTGTCGGAGGAGACGGCCCTGCTGATGAGGCGGCCGTGCCGCAGCGCGAGGAACAGCGCCGCGCCCGCCGTGGCGAGCGCGATGGCCAGCGTGACGCTGCCGCTCGCGAGGCCGACCCCGGCCAGCACGGTGGAGAGCACCGGCAGGTAGACGGCCATCGCCAGGTCCTCGATGACGAGGATGCCGAGCACGACGGGCGTCTCGCGGTTGCCCAGCCGGTTGAGGTCGGTGAGCACCTTCGCGATGACGCCCGAGGACGATATGTAGGTGACGCCCGCGAGGGCGAGCGCGCCCACGGGACCCCAGCCGAGCAGCAGTCCCGCCACGGCGCCTGGCGTCGCGTTCAGCACGAGGTCGACCACGCCGGACGGGTACTGGGTGCGCAGGCTGTCGACCAGCTCCGTCGGGCTGTACTCAAGGCCGAGCATGAGCAGCAGCAGGATGACGCCGATCTCCGCGCCGACCTCGATGAAGCCCTCGGTGGTGGACAGCGGCAGCAGGCCGCCGTGCCCGAACGCCAGGCCCGCCAGCAGGTAGAGCGGGATCGGCGACAGACCCAGCCGGCCGGCCAGCCGCCCCACGAGGCCGAGGCCGAGCACGACGGCCCCGAGTTCGATCAGCATGGTCGTGGTGTCGTGCACGGTCACCGCACCTTTCCGTTGGGCCTGCGGGGCGCGCCGCCCGGCCGCCGGGGCGCGCCGCGCCGTGCGGGACGTGGCGCCCGGCGGCGCCTCACGAGCCCGCGATGATGTCGGCCAGGTCGTCGACGCCCTCCCGGGTGCCGACGACCAGCAGCGTGTCGCCTGCTTCGAGCCGGTGGTCGGGCCCGGGGGAGGGGTGGGCGCCGGTCCTGCGCAGGACCGCGACGATCGAGGCCCCGGTGCGGGTGCGGGCCCTCGTGTCGCCCATCGGGCGGCCCCGGTAGGGGGAGCCGAGCCCGACGGTGATGCGTTCGGTCACCAGGTCCAGGTCGAACTCGGTGCCCGGCAGCCGGTGCTCCGCGCGGTCCGGCGCGATGATCGCGGCCAGGCGCGCGGCCTCCTCGGCGTCCAGCGGCACGGTGCCCTGGCAGGCGTCGGGGTCCTCGGGGGAGTAGAAGGCGAGGAACCGCCTGCCGTCCTCGTGGGCCACGACGGAGATGTGCCGCCCGTCGCGCGTGGTCATGTCGTACTGCGTGCCGACGCCCGGCAGCGGAGTGCGTCGCGTCGCCATGAATGTCCTCCCCGGCCCCGCCGCTCGTGGCGGGAGCGATAACACGCCAGCCCCCGGCGTCTGTTGCCTGTCGTGTCGCGAGGTCACAGTAGCAGCGCGGGCCCGGCCGGGGCACGGGCCAGGCACGGCCGAGGGCCTCGCGGCGCACGGGCCCCACCCGCCGCCACCTGCGGCGACCGGCCGCGTCCAGCCCGGCCGCGAGGGCGGCGGGCGGAGCCGCGGGCGGCGTTCGGACCACCGGGCCGCCCGCGGAACGCCGTCGGCGCGTGTCCGCCCCGGCCCGGGCGGGCGGCGGGGCGCGTTCCCCCATGTTCCCGCGCGTTCCACCGTGTTCCCCCCATGCGGAATAGGGGCGGTGGTCCGCCTGCCGTTACTGTCGGGACGACGTGGGGCGGACGCGAGGACGGAACGAGTGGCGATGACGACATGGCTGACACGGGCGGTCGGTGACCGCTTCGGGCCGGTCCGCCTGCTGCCCCTCTTCGTCGGGATCGGCTACCTGCTGTTCGTGCAGCGCTCCGACCCGACCACGGGCGACTGGCTGGTGACCGTGCTCGCCGGGCTGGTGTTCGCGCCCGGCGCCGTCTGGCCGCTGGCCGTCACCGTCGCCGAGGCCGCGCTCGTGGTCGGCGCGCAGCACTTCGCGGACGCCACCCCGGTCGCCGTGAAGGTGCTCGCCAGCGTCGCCCTGCTCGAACTCGCCGTCCGCCGCCCGCTGCACACGGCCGCGATCGGCACGGCGGCCGTGGCCTGCGCGTACGTCGCCGTCATGGGCAAGCACCAGACGGCCGACAGCGTGTGGGCCGTCGGGTACCGCGTGCTGTGCGTCACCGCGGCCCCGCTCCTGCTCGGCGCCTACCTGCGCGCCGCCGCGCGCGCCCTGGACGAGGCGAGGGCCCGCGCGGCGGAGGCCGAACGGCGGCGCGCCCTGGCCGAGAGCAGCGCCCGCCTCGCGGAACGCACGGAACTCGCCCGCGAGCTGCACGACCTCGTGGCGCACCACGTGGCCTCGATGGCGTTGCGCGTCGGTGTCGCGCGCACCGTGCTGCCCGGCCTCGACCCCAAGGTGAGCGCCGTCCTCGACGACGTGCACGGCTCCGCCACGACGGCCCTGGCCGACCTGCGCCGCATGGTCGCCGTGCTGCGCGACCCCGCCGCGGTGCACGAGGCCGCAGGCGTGCTCCTGGCCGAGTCGGACGAACTCCCCACCGCGGTCGCCACCGTGGCCGGCCGCAGCACGCGGGCGGGCCTGCCCGTGGACTGCCACGTCGACCCGGAAGCGGTCAGGCTCGACTCGATGCGCGGGCTCGTCGTGCTGCGCGTCGTGCAGGAGGGCCTGACCAACGCGGTCAAGCACGCCGGGGCCGGCGCCAGGGCCCGGGTCGCGGTGGCCATCGCGGACGGCGAGGTGACGGTGGAGGTGACCGACGACGGGGGCGCGCCCGAGCCGGGGCCCGCCGGTGGGCAGGGGGCGCGGGCCAGGCAGCCGCAGCCCGTGGGAGCCGTGGCCGCGGGCGCGCCGGAACCCGGATTCGGCCTGGTCGGGCTGCGGGAACGGCTCGGCCTGGTCGGCGGCGTCCTGACCGCGGGACCGCACGAGGGCGGCTGGCGGCTGTCGGCCGCCTTCCCCGCCGCATCCCCGTCCGCCGGCTCGGCGGAACGGAGCGCCGCGCCCGGCGCCACCGACCCGGCCGACGGCGGTTCCGCCGCCCCCGGCCCCTGCGGGCGGCGGCTGCGCGCCGGGGCCCGGCCGCCGGGACCGGCCCACGCGTCCTGACGGCGGTCTCGCGGCTGAACGGGACACGGCTGGTTGCGGTTGCGGTTGCGGTTGCGGTCGCGGTGCGGGCGGTCGCGGTGCGGGCGGTCGCGGCTGAACGCGGTCACGGCTGAACGCGGTCGCGGTGCGGGCGGCCGGTGCGGGCCCGTCGCGCTGCCGGTCGACCCTCGAACATCACCTCTGGTAATTTTCCCGACACTGTGCGTAAGATGATTACGGAGCGTGACTGTGGGGGTCGTGCCCGTACCTCGGAGGTGCCGCATGTGGCTGCCACGCCGCCCGGTCCTGACGCTGCTCGCTGCCGCCATGGCCTGTGCCGTACCCGGGGGCGCGGGACACGCCGCCGCAGGCCCGCCGTCCTCGGCGGGCCGGGGCGGCGGGCCGTTCCCCGGGGCGCCGCCCGCCGGGGGCGGCGGTCGGGAGCGGCCCACGATCGTGCTGCTGCACGGGGCGTTCACGGACGCGTCGATCTGGCAGGACGTCACCGCCGTGCTCCAGCGCCGGGGCCACCAGGTCCTCGCCACGACGAACCCGCTGCGGGGCCTCGACTCCGACTCCGCCTACGTCGACAGCGTGCTCGACCACGTCGCGGGTCCCGCGATCCTGGTGGCGCACTCCTACGGCGGCGCGGTCAGCACCAACGTGACCGTGCGTCCCGGGCTGCGGGCGCTGGTCTACGTGGCCGCGTCCGCGCCGGCGAAGGGGGAGCTGTTCGGCGTTCCCGGGGCCGGGCCGGGCGCAGGCGCCGAGGGGGACTATGTGCGGGTGCCCTACACCGAGCCGGACGGCAGCACGGGCACCGAGATCTACGTCAGGCGCGAGGTGTTCGCGGACACGGTGACCGGGCCCGACGTGCCGGCCTGGCGGTCCGCCGCGATGGCCGTCTCCCAGCGGCCCATCGACTCCGACGCGGTTGAGGCCGAGTCGAAGCGGGAGGCGTGGCGCTCGCTGCCCTCGTGGTTCCTGATCCCGGGGCGGGACCGCGTGCTCAGCCCGGAGTCGCAGCGGTTCATGGCGGAGCGGGCCGGAGGTGTGATCAGGGAGGTCGACGCGGCGCACGCCGTGATGCTGACCCACCCCCGCACGGTGGCCGACCTCATCGAGGAGGCCGCTCTGGCCACCGCCCGCGCTCCTGCCGAGGGGACGGTGGGCCGGTGAGCGGTGCGCGGACCGGGAAGCGGCCAGGCCCCGCGGTCCGCCCGCCCGGCCCGCCCCGCCACCCGGCCCCTTGGGTGCGCGGTGCGTCAGGCGTCCGGTGCCGCCTTCCTGAAGACCTCGAACAGCGCGAGGTAGTTGTCCTCGCCGTGCCCCGCGGCGATCGCCCGCTCGGCCAGCTCCGTCATGAACCGCGGCGCGGCGGCGTCGACGCCCTGCTCCAGGCAGGTGCGGGTGATGTGGTCGAGCGCCGTCCGGTTCATCTCCATGGTTCCCACGTCGCCGGAGTAGTGGCCGGGACCGAGGTTCACGGCCTGCTCCGCGAAGGCCGCGTCGATCACCGTGGGCATGAACCAGGTGCGGACCAGGTCGACGAACTCGGTCGCCGGCACCTCGGCCGAGCGCGCCAGCGCGGTGGCGTGCAGCAAGCCGTTGACGGTCGCGTACATCAGGTCGAGCAGGGCCGCGTTGTACAGCACGGCGAGTCCGGGGTCGGGGCCGAGATAACGGGGGTCCCCCAGCGTCGCGAGCGCGTCCCTGTGCTCGTCGAAGACGGCGCGCGGGCCGCTGTAGAGGAAGACGGCGTCGGGCTGCCCGACGAGCGGCGGCGGGACCATGATGGCGCCGTCGAGATACGCCGCTCCCCGCTCGGCCGCCCAGTGCGCCGCTGCGCGGGCCTCCTCGGGGGTGCCGGAGTTCAGGTTCACCAGCGCCCGGCCGGACAGGGCGTCGGCCGCGGTGGGCGGGAGCGCGGCGCGGGAGCGGGCCCGGTCGGCGCGCGTGCCGCGTACCCCGGGGGCGCGCCGCTGAGGACGGGACGCGCGGGCGGCGCCCGGCCCCGCCGGTCCGCCGCCCGGTCCGGCCCGGTCCCGCCGGGTGCGGCCCGGTGGCGGGGTGGCGGGTGGTGCGGCCTGGTGTCGGTGGTGGCGGTGCCCGGTACCGGTGCGGCCCGGTGCCGGGTGGTGCGGTCCCGTGCCGGGGTGCCGGAGCCTGTTCCGTTGGTGTCGGGCGGTGCGGCCTGGTGTCGGTGGTGTCGGGCGGTGCGGCTCGGTGTCGGTGGTGCGGTCCGGTCGTGGTGCCGGGGGTGGCGGTGCCCGGTACCGGTGCGGCCCGGTGGCGGGGTGCCGGGCGGTGCGGCCGGTGCCTGTGCTGATGCCGCCGGCCCGGTGTTGGCGGTGCCTGCCGTGTCGGTGCTGACACCACCGGCCCGGTGCCGGTACGGACGCCGTCGACCGGGGGGCGGTCGTGCCGGTGGTGGGGTGGCGTGGGGCCTCACCCGGCGCCGGGCGTTCCGCCTGCTGCCCGGCGCGGCGGGCGTTCGGCGAGCGCGAGGGTCCTGCGCGCCCCCGCGACGACGGCCGCGTCCACGAAACGGCCGTCCGGCAGGGCCAGGGCCCCCGCGTCGGTCGGCGCCGCCCCGACCACGTCCCTGGCCGCCGCGACCTCCTCGGCCGTCGGCCGGTACGCGTCCTCGATCACCGGGAGTTGGCGCGGGTGGATCGCGGCCCTGCCCAGGAAGCCGAGGGCCCGGCCCGCGGCGCAGGAACGGGCCAGGCCCGCGGTGTCCCGCACGTCGGGGAACACCGACTGGGCCGGCGGCGCGAGACCGGCGGCGCGGGCCGCGACGACGGCCCGGCTGCGGGGCCAGGCCAGCCCCGCCTCGGTGGTCACGCCCAGGTCGGCGCGCAGGTCGGCCTCGCCGAGCGCGATGCCGGCGAGTGCCGGGTGCGCGGTGGCGACGGCGAAGGCGCGCTCGACGCCGAGCGCGCTCTCCAACAGGGCGTACAGCGGGGGGACCCGGTCCCCGGTCCAGCCGGTGACGCGGGCGATGTCCCCCGGGCCCGTCACCTTGGGCAGGCGCAGGGCGCCCAGGCCGGGCAGCGGGGCGAGTCGGCGCACCTCGGTCTCGGCGAGCGGCCCGTCCAGCGCGTCCACGCGGACGTGCACCGGTACCGGAAGCGGCTGGGCGAGCAGGTCGGCGGTGGCGTCCAGCGCGTAGCGCTTGCGTTCCGGCGCCACGGCGTCCTCCAGGTCGACCACGACGACGTCGGCGCCCGAGGCCAGGGCCTTGGCGACGACCGCGGGCCGGTCGCCCGGCGCGTACAGCCAGGTCAGGTGGCCGGCGGCGCCGTGCGGCGTGTCTCCCCGGACGCCGCCCGGCGGGCTCACGCGGCTCCCTCCGCCCGCAGTTCGGCGATCTCCTGGTCGGTCAGACCCAGCCCCGACAGCACGGCGTCGGTGTCGGAGCCGTGCGGGCGGCCGGCCCACCGCACGGCGCCCGGCGTCTCGGACAGGCGGAAGAGGACGTTCTGCATGCGCACCCGGCCCAGTTCCTCGTCCGGTACCTCGGTGATGGAGCCGAGGGCCCGGTACTGCTCGTCGGCCAGCACGTCGCGGATGTCGTAGACGGGGGCGATCGCGGCCTCGGCCCGCTCGAAGGCGGCGACGACCTCGGCCCGGTCGTGCCGGGCGATCCAGTCCCCGACGGCCTCGTCGAGTTCCGCGGCGTGCCGGGCCCGGCCGGCGCCCGTGGCGAACCACTCCTCCTCGATCACCTCGGGCCGGCCGACCAGGCGCATGACGCGTTCCGCGATCGACTGGGCCGAGGTGGACACGGCGACCCACGAGCCGTCGGCGGTCCGGTAGGTGTTGCGGGGGGCGTTGTTGGCGGACCGGTTGCCGGTGCGCTGCTGCACGTAGCCGAGCTGGTCGTACCAGATCGGGTGCGGGCCGAGCACGGTCAGCATGGGCTCGATGATGGCCATGTCCACGACCTGTCCGCGCCCCGTGCCGTCGCGGCCGGCCAGCGCGGTCATCACGGCGTAGGCCGTGGACAGCGCGGCGATCGAGTCGGCGAGGCCGAACGGGGGGAGGGTCGGCGGTCCCTCCGGTTCACCGGTGATGGCGGCGAACCCGCTCATCGCCTCGGCGAGGGTGCCGAAGCCGGGGCGCCGCGCGTAGGGCCCCACCTGGCCGAAGCCGGTGACGCGGGCGAGGACGAGGCGCGGGTTGGCCGCGGACAGCTCGGGCCAGCCGAGGCCCCACCTCTCCAGCGTCCCGGGGCGGAAGTTCTCGATGACGACGTCGGATTCGGCGGCCAGCCGCAGCAGCACGTCCCGGCCGCCCGGGGTCGACAGGTCGAGGGTGATGTTCCGCTTGTTGCGTCCGAGGAGTTTCCACCACAGCCCGACGCCGTTCTTGCTCGGACCGTGGCCGCGGGACGGGTCGGGTCTGCGCGGGTGCTCCACCTTGATCACCTCGGCGCCGAAGTCGCCGAGCATGGTGGCGGCGAGCGGTCCGGCGAACAGGGTGGCGAGGTCGAGGACTTTCAGTCCCGCGAGGGGTGCTCGGGTGCTCATCGTGCGTCCTTGCGGTGCTCGTTCCGCTGGTGCTTGTCCGGTTCCCGCGGGGGCAGGCCGGTTTCGTCCCGGCCGCGCGGGGCCCGCCGCCGCTCGCGGGGGCGGCCGGGCGCGCCCGGGCCCCCGGTTCCCTCCGCGCCGTCGGGCGCGCCCCCGGCGCCGGGGGCGCGCCCCGCGTGCTCGGCGTCGATCTCCGCGCGCCCCGGCATCGACGAGGAGGCGCCGGGGCGCCGCACCGCGAGCGCGGCGGCGGCCGCGGCCCAGCCCATGGCCTCCGGCATCGGCCGCCCCTCGGCGTGCGCGACGGCCAGCGCGCCGACGAACGTGTCCCCGGCCGCCGTGGTGTCCACGGCCCGCGCGGGCACGGCGGGCACGAGCACGGGTTCCGCGCCGCGCGCCGCGTACAGGCTGCCCGCCGCGCCGAGCGTGATGACGACCTCGGGCACGTCCGCGAGGAACGCCTCGGCGGCCAGGTGCGGGTCGTCCGCTCCGGTGAGCGCGGCGGCCTCGTGCTCGTTGGGCACGAGCAGGTCGGTCAGCGCGAGGAGTTCGGCGGGCAGCGGTTGCGCGGGCGCGGGAGTCAGCACGGTCCGCACGCCGTGCGCGCGGGCCGCCCGCGCCCCGGCGAGCACGCCCTCCATGGGCAGTTCGAGCTGGAGCAGCAGCGCGCCCGCGGCGGCGATCAGCTCCTCGTCGCCGGGCGCGAGGCCGGTCACGGTGGCGTTCGCGCCCGGCACGACGACGATCGAGTTCCCCCCGTCGTCGTCGACGACGATGTGCGCGGTGCCGCTCGGCCCGGCCACCTCGCGCAGCGCGTCCACGGCCACGCCCGCCTCGGCGAGTGCCGCGCGCAGCCGCGGGCCGAAGTCGTCCCGGCCGACCGCGCCGATCATGGTGACGGCGCCTCCGGCGCGGGCGGCGGCGACGGCCTGGTTGGTGCCCTTGCCGCCGGGCACGGTCCTGAACTCGCGCCCGAACACGGTCTCGCCGCGGCGCGGCGCGGTCGGCACGTAGGCGACGAGGTCCATGTTGGTGGAGCCGAGCACGGTGATGGCCGGGGGACGGCTGGTCATGCGGATGCCTCCAGGGTGAGCGCGGCCAGTGCGTCGAAGCCGATGCCGTCGAAGCCGGCGACCGTCGTCGCCAGCCGGTTCTTCAGGGGCGCGGTCCACCGGCCCGGGATCGCCCCGGGCGAGCCGGCGAGCAGACCGGCCAGCGAGCCGGCCGTCGCCCCGTTGGAGTCGGTGTCCCAGCCACCGGAGACCGCGCGGCAGACCGAGGCCGAGAAGTCGCCGTCCGCGTGCGTCAGCGCGGCGGCGAGCACGGCGGCGTTCGGCAGCACGTGCACCCAGTGGTGGTCGCCGTACTCCCGGTGCACCCGGTCCACGACCGCGTCGAAGTCCCCGGCGGCGGGCCGGTCGCGCGCCGCCTCGATGCCGAACCGGACCGCGCGCGCGTACCGGGATCCTGGCGGCACGACGGCGAGGCCGGCGCGCAGGCAGGCGTGCACGTCGGGCGCGCCGCCGGCCGCCGCGGCCACGGCGGCGGCGACGAACATCGCGCCGTACACGCCGTTCCCCGTGTGCGTCAGCACCGCGTCCCGGTGGGCGAGCGCGGCGGCGGCGCCGGGGTCGCCCGGGTGGGTCCAGCCGAAGACGTCGGCGCGGATCTGGGCCCCGATCCACTCCCGGAACGGGTTGCGGTGGGTGGCCGTCCCCGGCGGTTCGATCCCGGCGAGCAGGTTGCGGTAGGCGACGCGTTCCGCGGTGAACGTCCGGCCCGCGGGCAGTTCGTCCAGCCACAGCCTGGCCACGTCCGCGGTGGTGAAGGCGCGCCCGTGCCGCTTGAGCAGCAGCAGGCCGAGCAGCGGGTAGTTGAGGTCGTCGTCCTCGGGCGCCCCGTCGATGGTCTCGGCCAGCGAGGTCGCGCGCGAACGGCGGTTCCACGGGTGGGCGGCGGCGACCTCGGGCGGCAGCCCGGCCTCGGTGAACCACGTGCGCAGCGGCCAGTTCCCCACGGCGGCGCCGAGCGCCCTGATGCCGCTCAAGGTGACCTTCTCCACCGGTTTGCCCAGCACGCACCCGGCGGCCCGGCCGAGCCAGCCCGCGTGCAGCCGCTCGGCGGACGCCGGGCGCGGCGCGGCGGGCGGCGCGGGCCACCGCGGGCAGGCGGCGCGGATCGCGGCCAGGTCGGTCGGCTCCGCGGCGGCCAGCGGCGAGGGCAGCGCGGCCAACTCGTCGAGCAGCCGGCCGGCGAGCGCGCGCAGCGCCGGGTCGGGGCGCTCGGGCGCGGGCGAGGCGCCGGCGCGCTCCGGCGCGGCCCGGCCGCCCGCGGCCAGCCAGCGCGCGCGCACGGCGCCCGCGTCGCGCCCGTCCTGCTCGGCCTGGCGCAGCTCGTGGCCGACCAGGTCCTCGGGCTGCACCCAGGTCAGACGCACCCGGTCCGCGGCCTCCCGGCGGGCGCCCATCAGGCGCCCGCGATCGCGCCGAACAGCGCCTCGTGCGCCCGGCGCCGCTCGACGTCCCGCGCGAACACCTCGCGCGCCACGCCCGCGAGCGAGGCCGCGGGACCGTGCAGGTCCAGCCGGCTGGCGCGGGCGACCTCCTCGCTCCACTCCGCGGGCACGGCCCGTTCCCCGCCGAGGGCGCCGGCGATCGCGCCGCTCATCGTGGCGATCGAGTCGCAGTCGCGCCCGTAGTTGACCGCGCCGAGCACGGTGTGCCGGTAGTCGCCGCGCCCGACGAGCAGCATGCCGAGCGCGACGGGCAGCTCCTCGATCGCGTGCAGCCGCGAGGGGCGGCGCGCGCCCAGCGAGGGGCTGCGGTAGTCGGGCCCCACGGTGTCGAACGGCGCGACCGCCCGGCGCAGCGGGGCGAGCGCCTCCTCGAAGTCGTCGTGGCGTGCCGCGACCGAGCACACCGCCTCGATCGCCGCGCGCGTGCCGTCCTTGGCGAGGGCGAGCGCCTCCTCGACGACCGACGAGGGCGTCGCGCCGGGGGCGAACGCGGCGGCCACCGCCGCCGCGAACACCCCGGCCGCCTCCCGCCCGTAGCTCGACTGGTGGGCGCCCGCGACGTCGATGGCCTCGGCGTAGGCCGCGCGCGGGTTGCCGGCGTTCACGGCGCCGACGGGCGCCATGTACATCGCCGCGCCGCAGTTGACGATGTTGCCGTTGCCGGCCTCGCGCGGGTCGACGTGCCCGTAGTGGATGCGGGCGACGATCCACTTCTCGGCGAGGAACACGCGGTGCAGCGGCAGCGCCTCCGCGCCGAGTTCGGGAATCCAGCGGGGCGTGGAGATCAGGTCGGGCACCAGGTGGTCGGCCACGGCGTAGGCGTCGAGGTGGTCGCGCACCCGCTCGTAGACCCGCACCAGCGCGTGCGTCATCAGGGTGTCGTCGGTGACGTGCCCGTCGCCCTTGTGGTACGGCGCGATCGGCCGCGCGGTGCGCCAGTTCTCGCCGTGGAACGGCCCCACGATGCCGCGCACCCGGCCGCCGTGCCGCTCGACGATGGCCTCGGGCGTCCAGCCCTCGACCGGCCCGCCGAGCGCGTCACCGACGGCCGCCCCCACCAGGGCTCCGGTGACGCGGTCTTCGAGTGACAGGGCGGGGGCCGCCTTGCGCGGTGTCGTCGTCATGCCAGGAGTCCTTCCGAGGAGACCGTGAGGGGGGTGCGGGTGAGCCGCTCGGCGAGGTCGACGAGGTCGGTGCCGGCCAGGCGCGGCAGCGCGCAGCCGGCGAGGGTGCGGCAGGCGTCGCGCCAGGTGCCCGGCAGGGCGTCGGCGCCGCCGACGACCCCCGTCAGGGCGCCGGCCAGGGCGGGCGCCGAGTCGGCGACGCGGGACAGGCACGCGGCGGTCGGCACCGCCTCGGTCACGGCGCCCGCCGCCGCGGTGGCGACGGCGAGCGCGACGGGCACCGTCTCGGCGGCGGCGATGCCGTAGCTGTAGACGTGGTCGACGATCTCGTGTTCGAGCACCGGCACCAGCGCGAACGCGTTGCCTGGCAGCCCGGGCCGCGCGGCGACGGCGGCGCGGCCGAGGCCGACGGCGTGCAGCGCGTTGCGGCGGATCTCGCTGCCCTCGGGCAGTTGCCGCAGCGCGGCGTCGACGCACTCGTCCACCGGCGCGCCGCCGAGCCCGGCGGCGACGGCCGCCGCCATGGCGCGGGCGCCGTGCACGCCGTCGCCGTCCTGCGTGTAACGGGCGTCGAACTCGGCCAGTTCCGCCGCCGCCCCCGGGTCGCCCGGGTGGACGACGGCGAGCACGGCCGCGCGCACGCAGGCCGCGTCGTCGAAGTAGTGCGGGTTGTCGTGGCCGGTGGCGGGGGGCCGCAGGCCGGCCGCCAGGTTTCCGAGGCCCGCGCGCACGGAGATCCGCGCGCGCAGCGGGATCTCGGCCGACTCGATCTCGTCGGCGCGGTCCGCGGCGGCGGCGACCTCGTCGGCGAGCGCGGTCCAGGCGAGGGCGAGCGCGGAGCGCACCCGCTGGTCCGCGGGCAGGTCGCTGCCGCCCGTGGCGGCGGCGGAGAGCACGGCGCGCGCGGTGAACGCCGCCCATTCCGCGTCGTCCGAGGGGCCCAGGCGCAGCGGCTCCGGCGGCTGGTTGAGCGCTATCGGAACGGGCAGCGTCGTGGTGGCGTTCTGCTCGGCGAACGTGTCGAGTTCGCGGGTCAGCCGCCGCGTCCAGTCCGGCAGCCGGGCCGCGCGGTGCCGCCCCGAGGGCCAGCCCGCCGCGTCCCCCGCGGCGATGCCGAGCAGGAGTCCTTCGACGCGCCGGGGCCCGTGCGCGGCGGCCGGGCCGCCGAGGGCGGTCCCGGCGGCGGCGGGCGCCGCCGCCTCCCGCGGCTCCCGGTGCGGTGGCACGCGCGGGGCGCGCGCCGCGTCCGGCGCGCCGGGTGCGCCGGAAGGAGCGGGCGGGCCGGCCGGCCGGCCGCGGGACGCCCTCACGCGGCGGCCCCCTCGTGCCCGTCGGGCGGCGGCGCGAGCCGGTCGGCGACGTCGAGGACGTGCATCCCGGCCATCGACGGCAGGCAACTGCCCCGCACCGGCCCGATCGCCGCCGCCCACTCGGGCGGAACGGCCCGTTCGCCGCGCAGCGCGCCGGACAGGGCACCGGCGACGGCCGCGGTGGTGTCCGCGTCGCGCCCCATGTTCACGGCCATGGCCACCGCGTCGGCGAACTCGCCCCGCGCCGCGACGAACGCGCCGAACGCCAGCCCCACCGCCTCGGGCGCCAGGTCCGTCCAGGGATAGCCGCCGATGACGGTGGCCGAGCGGACGGTCCGCTCCACGGACAGCTGCGTCGCGCCCGGGTCGCGCCGCGCCCTGCGGGCCGCGGACACCGCGCGGTGCAGCGACCGCGCGGTCCAGGAGTCCTCGGGGACCACGGACAGCGCGGCCTGCACCACGGCGTCCGGGTCGTGGCCCACCATCGCCGCCGCGACCCCGGCGGCCACGGCCCGGCCGCCGTAGATGCCCTCGCCGTCGTGCGAGACCGTGCCGTCGATGGCGACCAGCCTGGCGGCCTCGCCCGGCCGGCCCGCGGCGAACACCCCGAACGGGGCCGCGCGCATGGCGAGTCCGTCGCTCCAGGCGTGCCGGTGCTGGGCGGAGATCGGCGCGGCGAGGCCGCGCCGCAGGTTCTCCAGCGTGCCGCGCTCGCTGAACCCGGCGCCCCGGAACGGCCCCTCGTCGCGGTCGGCGATCCACTCGTGCCACGCCGCCTCCACGTGCCCGACGGTCAGGGCCGAGCCGTGCTCGGCGAGCAGCAGTCCGGAGAAGATCGCGTACTCGGTGTCGTCGGTCCCGGCCGGGTCCTCGGACACGAAGCCCTCGATGCGGCCCCAGCGCTCGCGGATCTGGGAGGGCTTCATGTTCTCCGCCGGGGCGCCCATCGCGTCGCCGACCGCGAGGCCGAGCAGCGCGCCCCTGGCCCGGTCGCGCAGCCCCGCCGGGTCGCGCGGGGGCCGGCGCGGCACCGTGGGGAGCCCGCGTGGTCGTCGGTGGGTGCCGTCCGCTTCGTCGCGGGGGGCGGGTCCTGCGCTCATGGTGTCCGTGTGCTCTTCTCTGCCGTCGTGTGCCGTGGTCTGCCGTCGTCTGCCGTGGTCCGAGGCGGTCGCCGTCGTCGCGCCACCGGCCCCGCCGCCGCGCCGTTCCCGCCGCCCGGCCGCGCCGCCGCGCGCGCCGGGGGCGGCCGGGCCCTCAGCGCTGGTAGCGGTCGAGGACCCGGTTCCCGTCGTCGGTGAGGCGTTCGCGCAGCTCGTCGAGGCTCAACGCGCCGCGGTAGTACTCCTGGAACGCCGGTGTGGCGATCTTGTCCTTCCACTCGGGGTAGCCGCGGACGCCGAGCACCGGCGAGGGGCGCAGGTGGGCGGTCAGCTCGACCCCGGTGCGCCAGCCGTGTTCCGCCGTGTCCAACGAGGGGTCGGCCAGGGCCGTCTCGCCCGTCGGCAGCATCCAGTCGCCGAGCGCGAGTTCGACGGCGTTCTCCGGGCGGGTGAGGAAGGCGACGAACTCCGCCGCGGCCCGCCGGTCCTCGGCGTCCTCCGCGACCGAGAGGGTCTGCGGCGCGACGCCCTGCGCCGCGCCCCCGCCCCCCTCGCCCGCGGGCATGGGCAGCACGCTCCACTCGAACCCGTCGGGGGCCTGCTGCGCCACCTGCTGCCGGAAGGAGAAGTTCAGCGGCAGCATCGCGTACCGGTCGGCGAAGAACCCGGGCAGCGTGTCGGACCCCGACATGCCAAGACTGCTGTCGGGGGCCGTCCCGTCCTCGTTGACCTGCCGGTGGACGAGTTCGGCCACGGTGGAGTCGGCCGCGTCGTAGCGGATGACGTTCTCGCCGTCCTCGCGGTGGAAGATCCGGCCGCCGGTGGAGAGCGAGAGGTTGACCGACTGGCTGACCGGCTCCTTCATCGACCAGGCCACGCCGTAGGTGTCGGTGTCCCCGTCGCCGTCGGTGTCGCGGGTCAGCCGCGCGGCCACCTCCTCGAACTCCCCCCACGTCCACGGCCGGTCCGCGGTCGGCGTGCGCACGCCCGCCTCCGCGAGCAGGCGCGTGTTGGCGATCAGCACGCGCGGCTCCTGGAGGAACGGCACCCCGTAGACGCCGCCCTCGTAGGTCGTGGTGTCCCAGGACCGCCGCGGGATGTCCGCGAGCAGTTCCTCCGGCAGCAGGCCGGTGAGGTCCGCGAGGTAGCCGCCGTTCGCGAAGTCGGTCAGGTCGGAGGCGTCGTTGTGGATGATGTCGGGTGCCTCGCCGCCCATGAACGAGGTCAGCAGCTGGTCGTGGACGTTGTCCCAGCTGCCCTGCACGTAGCGGACCCGCACGTCGGGGTTGGCCGCGTTCCACGCGTCGACGAGCGACTTGTGGGCGGCCACGGACTCCGACTGCCAGGCCAGGCTGAGGAAGTCGAGCGTGACCGTGCCGTCCGCCGCGTCCTCCTCCCCGCCGCAGCCGGCGAGGAGGACGAGCGAGAGGGCGGCGGCCACGCCGGCGCGCGCGACGCGGCGCGGGGCGCGCATCAGCCCTTCACCGCCCCGGCGAGCATGCCGTTCACCAGGCGCCGCTGGAGCAGCGCGAAGAACAGCAGGCTGGGCAGGGTGGCGAGGAACGAGGCGGCGGCCAGCGGGCCGAGGTCCGCGACGCCCTCCGCGCCGACGAAGTGGGTGAGGATCACGGACATCGTCTGCCTCTCGGGGGACTTGAGCAGGACCAGGGCGAAGAAGAACTCGTTCCACGCGGTGACGAAGGAGAACATCAGCGTCGCCACCAGGCCCGGCGCGAGCAGCGGGAGCACCACGCCGGTGAGGGTGCGCAGCCGGCCCGCCCCGTCCACGGCGGCGGCCTCCTCCAGGGTCGGCGGCACCGCTCTGACGTAGCCCTGGAGCATCCACAGCGAGAACGGCAGGTTCCACACCACGTAGACAAGGACAAGACCCGGCAGGGAGTTGATCAGCTGGAGGTTCCGCAGGATCAGGAACAGCGGGATGATGATCAGTACCAGGGGGAACATCTGGCTGATCAGGATCCACGCCGTCCCGGCCCGGCTGACCGGCGACCGGTGGCGGACCATCACGTACGCGGCCGGCACGGCTACCGCCACCGAGATCAGCGCCGCGCTGCCCGCGACGAGCAGGCTGTTGAGCGCCGAGCGCGCCAGCGGGTGCGCCTCGAAGGCCAGCCGGTAGTTCTCCAGGCTCGGTTCGCGCGGGATCCAGGTCGGGACGATCGAGGCGAGTTCCTGCGGTGACTTGAACGACGTGGAGAGCAGCCACACGAGGGGGAAGGCGAGGAAGACCAGGTAGCAGGCCAGCGCCACGTACTGGCCCGCGCGGCCCGCCGCGCGGCGCGCACGCCGGGCGCGCGGCGCCTTCGCGGGCGTGGGGGCGGCGCTCACCGTTCTTCCTCCTTGAGGCGGTTGCGCAGGAACACGGTGAGCAGCACGGCGACCACCGCGATCATCGCCAGTCCCATGGCCGCGGCGTAGCCGAACTGCCCGTACTTGAACGCCTCCTCGTACGCGAACAGCATCGGCAGCCGGGTCTCGCTGCCGGGCCCGCCCTGGGTGAGCACGTAGACAAGGCCGAAGGAGTTGAAGTTCCATATGAAGTTGAGCGCGGTGATCGCGAGGACCACGGGCCGCAGCGCGGGCCAGGTCACCGTCGTGAAGCGGCGCCACACGCCGGCGCCGTCCACCTCGGCGGCCTCGCGCAGCTCGTGCGGCACGTTCTGGAGCCCGGCGAGCAGGACCACCGTGGTCTGCGGCATCCCCGCCCAGACGCCGACGAGGACGACGGCGGGGAGCGCGAGGGACAGGTTCGTCAGCCAGTCGACGTTCTCGCCGATGAGCCCGAGCTGCGACAGCGTCCGGTTCAGGATGCCGGCGTCCTGGTGGTAGACCAGGCGCCACATGATGCCCACGACCACCTCGGGCATCGCCCAGGGCACGAGCGCCAGCGTCCTGGCCAGCCAGCGGAAGCGCAGGTTCTGGTTCAGCAGCAGGGCGAGGCCGAGGGCCAGCGCGAACTGCAACGCGGTCACCGAGCAGGCCCACACCAGGCCCACGCGGAAGGACTCCCAGAACAGCGAGTCGTGCCGCAGGTCGGTGAAGTTCAGCAGGCCGATGAAGTCGGCGGACTCGGTGCGGCCCGCCTGCTCGTCGGTGAACGCCAGCGCCACGCCGTACAGCAGCGGGCCCACGCTGAGCACGAGGATCGGCAGCAGGGCCGGCAGCAGCAGGAACCAGGCCCCGTGGTCGAGCCCGAGCGCCTGTCTGCGCCGGGCGGGTGTCCTGGGCGGCGGTGTGCCGCGGTCGCCCGGGACGGCTTCGGCCCGGGGAGCGGTGAGACTCATGGGGTCCTCGTGAGGGGCGGCGGGTCGGGGAAGCCGGTCGCGGGCGCGGTCGAGGCGCGGACGACGAGCCGGGGGAACGCGGTGGTGGTGCGCGGCGCGAACGCGGCTTCCGCGTCGGGGGCTTCGAGGCGGTCGAGCAGCAGTTCCGCCGCGCGCCTGCCGCGTGCGGACGAGCCGAGGTCGACGCTGGTCAGCGGCGGCCAGCCGGCCTGCGCGAGGGTGCTGTCGTCCATGCCGGCGACCGCGATGTCCTCGGGGACGCGCACGCCCCGCGCGAGCAGGGCGTGCGCGGCGCCGAGCGCGAGCTGGTCGTTGGCGCAGAAGATCGCGTCGGGGCGCGCGGGAAGCAGGCGGCGCGCCGCGGCGGCGCCCGACTCGATGCCGAAGTCGGTGTGCACCACGAGCGTCTCGTCGTACGGCAGGCCGTGCGCGGCGAGCGCGGTCCGGTAGCCGTGTCCGCGGTTGCGTCCTGGCACGGTGTCGGACGGGCCGTTGACGAACGCGATCCGCCGCCGGCCCGTCCCGTGCAGGTGGGCCACCACGAGGGCGGACCCGGCGACGGAGTCGGCGCGGACGCTGTCGACCGGGACGCCGTCCGGCAGCGACCCGATGACGACCACCGGTCCTGCCGCGGCGGTCAGGGCGGCCACGTGCTCGTCCGTGATGCGGATCGGGCACAGGATGAGCCCGTCGCTCGTCCGGTCGCCGAGGCTGTGCAGCACGGCGAGTTCGTCCTCGGCGACGGCGTCCGTCGAGTGCAGCAGCAGCCGGTAGCCGGCCGCCTTGGTGACGGCCTGGATGGCGCGGACCATCGCGACGTACACCGGGTTGCCGATGTCGGGCATGGCGAACGTGAGCTGCCTGGTCCTGCCGTCCTTCAGGGAACGCGCCACCGCGTTGGGCACGTAGCCGAGTTCGTCGGCGGCGCGACGGACGCGCTCCTCGGTGTCGCGGCGCGCGCCCTGCCCGTTGAGGACACGGGACACCGACGCGATGGAGACGCCCGCGCGCGCCGCGATCGACACGATGGTCGGCTGGCCGCCGTTCGGCATCCACTTGTCCTTTTCCTGGAGGAACTTCCGATTCCTGTAAACGTTTTCAGACGCTGGAATCGTTTACAGATGGTGGAGGCAGCCGTCCGGCGCCGTCAAGAGGTGTGCACGAGGTGATCCGCGCGCGGGAGCGCGGGGGAACGCCGAGGGGGCGGGGGCGGTGCGCGCACGCACCGCCCCCGCCCCCTCGGCCGGGTCCGGGGTCAGAGGTCCAGGGGCGGCTCGGAGGACGGGCCGTTGTACACGTTCTCCTGCAACTCGCTGAGCTCGTCCTCGTCGAAACCGCCGCCGTAGGCGTTGCGGAAGGTCTGGGTGGTGCCCGAGGACCAGGTGACCTCCATCGTGGGCCCGTCCACCGTGTAGGTGGCCGTCATGTCGGTCCACTCCTGGGAACCGTAGACGGTGCACTCCTCCAGCGTGATCGTGCCGTTCCCGATGGTGCCGTCGCAGACGTCGCCCTCCATGCCGAAGTCCTCGTAGAACTTGACGGTGCCGTCGCCGTTCAGGACTTCGAGGTTGGCGTCGTCGCGCGTGGTGCCGGTGAACCAGTCGCCCTCGATGTCGTCCGCGCTGCCACCGAGGCCACCGGTGTCGCCCCCGGCGCCGCCGCTGGTGTCGCCCGGCGGCTCGTCGGCGGGGGGCTCGGTCTCGCCGGTGTCCCCGCCCGTGCCGCCCTCGGGAGCGTCGTCCTCCCCGCCGGTCGCCCCGTCGTCGAGCTGTTCCAGGCTCTCCTCCAGGTCCGGCGCCTCGAACGGGGAGGGCCCTTCGCCGCTGCACCCGCTGATGGCCAGGGCCGTCGCCGCCGCGGCGGCCGGCAGAGCGAGTCGTATGGAGCGGTGCATGAGTCTTCCCCTCGTACATGTGTCTGCTTCCGGCAGGTTATCCCCTCTGCGGAGGCGTGCTCCGGTGTGTGACGGAACGCGGACACTGGACGCCGTACCGAGACCTTCCGCGCCCCCGGCGCGGGCCCCGGGCGCGCGGCGCCGACCCCCGCGCCGTGCCGGTCGCGGGGGCCGGCGCCGGTCACCGGCGGCGGGGCTCCACCGGGGTGCGGACGGGCGTGCGCCGTTCGATCGCCTCGGCCGCGTCCAGGCACAGGTCCTCGCGGTAGGCGCGCCCGACGACCTGCACGCCGATGGGCAGGCCGCCGGCGAAGCCCGCGGGCACGGCCACCGCGGGCACGCCGACCAGGCTGGTCGCCGAGCACAGCCGCATCGCGGTGCCGACGAGGTCGTGCCCCTCCGGGTCGCGCGACTCGGTGCCGGGCGCGAACGGCGGTTCGGTGAACACCGGCGCGAGCAGCAGCGGGTACCGGTCGAGGAACTCCGCCCAGGACCGCCGGAGGCCGTGCAGCACCCCGGTCAGCCGCAGGTACTCAGGTATGCCGACCGGCGGCGCCTTGGCCATGGACATCTCGATGTAGCGGTGCCCGTCCGCCCCGAGCAGGGTGCGCACCGCGGGCCAGGACGGCGCGAACTCCGTCATCAGCAGGCTGCCGTAGGTCTCGGTCGCCTCCGCCAGGCGCGGCACGTCCGGCACCTCCGCCACCGCGTACCCGGCCGAGGCCAGCGCGTCGGCGGCCGTCGCCACCGCGGCCCGCACGGCCGGGTGCGTGCCCAGCCCGCCGGGGTCGGCCACGACGGCGACGCCGATCGGCGCGGCGACGGGCTCCCCGCGGAAGGGCACGGGAACGGCCCTCGGGTCGCGCGGGTCGGTGCCGGAAAGGGCCAGGCAGGCGGCGCGCAGATCCCCGACGCGCCGGGCCAGCGGGCCGTCGACGACGAACAGCTGCGCGCCCAGCGGCGGGTCGTCGGGCCCGACGCGGTGGTCGGCGGGGAACCGGCCGTAGGTCGGCTTCAGCCCGGCGACGCCGCAGAACGACGCGGGGACGCGGACCGAGCCGCCCGCGTCGTTGCCGAGGCCGAGGGCCGCCATGCCGGTGGCGACGGCCGCGCCGTCACCGCCGCTGCTGCCTCCCGGCGTGACCTCGGGATTCCAGGGGTTGGCGGTCTCCCCGAACAACTCGCTGCGCGGGTGCACCCCGGCGAGGGTGAGCGTGGGCATGTTGGTGTGCCCGATGGGCACGGCACCCGCCGCGCGCAGCCTGGCCACCGGCGGGGCGTCCGCGCGCGCCACCAGGCCGCGCAGCCGCTCGGCTCCGTGCGTGGTGGGCACGCCGCCGATGTCGATGCTCTCCTTGACGGTGAACGGCACCCCGGCCAGCGCCCCCGGCTCCTCGCCCGCGGCCCGCCGCCGGTCCACGTCCGCCGCGTCCGCGCGGGCCCGGTCGGCGAGCAGCTGGGTGATCGCGTTGACCGCCGGGTTCACCGCGTCGATCCGGGCCAGGTGGCTGTCGACCAGCTCGGCGGCGGAGACCTCGCCGGAACGCACCAGCGCCGCCTGCTCGGTGGCCGGCCGTTCCCACAGTGCTTCTGTCATGATTCCGAAACCTCGTTCCGATGCAAGTGCATCGCATCCTAGGGGGCGACCGATACACTCGCATCGGAAAAACCGGCCCCGCGGGGGAGCGGCCGGAGTGCGGAGCGGAGGAACGGTGCCACGCCAGGTCGACCACGAGGAGAGACGCCGGCGGATCGCGGACGCGGTCTGCGCCCTGGCCGACGAACGCGGCCTCGAAGGCGTCACGTTGCGCGATGTCGCCGCGCGCGCCGGGGTCTCGATGGGGGCCGTGCAGCGCTGCTTCAGGACCAAGGAGGAGATGCTGCGCTTCGCGATCGACCACGTCGGGCAGCGGGTCGTCGCCCGCATCCGCGCCCGCGACGACCGCGACGCGGCGGCCGGCCTCGCCGGGGCGGCGTTCGACGTCGCGCTGCTCGCCGAGGCGCACCGCGCGGAGGCCCGCGTCTGGCTCGCCTTCCTCGCCCAGGCCGCGGTCAGCCCGCCGCTCGCGGCGGTGCTCCGCGCGTCCTACGCCGGGCTGCACGCCATGTTCGCCCGCCTGATCACCGCCGCGGGCTCCGTGGCCGAGCCCGGGCGCGAGGCGCGCGTCCTGCTCGCCCTCACCGACGGCCTCACCGCGCACGTCCTGGTCGGCCACCTCACGCCCGAGGAGGCGCGCGCCGCGCTCGACGCGCACCTCGCGCGCCTGACCGGGGCGAGGGACGCCGCCCCGCGCGGCGGCTGACGCGTTCCGGGGCCCGCGCGCCAGGCGTGGCGGCCCGGCCGCCGCGCCCGCTCAGCGGGAGGTGGGACCCGAGGACTCGTCGAGCGCGATCAGCGCGAGCCCGGTGCCCCGGTCCACGCGCTTGCGCAGGTGGGACGGCGTCTCGGTGACGACGATCTCCATCGTCGGGAACACGACCGCGCGCATCAGGTGGCCGCCGATCGCGGAGGAGTCGCGGCGCCCGAGCACCAGGTGCGCGTGTACCACGGGGCGGCCCTCGTGGACGGCGATGTCCCCGATCAGCGACAGCACTTCGAGCTGCTCCTCGAAGCGGGTGCCGCGGTAGTCCGAGAGACCGGGGTCGAAGTAGCCGAGCGTCGCCTCGCGGCAACCGCCGACGCCCGTCAGCGCGGCGCCCGTCAGGCCGTGCTCCGCGGCGAACCCCGTCAGGTCCGCGAACGCCTCGTCACCCCGGTCGAGCACGACCACGAACGTCCGCAGCCCGCCGTGCTCGTACACCAGCCGGCTCCGCACCGGCGGTCAGATCCCGAGGAGGTCGACGAGGTCGTCGGCATGCTCTTCCTCCTCCTCCAGGATCGACTCCATCAGCCGCCGCGTCGTGGGGTCGTGGTCCCCGAGCCAGCGGATGATCTCCTGGTAGGTGGAGATGACGATGCGCTCGGCGTACAGGTTGTTGCGCAGCATCTCCTTCAGGTCGCCGTCGTCCGGCGTGGTGTAGTCGGTGTGCGCCCGCTCGTGCAGCGTCGTCGGGTCGAAGTCGGGGTCGCCGCCGAGTTGGGAGACGCGTTCCGCTGCGCGCAGCGCGTGGTCCATCTCCTCCTTCGCGTGCTCGGTGAACTCCGCCGACACCTGCGCCCGGTCGATGCCGGTCGCCGCGATGGCGTGCCGCGTGTACCGCAGCCAGCACACGACCTCGGTGGCGATCACGTCGTTGAGGATGGCGATCACGCGGTCCTTGTCCACTCCGTAGGTGTCCGTCACCGGCCCGGCCTCCATCCGCCGCCGCGCCTCGTCACGGATCCTGCTCACGTCGACGACGAAGTCGTCCGTCATGCTGCTCAGCCCTTCGTGCCGGTGGTCGGGGCGCCGGGCGACGGATCGCCGCGCCCCCGGTGGTTCACGGACGGTAAGCAGCGGGCCGTCGCGCGCGGTGACCGGCGCGCCGGGCGCCCCCGGCGGCGCCCCGGATGGGGGAACGGCACCGGGGGCGCGCTCGGCGCCAACTCCGGGGCGTGCGGCGGCTTCGCACGCCCCGCGCCCGCGCGGGTCAGCGGCGCGCCGCGGGGGCCAGCGGGAAGTGGCAGGCCGCGAGGTGCCCGTCGCCCGCCGGCGCGGGTTCCGTGGTCGCGCACACCTCCGCCGCCTGCCAGCAGCGGGTCCTGAAACGGCAGCCCGAGGGCGGGTCGACCGGTGAGGGGACCTCCCCGGTCAGCACGATCCGTTCGCGGCGCTCCGCCTGCCGCACGGCGGCCAGGGAGGGCGCGGCCGACAGCAGCGACGCGGTGTAGGGGTGCCGCGGCGTGCCGAAGACCTCGTCGGCGCCGCCGGATTCGACGACCTTCCCCAGGTACATCACGGCGACCTCGTCCGCCACGTGCCTGACCACCGACAGGTCGTGCGAGATGAACACGTACGCGACTCCGAGCCGGTCCTGGAGGTCGGTGAGCAGGTTGAGCACCTGCGCCTGCACCGACAGGTCGAGCGCGGACACCGGCTCGTCGCACACGATCAGCTCGGGCTCCAGGGCCAGCGCCCTGGCGATGCCGATGCGCTGGCGCTGCCCGCCGGAGAACTCCTGCGGGTACTTGTCCGCGTCGCCGGCGCGCAGGCCGACCATGTCGAGCAGCGCCGCGACCCGCTCGCGGCGCCGCGCGCGCGGCACGAGGTCGCGGTGCGTCAGCCAGGGCTCGGCGATCAGATCGGCCGCCGTCAGCCGGGGGTTCAGCGAGGCGAACGGGTCCTGGAAGACCATCTGCACCCGCCGCCGCCACGCGAGCAGCCGCCTGCCGCGCAGGGCGAACGGGTCGACGCCGTCGAACCTGACGGTGCCCGCGTCGGGGCGCTCCAGCATCAGCAGCACGCGGGCCAGGGTCGACTTGCCGCACCCGGACTCGCCGACGAGCCCCAGGGTCCGCCCGCGCCGCACCGCGAGGTCCACGCCCGCGAGCGCGTGCAGCCTGGTGCCGCCCGACGCGGCGCGCGGCACCCGGAACGCCTTTTCGAGACCGCGCGCTTCGAGCAGCGGCGCGCCGGGCGCCGCGTCCGGCTCAGGCATCGGCCAGCTCCTTCCAGTAGTGGCACGCCGAGGTGCGCCCCTGGCCCGTCACCGCGGTCGGCGGCGGCTCGGTGGCGCACCGCTCGCGGGCCAGTGGGCAGCGGGTGCGGTACGCGCAGCCGGAGGGCACCGCGGTGGGCGGCGGCGGCGCGCCCTCGATCGAGTGCAGCCGCGTGCCGCGCGGTCGCCCGGCCGGCACGGAGTCGAGCAGGCCGCGGGTGTAGGGGTGCAGCGGCGCGTTGAACACCTCGGCCGTCGGCCCCGATTCCACGACGGCGCCCGCGTACATCACGGCGACCCGGTCGGCCTCCTCGGCCACCACGGCCAGGTCGTGGGTGATGAGGACCAGGGCCATCCGCCGCTCGCGGCGCAGTTCCGCGAGGAGTTCCATGATCTGCGCCTGCACCGTCACGTCGAGCGCGGTGGTGGGCTCGTCGGCCAGCAGCACCGCGGGCCGCAGCGCCACGGCCATCGCGATCAGCAGCCGCTGCCGCAGCCCGCCGGAGAACTGGTGCGGGTACGCCTTGGCGCGGGCGCGCGGCTCGGGCACGCCGACCCGTTCCATCAGCTCGACCGCCTTCTCGGCGGCGGCTCTGCGGGAAAGCCGCTGGTGGATGCGGAACGGCTCGGCCAGCTGGGTGCCCACCGGGTACACCGGGTTCAGCGCGGTCAGCGCGTCCTGGAAGACGACGCCGAGTCCGGGCCCGGCGAGGCGGCGGCGTTCGCGGGCGCCGAGCCGCAGCAGGTCCCGGCCGTTGAGCAGCACCTCGCCCGCCACCACGTCGGCGACCGGGTCGAGCAGTCCCGCGACGGCCTGCGCCGTCATGCTCTTGCCGCAGCCCGATTCGCCGAGCAGTGCCAGCGTCTCGCCGGAGCGCGCGGTGAATCCCGCGCCCCGCACGACGGGAACGGTGCCCGCCGGGGTACGGATCTCCACGGAAAGCCCCCTGACCTCCAGGGCGATGTCGCCTTCCGCGCTCGTCTCGGCTGTCATGCCGGCTCCTTTCCTGCCGCGGCCCGCCGGCCGCGGCGGCTGCGCCCGGGCGCGGTGAGCCGCCAGCGCTGGGCGGGGTCGCCGGCGATCCTGGCCCACGAGGCCAGAACGGTCGCCGACACGGTGGTCAGAATGATCGCCAGGCCGGGGAACACCGCGATCCACCAGGCGGTCTGGAGCTCCTGCCGGCCCTGGGCGACCATGAGGCCCCAGGACATGTCGGGCGGCTGGATGCCGATGCCGAGGAAGCTGAGCGAGGACTCCGTCAGCATCACGAAGCAGAAGTCCACCGCGGCCACCGTCAGCAGCGTGGGGGCGACGACCGGCGCGACGTGCCGCCGGATCACCGCCCAGTCGCCGGTGCCGAACGTGCGGGCCGCGTCGACGAACAGCCTGCCGCGCAGCTCGGCCGACTCCGCCCGCGCGGTGCGCAGGTACACCGGGATGCGGGCCAGCGCGAGGACCGCGACGAGGTTGGCCACGCTGGGCTCGAACACGTAGAGCACGACCACGGCGAGCAGCAGCGAGGGGAAGCTGAGGATCACATCGGCGACGCGCATGGAGACGTTCTCGCGCCAGCCGCGGTGGTACCCGGCCCACATGCCCCACAGCGAGCCGATCAGCAGCGAGATCAGCACCGCGGGCACGGCGACCGCCAGGGTGGTGCCGGCCGCGACGATCAGCCGGGCCAGGACGCTGCGCCCCAGCGAGTCGCTGCCGAGCACGAACTCCCAGCCCTCGTCGGTGCTCAGGGGGCGCAGGTTGATCGCGCGCAGGTTCTGCTCCCTGGCGAGGTCGCCGAGGAGCAGCGGCCCGAGCAGGGCGCACAGGCCCACCAGCAGCAGGACGGCCGCGGCGGCCGAGGCCATGCGGTCCCGCAGCAGCAGGTGGAGCAGCCGGGTTCGGCGCGGGGCCTCGTTCACGGTGGTCATACCGTCGCCCCCTGCCTGACCCGCGCGTCCATGAGCGCGTAGCAGATGTCGATGAGGATGTTGAGCACGAAGATCGTCAGCGCGGTCAGCAGCACCGCCGCCTGGAGCACCGCGAAGTCGCGCTGGAGGATCGAATCGATCATGAGTTTTCCGATGCCGGGCCAGCCGAAGATGGTCTCGACCACCACGGCCCCGTTGACCAGGCCGACCGCCAGGTCGCCCGCCACGGTGAGCGCGGGCGCGCCCGCGTTGCGCAGCGCGTGCCGGAACACCACGCGCGTCTCGCCCGCGCCCTTGCTGCGCGCCACCTTGACGTAGGGCGCGGAGAGCGCGGACACCATCGCGCCGCGCACCACCTGCACCAGCACGCCGAACGGCCGGATCAGCAGCGTCGCGATGGGCAGCACCCACACCCCGGCGCCCGTGGTGCCCGAGGTCGGCAGCCAGTCGAGCTGCACGGCGAAGACGAGCACGCCCATGATGGCGAACCAGAAGTCGGGCGTGCTCGCGGCGGTGGCGGACAGGAAGCTCGCCACCCGGTCCACCCACGAGTTCGGCCGGTATGCGGCGAGGCTGCCCACGAGCACGGCGCCGACGATCGCGAACAGCATGGTGAACCCGGCCAGTTGCAGCGTCGCGGGGAACGCCCGCAGCACGGCCTCCGCGGCCGGCTGCGCGGTGCGCAGGGACTCGCCGAAGTCGAAGCTCGCGATCTGCGCCAGGTAGTCGCCGAACTGCGCGAGCAGCGGGTCGTTGAACCCGTGCGACTCCGAGAACGCCTCGCGCATCTCGGGGGTCGCGCTGAGCGGGAGGTAGAGGTTGGCCGGGTCGCCGGTGAGGCGTGCGAGGAAGAAGACGCCGAGCACGACGAACAGCAGCGGGACGGCGCTGGACAGGACGCGGTTCCTGAGGAAGACGAGCACGCCCCTCACCCCGCCGGGCGCATCGCGGCGAGATGCATTTCGTCGTTGGTCGCCGAGTCGGGCTCGTAGGCCACGTGCGGCGACAGGGAGATGATGCCGGTCATGTGCGCGAGGACGGCGTCGCGCACGACCTCACGGTCCTGGTGGGCCAGCGCCTCGGCGAACGCGGCCTGCCGCTCCGCGTCCGAGGACAGCTCGGCCTCCTGGATCAGCCGGTCGAGCTCCGGCGTCCCCCAGGAGCTCTGCGCGCCCTCGCTGCCGTAGATCTGGCCCAGGGAGAAGGCGGCGTCCCCCGCCTGGTTGCCGTGCTGCGCCTGGAGCAGCGTGGGACCGGTGTCCGCGGGGAACGGCCGGAGCAGGTACTCCATCCATGCGTTCACGTCCAGCATCCGGATCTCCACCCGCAGGCCCGCGTCGAGCAGCGCGTTCTGTACGACTTCCAGGGTCTCCGCCGCCTTCGGGTAGATGCCGTTGCGGCCGATGAGGGTGATGGTGGTGTCCACGGGCACGCCGTCGGCGCGTGCCTCGTCGATCAGTTCCCTGGCCCGGTCCATGTCGTGGGGCCAGGCCGCGATGTCCGGGTTGTAGCCGGTGACGCCGTCGGGGACGATCTGCCCCGCGGGTTCGCCGAGTCCGGCGAACACCGAGGCGACCAGGCCCTCGCGGTCGATGGCGTAGTTGATGGCCTGCCGGACGCGGATGTCGTCAAGCGGCGGCTTCGCGGCGTCCATCCGCAGGTACGAGGTCTCGTTGTTGGGGAACTCGACGGCGTGCTCGCCCGCCCCGTCCGCGGGCGCGAGGCCGACGGCCACGTCGGCCTCGCCGCTGGTGACCATGGCGGCGCGGATGCTGCCCTCGGCGCGCCAGGAGTAGAGCGCGGCGGCGTACGCGGGCTGTTCGCCCCAGTAGTCGTCGAAGCGGTCGAGCCGCAGGTTGATGCCCTGGTTCCAGGTGTCGATGCGGTAGGGGCCGGTGCCCACGGGCTCGCGCACCTTGCCCGAGGTGTCGGTGTGGGTCGGCACGATCTCCACGAACGACAGGCGCAGCGGCAGGATCGGGTCGGGCTCGGCGGTGGTGACGTCGAGGGTCGTGCCGTCGACGGCCGTCGCGGAGATCTCGCTGTCGCCGAACACGTAGCCGGCCACGTTGCAGTCGATGCCGGAGTTGACGGTCCGGTCGATGGAGAACGCGGCGGCCTCGGCCGTGAACGGCGTGCCGTCGTGGAACTCGACGCCATCGCGCAGGGTGAACCGCCAGGTCGTGGCGTCCCGCCGGTCCCACGCGGTGGCGAGCTTGGGGGCCAGCTCGCCGGTCGCGGGAACGCGTTCTGTCAGCGGCTCGGTGATGTTGGACCGGGTCACGCGGCCGGTGGCGGTCAGGGAGGCGTCGCACGGTTCGAGGGTGGGCGGCTCCTCGGGCAGGACGATGCGCACCGTGTCGGCGCCTGCGGCGGTCGCGCCCGAGTTGGCGACCGTGCAGCCGGCGGCGAGCAGCATCGTGCCCGCGCCGAGCAGGGCGCCCGCCCGCCGGCCCGGTGGTCCGGCGAGGGCGGGTGGGCGGAGAGGGGACTTCATCGTTCCTCCTTCGCGGTGGGCTCGGAACGGGGCCTCACGCGTCCGTCGGGGCGGCGTCCAGGGCCGCGTGGCCGCGTTCGATGAGCCGGGCCAGGAGCTCGCGGTGCTCGGGCGTGAGGTCCGCGAGCGGGGGCCGCACCGGTCCCGCCGGCCGGCCCCGCACCGCGAGACCGGCCTTGACCAGGGCCACCGCGTAGCCGTTCGTGGTGAGCCGCAGTTCGGTGAGCGGCACGTAGAACTCCCGCAGCAGCGTGGCCTGCACCGCTTCGTCGTCGCGCTCGAAGGCGTCGAAGAACGCGCGGGCGATGCGGGGCGCGAAGGCCAGCGTCGCCGAGGAGTAGGCGCGCGCGCCGACCGCGGCGTAGGCGCGGGCGAACGTCTCGGCCGTCGGCATGCCGTTGAGCAGCGGCAGCGCGCCGCCGGTCGCGGTGTGGACGCGTTGCAGCAGCTCCAGGTCGCCGTGGCCGTCCTTGAACGCCACGACCTGTTCGATGCCGGCCAGTTCGGCCACGGCCTCGGGGGTGAAGACGGCCGTGGAGCGCTGGTAGGGGATCAGGGGCAGGCCGGTGGCCGCCGCGATCCGCCGGTAGTGCGCGACCAGGCCGGCGGGCGGGCCGACCTGGAGGTAGGGCGGCAGGACGAGGACACCGGCCGCGCCGCACCGCTCCGCGGTCACGGCGAACTCGGCCGCGGTCCTGGTGCCGCCGCCGACGCCGGCGTAGACGGGCACGCGCCCGCCGGCGACCGACACGGCGGTCCGCACGACCTCGCCGTACTCGGTGTGCGTGAGCGAGGCGAACTCGCCGGTGCCGCAGGCCGCGAAGAGGGCGGACGGGCGCGCGTCCACCATGTCGGCCAGGTGCTGCTCGAAGCCCGGGAGGTCCAGGTCGCCGTCCGCGCGGAACGGTGTGACGGGGAAGGCGAGCAGCCCCTGGAGAGCGCTGGGCCGCTGGAGATGTGCCGGCACCGGAGTACCCCTTGTCTGCAAGTTGTCTCCGTATGGAGACATCGTCTAACTTGGTAGACGGGAGTAAAGTGCTGCCCGGGCGCGGGCGTCAAGAGATCAGAGGAGAAAACCGTGACGGGATCCGACGGGCCGCAGGACGCCGGGCGGGTACGCAGCGTGAAGTCCGCGGACCGGACCATCGCCGTGCTCGAATACCTCAGCGCGGCCGAGTCGCCGCGCACGCTGCGGGACGTCACCGGCGACCTCGCCATCCCCAGGGCGAGCGCCTACGCGCTGCTCATGACCCTGGTCCGCACCGGCTGGGTCGAGCAGGACCAGGCGGGGTCCGGGTTCCACCTCGGCATCAGGGCGCTGCGCGCCGGGGCGGCCTACGTCGAGCACGACGACGTCGTGCGGCGCGCACAGCCCGTGATGAACGACCTGTCGGCCAAGCTGGGGGAGACGATCCACCTCGCCAGGCTCGACGGGCACGAGATCGTCTACCTCGCGACCTGCCCGTCCCGGCACTCGCTCGCCGTCGTCTCCAAGCCGGGCCGCCGGCTGCCCTGCTGGTCCACGGGGCTCGGCAAGGCGATCATGGCGCACAGGCCCTGGTCCGAGGTCGACGCCCTGCTCCCCGGCACCCTCACCGCCCGCACCCCGCACTCGATCACCGGCAGGCCGCGCCTGCGGGAGGAGCTGGAGGCCGTCGCCCGGCGCGGCCACGCCGTGGACGAGCAGGAATCCACCCTCGGCCTGCGCTGCTTCGCCGTGCCGCTGAGGTTCGGCGGCGCGGTCAACGAGGCGCTGAGCTGCTCGGTGCCCCTCGTCCGCCTCGACGCGGAGCGCGAGGAGGTGATCCTCGACGCCCTGCGGCACGCCCGCGACCGCATCACCGGCTGATCACCCGCGTTCCACGAACGCCGGGCGGCAGTCCCTCAGATCAGGCCCTTGCGGCCCGCGAGCCAGGCCAGCTGCATGCGGCTCGCGGCGCCGGTCAGCCGCATCAGCTGCTGCACCCGGCGCTGCACCGTGCGCGTGCTCAACTGGAGCTGGCTCGCGATCGCCTTGTCCGCGAGGCCGGCCACGAGCAGGGAGAGCAGGCGCCTGTCCTCGGGGCCGAGCGGGGTGCCGGCCGCCGGGTCGGGCACCGTGACCGCGCCCGCCGTGCCGACGCCGAGCGGCACCCCGTCCGCCCAGTAGCGCTCGAACAGGGCGAGCAGCGCGTGCAGCAGGCTGCTCTCGCGCACCAGCGCGGCCGTCGGCTCGCGCGGGCTGCCGTGCGGCCCGCCGGGCACCAGCGGGCACAGGGCGAGCCTGCGGTCCACGATCGCCATGCGCAACGGCAGGTGGGGGACCGACCTGGCCTCCTCGCCCGCCCGCATCCCGGCCACCACGTTGTCCACCGCGCCCGCGTCCTCGAAGAACGCCCGCTCGTACAGCACCCGGTAGCGCACCCCGCGGGCCAGCGCGTCGAACTCGGCGGTGTTCGTGCCCGAGGGCATCGCCACGTACTGGGCCTTGCAGAACCACAACGCCTCGTGCCGCGCGCTCCGTTGGATCTGGCGCAGCCGCTGCCGCATCGCGGCGGTCCCCGTGACCACCTCGATCAGCCGCGCCGCGTCGTGCCGCCGCGTGCCGCGGTAGGTCTCCAGCAGGTCGGCCACCGCCGCCCGCGCCTCCTCAAGCGCCTCGGCCCGCTGCCGCAGCTGCGGCAGCAGCGCCACGTCCGGCGGGCTCGCGGCCCACGCGACGGGCCCGCGCCCCGACCGGTTGGCCATGCCGCGGCGCTCCAGCGAGGCGAGCACCCGCTCGGTGCACTCCGCCGTGAGCCCGGTCCGCGCCGCGACCTCGTGCGGCGTGGCCGCCTCGACCGCCACCAACTCCCGGTAGACCGCCTCCTCGTCCGTCGTCAGCCCTGCCGCCTGAAGCATCGTGCCTCCCGTTCGCGTCGGCCCCCGAGTCGATCACTGAAGCCGTGGATGTCGCAATGGCGACATGTCGCCACTGCGCCACGGGAAAGGCGTGACTTCCCCGACCGGGCGGCCGGATTCTTGCCTTCCGAGCGAAAGGTTGGGACCACGTGAGGCACAAGAGACGTACCGCTCGCCTGCTGGCGGCGGTCTCCACGGGAGCGCTGCTGGCGACCGGCGGCGTACTGCCCGCCGCCGCCCAGCCGCCGGCGGGGCCGCCGCCGGCCGGGCAGCAGGCCGCGGCCGGCGGGCGCGACCCCGTCGACGTCCCGCTGATCACCGGCGACACCGTCACGCTGGCCGACGCGGGCGGCGGCAGGCAGGCGGCGACCATCACCCCGGGCCCCGGGCGCGGCCACATCCACTTCGAGCAGCTCGAACGGGACGGGCGGCTGACCGTGCTGCCCTCGGACGCCCGGCCGCTGGTGCTCGACGGCACCGTCGACGCGGGCCTGTTCGACGTCACCGGCCTCATCGAGCAGGGCCACGGCGCGGCCGACGGGCTGCCGCTGCTGGTCACCCGCCCCGAGGGCATGGCGGCGGCCGGCTTCGACGCGCTGACCGCCCTGCACGAGGACGGCGCGCCCTCCCACCGCCTGCACAGCATCGACGCCACGTCGCTGCACATCCCCACCGAGCGACTGGGGGAGTTCTGGGACGCGTTCGGCCCGCCCCCGGCAGCCGCGGGGGAACGCCGCGCGGCGCCCGCGCCCTCGCTGCGCCTCGACGGCCGGGTGCGCGCCACGCTCGACCGCAGCACCGGGCAGATCGGCACGCCTGAGGCGTGGGAGGCCGGCTGGGACGGCGAGGGCGTGACCGTCGCCGTCCTCGACACCGGCGCCGACCCCGCGCACCCGGACCTGGCCGGCCGCATCACCGGCAGCCGCGACTTCTCCGGCGGCGCGGGAACGGGCGACGCGTTCGGCCACGGCACGCACGTCGCGGCCACCGTCGGCGGCTCCGGCGCGGCGGGCGGCACCGGCAGGCGCGGCGTCGCGCCGGGCGCCGGCCTGCTCATCGGCAAGGTGCTCGGCGACGACGGCTACGGCAGCGAGTCCGCCGTGATCGCGGGCATGGAGTGGGCCGCCGCCCAGGGCGCCGACATCGTCAACATGAGCCTGGGCTCGTCCGCCGCGAGCGACGGCACCGACCCGCTCAGCCGCGCCGTGGACGAACTCACCGCGGCCACCGACACGTTGTTCGTCGTCTCCGCGGGCAACGACGGCGAGCGCGGCGCCTCGACCGTGAGCGCCCCAGGCGCCGCGACGGCGGCGCTCACGGTGGGCGCGGTCGACCGCGACGACACGCTCGCGCCGTTCTCCAGCCGCGGCCCGCGCGCCGGCGACGGCGCGGTCAAGCCCGACCTCACCGCGCCCGGCGTCGGGATCGTCGCGGCGCGCGCCGCCGGTACGGCGATGGGGCAGCCCGTCGACGAGCACCACACCTCCGCCTCGGGCACGTCCATGGCGGCCCCGCACGTCGCGGGCGCCGCCGCGCTGCTCGCCCAGCGGCATCCCGACTGGAGCGCGGGCCGGATGAAGGACGCCCTGGTCAGCACCGCGCGCCTCGTGCCCGGCACCGCCGTGACCGAGCAGGGCGGCGGGCGGGTGGACGTGGCCGCCGCCGTGTCCGGCGACCTCACCGCGACCGGCACCCTCGCGCTCGGCCCGTTCACCGCGGGCGAGGCGGGCGAGCAGGAGGCCACCGTCCGCTTCACCAACACCTCGGACACCCCCGTCACCCTCGACCTCGCCACCGGCCTGGCCACCGGCGGCGGGCGTGCCCTCGCCCCGGGCGCGCTGGTGACCGGCGCCGAGACGGTGCGCGTCCCCGCGGGCGGCACCGCCGAGGTGGCGCTGACCGCCGTTGCGCGGCACGCCGAACGCGGGGACTACTACGGCCACCTGACCGCGACCGCGCCCGACGGCACGGTCGTGCGCACCACGCTGTCCCTGGTGGTCGACGGGCCGCTGCACACCCTCACTCCGGTCGTCACCGGCCCCGACGGCCGGCGGATCGCCGGAGCCTGGCCGTTCATCTGGGGACCCGAAGGCGTCGTCCGGCCCGACACCGGCGGGGCCGCGCCCTCCGCGCGGGTCGAGGAGGGCACCTACCTCGTCAGCCATACCGCCAACGCCGTGGACGCCGACGGCCGTTACGAGTCCTACCTCGGCGTGCTCCCCGAGGTGGCCGTCACCGGGGACACCGAGGTGCGGCTCGACCTCTCGCGGGCCGTTCCCGTCGAGGTCAGGACGCCGCGGCCGGCGGAGCAGCGCGGCTGGACGAACTACCAGTACCACCGGCACCACGACGGCCACGACCTCACCCACTCCTTCACCCACCCCGTGGGCCAGGCGCGGCTGCTGGTGACGCCGACCGAGCCGGTGCGGGAGGGCGCCTTCGAGTTCGCGTCCCGCTGGCAGCTGGTCGCGCCGGTCCTCACCGCGGCCGTGCCGGGCACCCGCCTCGACCTGGACCCGTTCTACCTGTCGGCCGCCCCGCTGTTCGGGCGCGGCACCGACCGGCTCGCCGTCGCCGACGCGGGCACGGGTCCAGAGCCGGACTTCCGCGACGTGCGCGGCAGGCTCGCGGTCGTCCGCGGCGAGCCGGGCGGCGCCTACGCGCCGCTCGCGGAACGGGCCGCAGAGGCGGGCGCGGCGGGGCTGATGATCGTCGCGGACGAGGGCAGGACCGCCTGGACCCGCTGGCGCCCCAACGGCAACGTGCACGCGCTGCCCGTGGTGCGGGTCGGCCACGCGCAGGGCACCGCGCTGCTGGAACGCGCCGCCGCGCGCCGCACGGTGGTCACGTTCGCGGGCACGGCCAAGAGCCCCTACCTGTACGACGTGATGCAGGTTGCCGCCGGGCACGTGCCGCGCCGCGTCGTGCACACCGTCACCCCGTGGAACTCCGCGCGGGTCGAGGTCACCTACGCCGCCGCGGGCAGCGCCGAGTGGGGTTCGGCGCAGCGCGTCGCCTGGCGTCCGCACCAGGGCATCGCCATGCCGGACTCACCGCGCGAGGTTCCCACAGGCACGACCCGCACCGAGCACATCAGCGCGGGCGACACCGTGTGGCAGCACCACGTGCACCACGCGCTCGGCTCGTTCTACGACCAGCCCGTCACGGGCTTCGCGCCCCGGGGCGAGCAACGCTCCTACGCCGCGCACCACGTCGGCACGGAACGCTGGACCGGCGCGGTGGTCAGGCCCGCGCACCCGCGCGGCTCCGCCCCCTCGGCGCGGGCCGGGAACGCGATGCTGCTGCGCATCCCCGAGTTCACCGACTCCGACGGGCACGCCGCACGGGCCAGGCCCGGCGACCGGGTCACCGCGGCCCTGTACCGCGACGGCACGGAGGTGGGCCGCGCCGCGTCCGCCCACACCACGTTCGACGTGCCGGCGGGCGAAGGCGACTACCGGCTCGATCTGACCACGGAACGCGGCGGCGCCGCCTGGGCGTTCGGCACCAGGACCGAGACCTCGTGGAACTTCCGCTCGGGACCCGCGGCACAGGAGGTCCCGCTGCCGCTGCTGCACCTCGACTACGCCATGGGCGCGGACGCGCGCAACGCCGTGCGCGCCGCCCGCACCCACCACGTGGGCATCGCCGTCCGGCACCAGGACGGCCTGGCCGCGCCGCGCGGCGTCACGGTCGAGGTCGCCGCGTCCTGGGACGGCGGCACGTCGTTCACCGACGCCGTCCGGGTGCGGGCGCGCGGCGGCAACGCGTTCGACGCGCTGCTCCAGCGCCCCCGCGACGTGCGGGGCGACGCTGCCGTGACGCTGCGCGTCACCGCGCGCGACGCGGACGGCAACCGGGTCGAGCAGACGGTCCGCGACGCCTACCTGCACCGGGGGAGCTGACCCGGCGGCGGGCGCGGACACAGCGGGCGCCACCGGGCGGCGCACGGCCGCCCGGTGGCGCGCACGCGTCACTTCTCCAGGCAGAACTCGTCGATCGGGTAGCCCACGTGCCGGTCCGCGCGCGGCAGGTACCCGAGCACCGTGTCCCCCGGCTTGAGCTCGGTCGAGTTGAGCACGACCCCGCCGGGCCCGAGCACGCGGACGTGCCAGTCGTCCTGGAGGATCAGGTTCACCCGGCGTCCGTCGGGCGCCTCCGCGTCGATCGAGATCAGCGGGCGGGACTCGATCTTCACCCGGCCGACCGTCACCAGGCGGGTGTTGCCCTTGACGTCCACGGCCGTGACCTTGCTGCCGGTCTTCAGCTCGCTCAGGTAGTTGGTGCGCTCGCCGGTGCCCAGCGTGTAGGAGTGCACCGCGCCCGCGTTGACCCGGAACGGGCGGGTCGGCATGTACGGCAGCGGGTGGGTCTCGCTGACGCACAGGATCATGCCCTTGGAGTGCGAGCCGACCAGGATGCCCTCGTCCTCGCGGAAGTAGGTGCAGGTGTCCACGCAGGCCCGCTCGCCCATGCCGACGTGCGCGGTCTCGACGACGCGCAGTTCGACCAGGTCGAGGTTGGGCACCTCGGCCTCTGCCGCCCGCTTCAGGGCGGCGGTGTCGCCGACCGCGGCCGGTGCCATCATCACGCCGTCCGCGCCGTGTTCGAGCACGCCGAAGATGATCTCGGCCTCCTCCACGTCCCCCGCCACGGTGATCAGGGAGCCCTCGGCGCGGGCCGCCGCGGCGATCACGATCTCCAGCGGGATCTTGGTGGGGTCGCGGAACAGCAGCAGGCTCCACTTCTCCGTGCGCGCCGACTCGCAGGCGTCTTCGAGGGTGGGCGCGTCGATGATCTCCACGAACCGGCCGAACTCGACACCGGGGTGCCGCGTGGCCAGCTCGGCCGGGGTCACGCCGTGCGTGCGCGGGTCGACGACGACGATCGCGGCGTCCCCGAAGTCCTCGGGCAGCGGCTTGCCCTGCGGGAACAGCACCTTGGTCACGGTGGGCGGCAGGTCCGCGAAGAGCGCGGGGTCGTCGGCGACCACGGCGTCGACGCGGTGGTGCAGCGCCTCCTGCACGATGGCGTCGCGCGCGTCGCCGAGGGAACGGATGTCGAGCCAGCTGAGCTTCACGGGAGAACTCCTCGGGTCGTTGCTTCTGGCACGGGCGGGCCGAACGGGCGGAACGGACCGGCCGGTTCTTGGGTGGCGGCGGGCGGGTCGGCGGGGCGGCCGTGCGGCGCTCACACCGGGACGGCCTGCCCGGGGCGCCCGGCCCGCACCGCGCGGCCCAGGTGCGGGACCTTCCGGTGGATGAGGCCGGAGAGCTTGTCGGCCATGGCGCCGGGATCGGGGGACTGGAAGACGTTGCGCCCCATCGCGACCCCGGCCGCGCCGCCGCGCAGGGCGTCCGACACGTAGGCCAGGGTCCTCGACTCGTCGTGGTCGCGCGGGCCGCCGACGACCACGACCGGGATGGGGGCCGCCGACGTGATGGCGGCCATGTCGGTCACCGAGCCCGCGTACGGCGTCTTGACCAGGTCGGCGCCGAGGTCGGCGGCCAGTTGCACGGCGTGCGCGACGAGCGCGGGCGACCGCGGGTCCTCGATCGCGGGGCCGCGCGGGTAGACCATCGCGAGCAGCGGCACGTTCCACCGGTCGCACGCCTCCGAGACGGCGGCGAAATCCGCGATCTGCCGCCGCTCCTCGCGCGAGCCGAGGTTCACGTGCACGCTGACGGCGTCCGCGCCCGCCCGCAGGCTCTCCTCGACGCTCGCGACCAGGTACTTGGCGTCCGGGTCGGGCGCGTGCACGGTGCTCGCGCTCAGGTGCACGATCAGCGAGGTGCTGGCGAACCATTCGGAGTCCACGTGCCGCAGCGCGCCCTTGTGCAGGACGACGGCGTCCACGTGGTGCGCGGCGAGCTGGCCGACCAGCGCGTCGAGCCGCACCGCCGGGGTCAGCGGGCCGTCGGTGACGGAGTGGTCGAGCGGCACGATGAACAGCCGCTCCGGGTCGTGGTGGTGCAGCCGCCGCAGCCGCAGCCGGCGGGCGAAAGAGGTGTTGTCCGTCATGAGGAGTCCAGGGGTCAGGGCTGGTGGGACAGGTGGCGGTGTGCGGCCTCCGTGCCGGCGTCGAGGCCGAACTCGGAGTGCAGCACCCGTACCGCGCGGCCCGATTCGCCGCTCGGCACCGTGACCGAGACCCGCAGCTGCGACGCCGCGAGCAGGCGGGCGCCGACGCCGTCGGAGCCCAGGGAGTTGAGCATGCGCGAGACGTACTCCGGCCTGCTGAGCAGGCCCTTGCCGACGATGGACACCTTGGCCAGGTGCTCGTCGACCTCCACGCCGCCGGCCGGCCCCGCGAGCGGGGCGAGGCACTCGCGCACCGCGCGGGTGTGCGCCCGGCCGACGGTGAGACCCACCGCCACGTCGCCGTCAGGTGTGCTGGTGACGGTGGCCATGTCGGCCGGGATGGCCGCGTCCGCGAGGCTTCCGAACACCGCGCGGGCCGGGTCCTCCGGGCCGGCGGCGCTGCGGAACGTCACCCGTGTCACGTCCGCTTCGTGTACGACCGCCACGACGGCGGCTCTGGCTTCCAGCATGTCCTGCCCGTCTCTGTGATGGATGCGCGTGCCCGCGTGCGCGGCCGTCGAGCCGCCGACGAGGATGTCGATGCCGTAGAGGGCGGCGAGTTCGACGGCGCGCGCGTGCATCACGCGCGCCCCGGCGAACGCCATCTCGGCCATGACGTCGATGTCGACCTCCGGCAGCAGCCGGGCGTTCGGCACGACGCGCGGGTCGGCGGTGAGCACGCCCGGGACGTCCGTGTAGATCTCGCAGCTCCGGGAGCCGAGTTCGGCGGCGAGCGCCACCGCGGTGGTGTCGGAGCCGCCCCGGCCCAGGGTGATGGTGTCGCCCGAGGCCGTGATGCCCTGGAAACCGGCGACCACGACGACCTCGCCCTTGCCGAGCAGCCTCGTGGCGCGTTCGGTGTCGATCGCCACGATCGTGCCGAGCCCGTGCGGTCCGTTGACGAGGATGCCGCTCTGCGCGCCGGTCAGGGCCGTGGCCGGCTGCCCGATGTGCTGGAGCGCCATCGCGAGCAGCGCGGCCGACGCGGTCTCGCCGGTCGCCAGCAGCTGGTCGAGTTCACGGCCGCGCGGAGCGGGGTTGATGCCCCGCGCGAGACCGATCAGCTCGTCGGTGGTGTCGCCGCGGGCGGACACCACCGTGACCACCGGCCGGCCGCCGCGCGCCGCGCCCGCGACGCGCCGTGCGACGGCTTCGAGCTGGTGGCCTGTGGCCAGCGAACTGCCGCCGTACTTCTGCACCACCACCTCGCCCGCGCCCCGGGCTCCCAGCGTCCTCATGCCGCCTCCGCTCCCCGCACCGGCTGTCCGCACTGCCTCCCTGAGCGTGACGGAGGCCGGTATCGGCACCGTTCTCGCCGCGCACCGCGGTCGCATTGGCCGCGCATCGCCGGGCGTTCCGCGGCATCGGGGAGGCGTCCCTGGGGCGTCCAAGGGGCGTCCGCGAGGCGACCTGGCCCGGCGGGGGCGCGAAAGGCGCGGGAAGGTGCGGGGAGACGCGGGAAGGTGCGGGAAGGCGCGGGAGGGGCGCGCGGTGCCGGCCGCGCGCATGGCGCGGGCCCAGGACGGCCGGCGTCCTGGGCCCGGGGGCGGGGAGGGCAGGGGGCGCGCGGGCTCAGCGGCCCGCGCGTCCCAGGCGCGCCGCCACGGCGCGCGCGGCGCGTTCGGCGGCGTCCTCGGTGGCCGCCGCGCCCTCGGCGGCATCGCCCGCGGCCGGATCGCCGACATGGCCGTCCGGGGCGATACGGCGGGCGTGCCGGTGGCCGCGCCGCCACGCGGCCACCTCGTCGGGACCGAGCACCACGGGCGGCAGCCCGGTGTGCCCCGGGCGCACGAGCCCTGGCCGGTCGGCCAGCATCATCGACGTCTCGGCCCGGCCGGCGTGCAGGTCGGGGAACGCGACGGCGGGCGGCGGCGGCGCGGGCAGCACGGTCACCGCCGGGTCGGCGGGGTCGAGCGGCAGCCGCGCCACCAGGTCGGGCTCGGCCACGAAGGTCGCGTCGATCCCGTGCCGCGCCCGGCCGATCAGGACACCGGCGTGCACCGTGCGGTTGTGCAGCGCGTCGCCGTGCCCCGAGAAGCAGAACACGTGCCGGAACCCGTCGCCCGCGAGCCCGGAGAACACGTCCGCCATCAGCTCCGTCATCACCGCGGGCCGCACGCTCCACGAGGCGGGGAAGCCGGCCGACACGACGTTGACGCCCCAGTAGTAGGGCGGCACGATCAGCGCGGGCACGCCCAGGTCCGCCAGGTGCCGCCGCACCGCGCGCAGCCAGGCGCTCGGCAGGTAGACGTCGGTGCCCGTCGGCAGGTGCGGGCCGTGCTGCTCGATCACGCCGAACGCCCACAGCAGTACCGCCCCCTCGCGGGCGGCCCGCGCCACCTCCGGCCAGGTCAGCTCCGCGAGCGTGCCGCGCAGGATGTCGTCACCGGCGCCGCTGTTCACGTCCGCGCGCCCGGCGCGTCGTGGTACGTCTTGGCCTGCCTGACCAGGCCGAACACCTCGGCCCGCAGTTCGGCGAACCGCGGCAGGGCGCGCGTGGCCAACTGCTCGCGCTCCTCGGGCAGATCGATCTCGATCACGCGCAGGACGACGGTCGGCGCCGCGGACAGCACCAGCACCCGCTCCCCGAGGTAGACGGCCTCGTCGATGTCGTGCGTCACGAACAGCACCGTCATGCCGCGCTCCCGCCACAGGGCGCGGGTCAGGTCCTCAAGGTCGGCGCGGGTCTGCGCGTCGACGGCGGCGAACGGCTCGTCCATCAGCAGCACGTCGGGCTCGTACGCGAGCGCGCGGGCGATGGCGACCCGCTGCTGCATGCCGCCGGAGAGCTGCCAGGGGTGGGCCGCCGACGCGTCCGCGAGCCCGACGGCCGCGAGCGAACGCGCCACCAGGCGCTCCCGCTCGGCCCTCGGCAGCTTCTTGTGGCGCAGCGGGAGTTCGACGTTGCGCGCGACCGTCAGCCACGGCAGGAGGCTGCGCGCGTACTCCTGGAAGACGACGGCCATGCCGGGCGGCGGCGCCTGCACGGGCTCGCCGCCGATGCGGACGGTCCCCGAGGTCGGCGCCAGCAGCCCGGCGACGCACCGCAGCAGCGTGGTCTTCCCCGCCCCCGAGGGCCCGACGACGCAGGCCAGCCGGCCCGCCTCGACGGTGAACGTCAGGTCGCGGACGGCCTCGACCGTCCGCCGCCGGTCCCGGTAGGTCTTGGCCAGGCCCACCACGTCGAGGCGGCCGGGCGCCACGGCATCGGCGGCCCGCGCCCCGGGTGTACGCGTGGTCATGTCACTCCTCGTCCCTCGCCGAAGCGGTGCCGGCGTCCCCGGCCCGCGTGTCCCCGCCCGCCCGCTCCCGCGGCCGTGCCGCCCGCCGCGCGCCCCCCGCGCCGCGGGCGAGGCCGCGCTGCCCGTGGTACCAGCCGAGGGCGCGCGCCTCGAACAGCCCGAACAGCAGCGAGAGGCCGAAGCCGACCAGACCCAGCAGGAAGATGCCGCTCCACATCTCGGGGATGGCGAAGCCGCGCTGGAACTGGACGATGGCGAAGCCGAGTCCGCTCGAACTGGCGAACATCTCGCCGATCACCATGAGGATGATCGCGAGGGAGAGCGCCTGCCGCATGCCGGTGACGATCGCGGGCGCGGCGGCGGGCAGCACCAGGCGCCGCAGCCGCGCCGCCCCGGTCACCCCGTAGCAGCGCGCGGTGTCGGACAGCACCTCGTCGAGCGACCTGACGCCCTGGATCGTGTTGAGCAGCACCGGCCAGACCGCGCCGGTGACGATGACCGCGACCTTCATCCCGTTGCCGATGCCGGCCACCAGCATGAGGACGGGGATCAGCACCGGCGGCGGAACGGCCCGGCAGAAGGCGAGCAGCGGCTCGGCCAGCGCCCGCAGCCTCGGTCGCAGCCCAAGCAGCAGGCCCAGGCCCACGCCGAGGAGCACCGCGCCGGCCCAGCCGGCCGCGAGCCTGGCCAGGCTCGGCGCCACGTCCCGCGCGAGCCGCCCGCCGGTCAGCCAGGTGTCGGTGAACGCGGCGGCGATGTCGCCGAGCGGCGGGTAGTAGAAACTGCCGCCGCGCGCGGTGAGCGCCCACCACAGCGCGAGCAGCGCGGCAGGGAGGCCGAGGGCGTACGCCAGGCGCACCGCGCCCGATGCCGCCGCCCGCAGCGCCGTGCGCGCCCCGCCCCGCACGCGGGAGCGCCCGCGCTCCCGCGTGCGCACGGGCGCGTTCCGGCTCATGCCGCCGCCTCCGTCCGCTCCGAGGTGTGCCAGAACAGCACCCGCCGCTCCAGCGCCCGCGCCCCCGCGTTGACGCACACGCCGAGCAGGCCCGTCACGATCACCAGCGCGTACATGCGCTCCACCGCGTTCGCCGCCTGGGCCAGCGCGATCTCGCGGCCGAGCCCGGGGGAGCCGATGACCAGCTGCGCGGTCACCGCCAGGATCAGGGCCACGGACGCGGCCAGGCGCAGCCCGGTCATCAGGTACGGCAGCAGCGTCGGCCACAGCAGGTGGCGCAGCCTGGTCAGGGTCGGGAGCCGGAAGACGGCCGCCGTGTCGCGCGCCACGGGGTCCACGTCCCGCACGCCCGCGAGCACTTGGAGCAGGACGGGCCACACCGCCGCGTAGACCACGAGCAGCAGCGTGGCGCGCGGGCCCGTGCCGTGCAGCAGGACCGCGAGCGGCACCAGCGCGACCGAGGGGATCGGCCGCAGGAACTCGATGGTGGACGCGGTCGCCCGGCGCAGCGGCTCCGCCCGGCCGATCACGAGGCCGAGCAGCACCCCGGCCGCCGTGGCGAGGGCCAGGCCCGCGCCCCAGCCCGTCAGGGTGTCGCGCAGCGCCCGCCAGAACGCCGCGTCACCCGCCTCGCCGGCGAGCGCGCCGGCCATCGCGCTCAACGGCGGCAGGTACTCGGCCGGCACGAGGCCGGCTCTCGGCAGCACCTCGACCAGCGCGGCGGCCAGCAGCAGGCCCGCGGGGCCGAGCAGTGACTCGGGCACCGCGCGCGTGCGGCGGTGCTGGTACCAGGCCATGGCAGCCCTTCGGGTCGGTGCGGCGGCCCACGCGCGAGGGCGCCTACGGCGCGATGAGCCCGTCCAGCGGGCCCAGGTCCTCGATCAGCCCGGCCTCGGCCGTCAGCCGGGCCACGTCCTCGATCTCGGCCGGCTCGGTGGCCGGGTCCCAGCCGGGCAGGGTCACCTCGGCGCTCACGCCGTCCGCCAGGTCGAGGTAGCTGTCCAGCACGGCCCGCGCCTCGTCCGGGTGCTCCTCGGCGTACCGCAGGGACCGTTCGAGCGCCGTGGTGAACCGTTCCAGCACATCGGGGTGCTCCCGGGCGAAGGACTCGGAGGTGAACCAGCCCGCGATCGGCAGGCCCTCGCCCATGGCGGCGTAGCTGACCGGGACCGCGTGGGCGCCGTCCGCCTCGGCGATCGTGGTGAACGGCTCGCTGAGCATGGCCGCGTCCACGTCGCCGGCGGCGAGGGCGGCGGGCATGTTCGGGATGGGCAGTTCGACCAGGGAGACGTCGTCGGCCGACAGGCCGTGGCGTTCGAGGCCGGTGCGGACGGCGACCTCGTTGATCCCCAGCAGCGTGTTGACGGCCACCGTCCGGCCGCGCAGGTCCGCGACGTCGGTGATGCCCTCGTCGGCCGCCATCAGCTGCCCGGAGCCGTCGTCGAGCGCGTCGGCCGAGGCCCGGGCGCCGACCGACACCATGCGCACCGGAACGCCCTGGCTCCTGGCGACGAGCAGGCTGACGATGTTGGAGTAGCCGATCTGGAGGCTGCCGCTGGTCACCGCGGGCACGATCGCGGCGCCGCCCTGCGACTCGGTCATGGTGAGGTCGAGGCCCTGCTCGGCGAAGAACCCCTGCTCGACGCCGAGCCGCACGGGGGCCACGTCGATGATGGGGATCACCCCGAGGTCGAGGTCGTCGGGCCCTGAACCGTCCCCGCCCCCGCCGGGCCCGCAGGCGGCGGTGACGCTCAGCAGGAAGGCCGTGACGGCCGCCTGGGCGGCGACCGCGCGGGCGCGGCGGGCGAACGGCATGGGGCGGCTCCAGGGACTCCGGTCGGCGGCGGCGAACGGCGGGGCGGGGGGCGGCGGGCGGCCGGGGTCCCGGCCGCCCGCCGGGCGGGGGCCGGACGGCCCGGGGGGAGCCGTCGCGGCCCGCCGCGGCGGTGGTCAGCTGTCGTAGCGGTACCACCGGGTGTGGTCGATCAGGTCGGCGGGCGTCAGCGTGTGCCAGGGCCCGAGCGGGGTGTGCAGGTCGGGCACGTCCGGGGTGTCGTGCAGCGGCAGGTAGTGGGGCACGTCGGGGTGCCGCTGCTGCCACAGCGCCCAGCAGCGGTCGATCATGCAGTGGTTGAGGAAGAACACCGGGTCGTTGGGCGAGCCGATGTACATCATGTGGCCGCCCACCCACAGGTGCCCGGCCCCGTGCAGCTTGCCGAACTTCGTCTCCCAGGGGAACTTGGTGTACCCCTCCAGGTGGTTGCGGAAGCTCTCGTAGGGCGGCTCGCCGCCCGAGGTGTGGTTCCACGGCGGGCAGTCGTAGACCGGCAGCGCGAGCGTGTCCTCAAGCTCCTGCGGGCTCGGCAGCGAGTCCGTCAGGGTGGCCATGTCGCGCACCAGGAAGTCGCGGTCGTCGTGCGTGTAGTTGCCGTTGAGCGCGGGGTTCTCCTCGCCGACCGGGACCACGCTGATGTTGAGCACCCAGCCGTTGTCCCGGGCGAACGGCCCCGTCATCACCCGCCGGTCGCCCGGACGCCCGTTGCCGCCCATGAACTCCTCGTCCCATAGCGGGGAGTCCTCGCCGTGGTCGACCGTCCAGTCCCAGTAGGGGAGGGTGACGCGCGGGTCGACGCGCTGGAGCTCCCGCTCGAAGCGCATCAGGTACTGCCGGTGCCAGGGCAGGAAGCCGGGGTTGATGTGGCCGAGCCGCTTCCCCGTCTCCTTGTCGAGGTAGTCGCGCGAGTTGATGCGTATGTGCAGGTCGACGAATCTGTCGTAGATGCCGCGCCGCTTGATCTCGCGTACCGCGTGCACGAAGCGGCGCTTCTCCTCGCGGGTCATGTCCAGGTGGTTCTTGCGGATGTGCACCATGGGGGGTCCCCTCGGTTCCTGTGGCGGCTGGGTCCGTGCGGCTGGTGAGCGGTGGTGGCGTCAGACGACCGTCACGTGCGTGCCGTGCGAGCCGTGCGCGGCCGGCAGGAGGGCCGCTCCGCGCAGCTCCTCCACGGCCCGGCGGGCGGCGTGCAGCGGGGAGGGCGCCATCTCGTAGTGGCACATGGAGCTGAGGTACGCGTCGTCGCCGAACTTCATCAGGTGCAGCGGCCGGTCGTCGATGAGCACGCCGCCGCCCGCGGCCTCGGGCAGCACCCGAATGGTGCGGCCCTGGTACGTCTCGACGTACTCCCCGGCGTCCCCGGCGCCCGCGCCGCCCTCGCCGCCGTGCGCGGCGTGCGCGTCCGCCCCGCCGCCAGAACCTGTCACCAGCGGGGTGGCCGCCGCGGCGGCCACCAGCGCCGTGCCGGCGACGCCGGCCACCATCTCTCGCCTGTTCAAACGCATGCCGGACAACCCTTCTGACGTGGTGGACGCCCGGGCGCGGCAGCGCCCGGGCGGAGCGGGACGCGGCGGCCGGGTCAGGCCGGCGGCCACGAGGCCCTGTTTTCTCGCAGGAACTGCGTGCAGTTGTCGTCGTGCGCGCCGCGGGGGCCGGGGTCGGGGGAGCCGCCACGGCGGCCCGGGAACGGCGGCCCGGGGCGGGCGGCGCGGTCGGCCGGCAGCCGCGCGGGGCGCGGCGGCGACGGGCCTTCGAGCAGTGCCACGACGCCGTTCCCGGCCCGGACGCGGCGCTTGCGCCCATCGTCGGGCCGTCGGCTATCGCCGCCGTATCGCGGCCGTTTCGGCGCACGCGGCGGTGGACGCGCCGGATCCCCCGGCGCGGGTCGCGACCGGGGGATCCGGGTGTCGGCGGGTCGGTGGGTCGGGGAGCGCCGGGGCACCCCGCGCACCCGCTGCGGAGGCGCGCGGCGGGGCCCGCCCGCCCCGCGCCTCCGCGGCGGGCCGTTCAGCGGTTGACGGCGGGGGTGCCGCTCGCCACCACGCACGCGTCCATGCCGGGGCCGCCGCAGACGACGCCGTTGTTCACGGCGAGCATGAGCGTGTCGTCGCCGTCGTCGCCGTTGACCCGGCCGCTCGGGGCCACGGTGCCGCGGACGTCGGCGCCCGGGCCGACGAACAGGGCGGTGCGCCCGGGGCGGGCGGCGGGGTGGGGCATCGCGATTCTTCGCACGGACGGTTCGGGCTGATACCGGATGTCCGGACAGGCGGGGCGAGGAAACGCGGACGCCTCAGGGCGCGCGGGCGTGCGGGCGTGCGGAAGCGCGCCGGGGCGGGCCTGCCCGGCGCGCGCGGCGCGGACCGTCGGGCGGCTCGCGCGGCGGTGCGCCGGCCGCCCCGCGACGTGGCGTGCGGGGCGGCCGGCGCACCGCGGCCTCCGGCGCCGCCCGGCGCCCCCGACGGCCGGCCGCCGGGGGCGCGGGACCGCGCCGGAGACCGCGGGTGTGCTACCCGCCGGCCCGGGCGCCGCGCCGGGTCAGGGTCAGCGCGAGCGCGGCGGCGATCAGCGGGAAGCCCGCGACGATGCCCAGCGTGGTGTACAGGGAGGCCGACTTCGCCAGGGCGCCCGCGGTGGCGCTGCCCACGCCGCCGCCGACGAAGAACGCGAGGTTGAGCAGGCCCGTCGCCCCGCCGCGCAGGGCGGGTTCGACGTGCGCGCCCATCAGCCCCGTGGACACCACCTGCGTGGCGGCGAAGGCCGCGAAGCCGAGCGAGGCGCCGACGACGGGCAGGACGGCGTTCTCGGAACCGAGCGAGACGGCCAGGGTCACGGCCATCACCAGGGCGATGGCGGCGATCAGCACCGGGCCGCCGCTCGTCACGGGCAGCCGCCCGGCGAGCCGGGAGAGCACCGCGCCCACCACGGCGCCCGGCAGCAGCCACAGGCCGACGGCGAGCACGCTCAGCCCGTGGTCGTCGACGAGGATCTGCGGCACGGTGTACATCGCGGCGAACAGCCCCGCGTACACACCGATGCCGGTGCCCGCCGCGCGCAGGAACAGGCTGTCGGTGACCAGCCACCGGGGGACGAACGACGCGGGCACCGCGCGCACCCGCACGACCAGCGCGGCGATCGAGGCCGGCAGGACGACGGCGAGCCCCACGACGAGCGCGGTCGACAGGTCGAGCGCGGACGCCTGGATGAGCAGCAGGAACGAGGAGGCCGCGACCGTGAGCAGGACGGCGCCCGGCAGGTCGAGCGGCCGGCCCGAGGCCGCGCGCGCCGCGGCGGGCCGCAGGCACAGCGGGACGGCGAGCAGGGAGAGCGCCGGCAGGATCAGGGCGACCCGCCAGGTCACCCACTCGGTGAACACGCCGCCTGCCAGGGTCGCGCTCGCGGAGAAGACCGCCATGGTGGCGCCGAACCCGGCGAGCACTTTCGGCCGGTCTGCGGGGGCGACGGACGCGGAGAGCGTGACGGCGACCGAGGTCATCGCGCCGGACCCGGCGGCCAGGACGAAACGGCCGGCCACCAGCACCGGGAGGTTCGGCGCGAGCAGGCACACCGCCGCGCCCACCGCCAGGACCAGCGAGCCGAGCAGGAGCGAGGTGCGCAGGCCGCGGGAGTCGGCGAGGCGCCCGAACAGGGCGGTGCCGACCCCGAGCGCGAGGGCGTGCGCGGTCAGCACCCACGCGACGGCCGACGGGGTGGCGTCCAGGGCGCTGGCCACGTCGGGCAGGGCGACGCCGGCGGCGGTGACGCCGAAGACGGCGGGGCCGAACAGCGCGCCGTAGCGCAGCCCGGCCGACCGGGGGCTGATCGGCCGCGCGCCGGGCGGGGCGGCGGCGGTGGGGGGCAGGGTCTCACGTGTGGACACGGGTAGTCCTTCCGCCACCGGTTGGTCCTCCGGTGGCTCGTCGACGGGGGGCAGGGGTGCGGCGTCGTGGTCAGCCGTCGCGGCGGATGGCGTGGCCCAGGCGGAACATGTCGTGCGGGTCGTAGGCGGCCTTGAGGGCCGCGAGCCGGGCGCGGGTGGCCTCGGGGAAGCATTCGCGCGCGGCGTCGGCCGTGTCGGGGCCCGCGAGGAAGTTGAGGTACCTCAGGCCGGTGCCCCAGGGCGCCATCCCGCGCAGGACCAGGTCGGGGGAGCCGGGCAGGGAGAGCGTGGAGAGGACGAACGCGCCGTCGCGGCTGCCCACGGCGTTGGGCACCGCGGCCGGGCGGGACAGGGCGCCGCCGAGGTGGCGCAGCTCCACGACCAGGTCGTCCCCCTCGGATTCCGGCCCCGCGAGCGCCAGCAGGCCCGCCACCGCGCTCTCGTCCAACTCCCGCAGGACGATGTTGCGTTCGTGGTACGGCAGCGGCTCGGTCGGGTCGCGGTGTATGTCGGCGACGGCCGTGTAGGGCATGGGCCCGACGGCGTCGAGCAGCGCGGGCCCCACGGCGCGCAGCGGGCGCAGCAGCTCCTCCCCCTCCGCGTCCGAGCCGGTGTACGCGACGCGCAGGTGCGCCACGAGGCGGTCGCGCAGGAACGCGGGTATGGCGGGCAGGTCGGGCAGTCGCAGCAGCGCCACCGACGACGTCATGGCCTCGGGCACGCCGGCCGTCCAGCGGCGCCAGGTGCGCAGCAGCGGCCCCGACAGGTCGCCGGGGAAGTAGATGCCGCCGCCGTAGAGCCGGGCGACGGGCATGAGCCCGAACTCCATGGCGGTGACGACGCCGAGGCTCCCCTTGCCGCCGCGCAGTCCCCAGAACAGGTCGCCGTGCTGCTCAGCGGTGACGTCCCTGAGCGCTCCGTCGGCGGTGACCAGGCGTATGCGGACGACGTGGTCGGCCGCGTAGCCGTACTGGCGGCCCAGGGGGCCGAGGCCGCCGCCCAGCGTGTACCCGACGACGCCCACCAGGTGCGACGAGCCGTTGAGCGGCGCGAGCCCGTGCTTGGCCGCGGCGGCGATGACCTGGTGCCAGCGCGCACCGGCCTCCACCCGCGCGGTGCGGTTACGCGCGTCGACACGCACCGCGTTCATGCGCCGCGTGCTGATCAGCACACCGCCGTCGGCCGGGGCGGCGATGCCGTGCCCGGTCGCCTGCACTCCGACGGGCAGGTCGAGCGCCGCCGCGAACCGCACGGCCGCCTGCACGTCGGCCTCCGTCACGGCCTGCACCACCACGTCGGGCCTGTGCCGGGCGATGAGGTTGAAGCCGGACAGCTCGGCCTCGTACTCGGCGTCGCCCGGGGTGAAGACCTCGCCGCGCACCTGAGTGATGAGCCGGTCGAGCGTCTCGCGCGACGCGGCGGGTGCCTGGGGCTGCTCCGCCATCGTTCGTTCCTTCCTGCCGGGGCCGGACGAGCCCCTTGTCACACGCGTCCGGCGCTGGTCAGGAGTCTGCTGCGGGCGGGCGCCAGGACCCACCCCCCGTAATCGAGGTAGGTGGCCCGCCCCCTCCCCCTCAACCGAGGGGGAGAGGCGGACCGGGCGCCAGGGAGCGGGTACGAGCGCGTGGAGCCCCGAGGCGGCGAACGGCGACGGTCTTCGGCCGCCGGCGCCGTCGGCGAGCCGCGTGTACGCCTCGCGCAGGACCGCGATCTCCGCTTCGAGCGACGCGATCCGGTCCTGGGCGGCCGGGGCGCCGGCGCCGTGCGGCTGCCGCGCGGGCCCGGCCTCAGGCCGCTGCCCGGCGCCGTGCCCCGGCACGGCGCCCACCGGCCGGGACGACAGGTCGCAGTCCACCTCGCCGCCGAGTATGCGCTGTTCTATGGTGCGCAGCCGCTCGCCCGGCTCGATGCCCAGCTCGTCGGAGAAACGCCGGCGGGTCTGCCGGTACAGCGACAGGGCCTCGGCGGTGCGGCCGGAGCGGAACAGGGCGATCATCAGCTGCGCCGCCAGCGTCTCGCGGAACGGGTTCTCCGCCACGTGGTGGGTGAGGTCCCCCAGGATCCGCCGGTGCCTGCCGAGTTGCAGTTCCAGTTCGAAGCGGTCCTCAAGGGCGGCGTAGCGGTCCTCGTGGAACTTCAGCGCCACCGTTTCCAGTAACGCACTGTCGAGCCCGGCGCCGATCGGGCCGCGCCACAGACCCAGCGCGTGCTGGAAGGCGCGCACCGTCTCCTCACTCGGGCCGGCGTCGGCCGCCGCGCGCGCCCGGGCGACCAGGGACAGGAACACATGCAGGTCCACCTCGCTTTCCGCGACCTTGATCTCATAGCCGGACTTGTGCGTTTCTATGGTGGCGGCGACGCCACCTCCGGTGAATTGCCTCCGCAACGAGGACACGCAGATCCGCAGCTGGCTGCGCGCGGTCGCGGGCGGCGCATCGTCCCAGATCGCACGCAGCAGGCGGTCCGCCTCGATGATGCGGTTGGCGTCGATCAGCAGCATCGTCAGCAGTATTCGCTGCCGGTCGCCGCTCAATTTTATCTGTCCGCCCGTGCCGTGCGCGATGAGCGGACCGAGAATCCGGAAGGAGAACTGCTGAACCATGAAGTCCCCTCGGGTCGAGCATGAATGAGGTCTGCTTTTACCGGGGGGCGCAACACCAGTGGCGGGCCCCCGTTTCCCGTTCCCTGCTTCCCGCTTCTATTCTCTTGCCGCTGCGGGCATTCTCACCAGCCGGGAAGGAAGCGGAACGCCCAGCCCCCGTTGATCAGCAGGCGTTCTCGCAATTGCTGGCCCACGCGGGCCATTTCCTCCAGACCGCGGGCGTTGTCGAGCCCTCCGGCGTCGAGTGCGCGCAAGCCGGAACGGTCGACGAGCTCGATGACGGAGACCTTGGCCTGGTCGTCGTCCGAGGCCACGAACACGTCGACCGGCTGCCGGTCGACCACGCCGCTGAAGAGGGCGCAGGCGTCCGTGGTGGCGAACGCCTTGACCCAGCGGGCCGCGGGCGCCGTGTCGGCCAGCCGGCGCACGCCGCCGGCCACGGCGTCGGGTCCTGTCGGCACGCTCACGTCCACCAGCGTCCTGTCGGCCAGCGCGGGGCCCCGGCTCTCGACCAGGCCGAGCCCTTCGTGCCAGCCCAGCGCCAGCACGATCAACCGCGGGCGCAGCGCGGCCGAAACGGGCACGGCCCTGACCGTGCCGGGCGCGCCGGGTACCGCCCGTTCCGCGGCCTGCCTGGCCCGTTCCTCCGAACGGTCCGCGAGGAGTACCGTCGCGCCTGCCAGGGCCGCCCGCCTGGCTATCGCTCCGCCCATGCCGCCCGCCCCTATGATTCCGATTCGCATGGCCTGGCTGACTCCTACAGCTCTAGAAAGGTAGCGTTCCCCCTCGGGCGCCTCTACCGGACCCGAGGGCCGTGTGACCGAAAAAGCCCGTACGCCGCGCTTCGCAGGGGCAACCCTTGCCCGCCGAGGCGCCCTCGGCCATCCCGCATCCGGCAGGGAGCGGAAGTGCGGCATGCCCCCTCAACTGGGGGGTTGGCGAATAGGCCCGGCGCTGTCACGATCTATGAGTGACCAGTTCCACGGCCTTCCGAGACGAGAGCGGTACGGCCCGCCTGCTCTCCCGCGTGGCAAAGGCACCCGATGCCCTCACCCTGTTCGCCGAGACGTCCGATCACTTGCGAAAGCTTCTCCCGTACGACGCCTCGGTGTGGCGTGCGGTCGATCCTTTGACCGGATTGATGGCGGCGCCCATCCGCGCGGAGAACCTCGACGAGGGCGGCTGCGCGGTCTACTGGGAATGCGAGCTGTTCACGGAAAACGTCAACCTCTACCGCGACCTGGCCCAGGCACCGCTGCCCGTCGCCGGATTACGGCAGACGACCGGCGATCTTCCGGCCCGCAGCACGCTTTACCAGGATTTTATGAAACCTCGTGGATTCGGGGACGAGTTGCGGGCGGTGCTGCGCATCGGCGGCCGGCCGCACGGCCACATCAGCCTGTTCAGGAACCGGGGCCGCCCCGCCTTCGGGGCGGACGAGACCCGGCTGATCGCCGGGCTGCTCTCCCCGCTCGCCAGGGCCCTGCGGTCGTTCGCCGAGCCCCCCGTCGCCCATCCGCTGCCGGACGCGCCCGGCGGCCCGGGGCTGATGCTGTTCGACGCCTCGGGGGCGCTGCTCTCGGTCAACGACGAGGCGCGCGCGTATCTGGAAGACCTGCCGCCCGGCCCCACCATGCCGTCGGCCCTGGGCATCCAGGTGCCGGCGTGGGTTCACTCCACGGCGCTGAAGGCCCGTGCCATCTCGCAGGAACGCGACCACGGCCAGGCCCGGGTGCGGGTGAGGACCCGGGCGGGCCGCTGGCTGGTCTGCCACGCCTCGTGCCTGCGCGAGGCCAACGGCGTGCCGGGACCGTCGGCCGTGGTCGTCGAGCCGGCGCGGACCTCGGAGATCGTCCCTCTGATCGTCGACGCGTTCGAACTGACGGAGCGGGAGATCGAGGTGACCCAGTGCATCGCGCGCGGGCTGCCCACCGGCAGGATCGCCCAGGAGCTGCACCTGTCGCCGCACACCGTGCGCGACCACGTCAAGGCCGTCTTCGAGAAGGTGCAGGTCAGCAGCCGGGGCGAACTGGTCGGCAAGCTGTTCACCGAGTACTACTCCCCGCCCGCCGAGGCCAACATGGTGCGCGCCCGCGTGTCCTGACCGGTCCTGCGCCCGCGGGCGCAGGACCCGTTCCCGGCCGGTCACTCGGGGGCAGGCCCGGTGGAGTCGCGCACCACGAGCCGGTGCCCCGTGGTCCTGCGGCGCGGCCGGGCCGGAGCGGGCCCGAGCACCAGCCGCAGCGCCGCCGCCCCCATGTCGGCCATCGGCAGCGCGACGGTGGTCAGCGCGGGCGCGAGGTCCTGGGCCACCTGCACGTCGTCGAACCCGGCCACCGACATCCGGCCCGGCACGTCGATGCCCCGCTCCCGCAGCACCGAGAGCACCCCGGTCGCCATGGTGTCGTTCAGCGCGAGGACGGCGGTCGTGCCCGGGTGGTCGCGCAGGATGCGCTCCGCGCTGTCCCGGCCGCCCTCCCGGGTGAAGTCGGCGGACACCACGGGCACCGCGGCGGCGCCTAAACCGGCGAGCGCCAGCGCGTGCCTGACGCCGGCGAGCCGGTCCTGGACCGTGGTCAGGTGCTCGGGGCCCGCCGCGATGGCGATCCGCCGGTGCCCGAGCGCCAGCAGGTGCCCGGCGACCGCCTCCCCGCCCCCGCGGTTGTCCGGCAGCACCGCGTCGCAGCGCAGGTGGTGGCGGCCGATGACGGCCACCCGGCCGCCCGAGTCCTGGAAGTCGAGCAACTCGCGGTGCGCGCCCGCCTCGTCGGTCCGGTCCACGTAGCCGGAACCCGCCATGACGATCGCGCCCACCCGGTGCGCGCGCAGCAGCCGGATCTGCGCGAGCTCGGCGTGCGGCGCGCGTTCCGTGTGGCAGATCTGCACCGACCAGCCGTTCTCGCCCGCGACCCGCAGCGCGCCGCTGGCGATCTCGGAGAAGTACGGATCGCCGATCTCGTAGACGATCAGGCCCGCCACCCGGGTCACCCCGCCGGCCAGCGTCGTGGCGTGCGGGTTGGCCACGTAGCCCATGCCGGCGGCCACGGACCGCACGTGTGCGGCCAGCTCGGGCGAGACGCCCTCCCGGCCGCGCAGCGCGCGCGACGCGGTGGCCAGGGACACCCCCGCCCGCTGCGCCACATCGACCAGTCGCGGCGGGCGCGCGGGCCCGGCCGGCCCCTCCCGGTGCGTGTCATCCGACATCCGAAAAATCGCTCCTGTCATGACTATTGCCACGCCCAAGGGCCCCAAGTACGGTACCGCAAGCGCTTACGAAAGCGCTTACTCAACGGGGGCACCAGCCGGCCTGCCAATGAGGTCCCAATGCAATGAAGCAGGGAGTACCACCTCATGTCCCAGTGGAAAAGACGCGCGACCGCGCTCGCGGCCACGCTGTCCGCATCTGCTCTCCTCCTCACCGCCTGCTCCGGCGGCTCCGGCGGCGGAGGCCCGGACGATCCCATCGTCATCGGCGTCTCCCTGCCCCTGACCGGCGACTTCTCCGAGCCCGGCAAGGGCGTGCAGCGCGGCTACGAGGCATGGGTCTCCGCCGTCAACGAGAACGGCGGACTGCTCGGCCGCGAGGTCGAACTCCGCGTCCTGGACGACCAGTCGAGCGCCGACCGCGTGGTCCAGGACTACGAGGCGCTGATCGCCCACTACGAGGTCGACCTGGTCTTCGGCCCGTTCTCCACCCGCCTCGTGGTGCCGAGCGCCCGCGTGGCCGAGGAGTACGGCATGCTCTTCGTCGAGCCCGCGGGCGCCGCGGAGGCGGTCTTCGAGCAGGGCTTCGAAAACCTCTTCTACGCCGCACCCGCCATCGCCCAGGACCACTACGCCCACCTCGCCGACCACATCCTCTCGCTGCCCGAGGGCCAGCGCCCCAGGACCGTCGCGGTCGCCTCGATGGACGACCCGTTCGCCCAGGGCACCGCCCACGGCCTGCGGGACCGGCTCGCGGAAGCGGGCCTTGAGATCGTCGTCGACGAGACCTACCCGCCGAACACCACCGACTTCGCCGGCATCGCCGCCAAGATCGACGACTCCGGGGCCGACATGGTGATCGGCGGCACCCAGTACCAGGACGCCGTCAACCTCATCGTCGCCCTCCAGCAGCTCAACTACCAGCCGCAGATCGCCGCGTTCTCCACCGCGCCGACCAACCCCGAGTTCCCCGTCGCCATCGGCGACCGCACCGAGGGCATCATCGCCCCCACCGGCTACACGCCCGACGCGGACTGGCCCTCGAACGTGGCGTTCGTCGAGCACTACACGGAGATGTTCGGCGGCCCGCCCGCCGAGGACGAGGCCAACGCCTACACCACGGGGCAGGTCGTGGCCGCCGCCGTCGAGGCGGTGGGCTGCGCGGAGCAGGGCGAGTGCCAGCAGCGGCTCGTCGACTGGCTCAGGGACAACGAGGTCGACACGGTCGTCGGCCCCCTCTCCTGGGACGACAAGGGGCGCCCGCAGAGCGCCCACCTGATCCAGCAGTACGTCGACGGTGAGGTCAGCATCGTGCTGCCCGAGGACACCGCCGAAGCCCCCTTCGTCCACCCCAAGCCGGAGTGGTGAGCGCCTCGTGTCCGGTTCCCTCCTCTTCCAGAGCCTCGTGCTCGGCGTCCTGCTCGGCGGGCTCTACGCCCTCCTCGCCGCGGGGCTGACCCTCTACTTCGGCGTGATGCGCGTCGTGATGATCGCGCACTCCGCGTTCCTGATCCTCGCCGCCTACCTGGCGTGGTACTTCAACAAGGAGACGGGCCTCGACCCGCTGCTCTCGCTGGTCGTCACCGTCCCGCTGTTCTTCGCCGCGGGCGTCGTCATGCAGCGGCTGCTCATCACGCGGCTGCGCCCGGCGACGCTGACCATGATGTCCGTGCTGCTGACGTTCGCCATCGCCCTGTTCATCGAGGGCATGCTCGGCTTCGTCTTCACCGGCACCCAGCGCCGCATCAACCTCTCCTACTCGGGCTCCGACATCGAGTTCTTCGGCGCCCAGATCGCGGTCGTCAAGCTGGTGGCCTTCGGGCTCGCCGCCGTGTCCCTCGCCCTGCTGTACGTGCTGCTCAAGAAGAGCCGCTTCGGCCAGGCGCTGCGCGCCACCATCCAGCACCCGCAGGCGGCCCAGCTGGTCGGGGTCCGCACCGACCGGGTCGCGGGACTCGGCTTCGGCATCGGCCTGGCCACCGCGGCCGTCGGCGGCACGGCGCTGTCGCTCGACGCCACCATCTACCCGTCCCTGCACTGGCACTGGGTCGGCCCGCTCATGGCGATCATCGTCGTCGGCGGACTCGGTTCCATACCGGGAACGGCCATCGCCGCGATGGTCCTGGGCATCGGGCAGAGCCTGCTCCAGGTCGAACTCGGCACCACCTGGGCGCAGACCCTGTTCTACATCGCGCTGTTCGTCACGCTGATGGTGCGCCCGCAGGGATTCTTCGGAGGTCGACTTGCCCAGCGCTTCTGACACCCGCCGCGCCCCGGCACCGGCCCAGGACGCCGCCGCCGGCCCCCCGCGGGGACCGCTCAGCACCGGCAACGTGGTCCGCGGCGCCGCGTTCCTCGTCGCCGCCGCGCTCATCCTGCTCTTCCCCGCGCTCGCCCCCAACCCGTTCATCCTCTTCTCCGGCGTCATCGTCGCCTCCTACGCCTGCACCGCCACGGCGTGGAACTTCATGGGCGGCTTCACCGGCTACATCTCCCTCGGACACGCCGCGTTCTTCGGGCTCGGCGCCTACGCCACAGGGCTGCTGACGGGCGATTTGGACTGGCCGCCGTTCGTGGCCTGGTTCGTCGCCGGGCTGATCGTCGTGGTCCTGTGCGTGCCCGTGGGCATCGCCGCGCTGCGCGTGCGCGGCGCGTCGTTCGTCATCGTCTCGATCGCGTTCGTCCTGATCCTGCTGCTGGTCGCCCAGGCGTGGGCGGACCTCACCGGCGGCTCGAACGGCCTCGTCGTGCCGCGTCCCTTCCCCGACCTGTCGCGGCCCGAGCACCACCGCGCCTTCTACTTCCTGTTCGTCGCCCTGCTCGCGGTGATGCTGCTCGTGTGGTGGGCGATCGACAGGTCCCGGTTCGGCGCCGGGCTGAAGGCGATCCGCGAGGACGAGGACAAGGCCCAGGCCCTCGGCGTCCCCACCCGCGACTACAAGCTGGTCGCGTACCTGGTCTCCGCGTTCTTCACCGCGCTCGCGGGCGGCATGTACGCGCTGTGGTTCGGCGACCTCGACCCGATCTTCCAGTTCTCCATCCTGCTCGGCTCCTACATGGTGCTGATGGCGCTGCTCGGCGGCGTGCGGCACCTGTTCGGACCGCTGCTCGGCGCCGTGATCGTCGGCAGCGCGCTTGAGTTCTTCAAGCTGGAGTTCGGCGATACCCAGCTGCACCTCGTCGCCGCCGCCGTCCTGCTCGGCATCGTGGTGCTGTTCATGCCGGACGGCATCATCCCCGCCGCCCGCGACCTCGCCCGGCGCTTCGGCCCGCAGGGCACATCGATCCGCGAGATGACCGCGGCGGAACTGCTCGAACGCAACCGGGCCGCCGCCGCGCGCACGCAGGCCGACGCCGACGCGCCGCAGTCGAAGGAGGACAGGCCATGACCACGGCCCCGCACGGCCTCTCAACCGTGGAGCTGACCAAGTCCTTCGGCGGCGTCCGCGCCGTCGACCGGGCCAGCGTGTCGTTCCAGCACGGCAAGATCAACGCGCTGATCGGCCCCAACGGCTCGGGCAAGACCACGTTCTTCAACTGCGTCACCGGCATGATCAAGCCCGACTCGGGCACCGTCACCTACCGGGAACGCGACATCACCGGCCGGCCCCCGCACCGGATCGCCCGCGCCGGGATCGGGCGCAGCTTCCAGCTGTGCCGCGTCTTCCCGCGCATGACCGTGCTGGACAACGTCCTGGTCGGGGTGCGCCGCAACCGGCTGCGCGACCTGATCGCCGGGGCGAGGCAGCCCGATGAGGTCGAGAAGGCCAGGGAACTGCTGGTGCGCGTCGGCATCGACCACCTGGAGAACGCCGAGGCCGGCAACCTCTCCTACGGGCAGCAGAAGCTCCTCGAACTCGCCGGCGTGCTGATGGGCGACCCGGAGACCATCATGCTGGACGAGCCCGCGGGCGGCGTGAACCCCGCGCTCATCGGCCGCATCGGCACCCTGATCCGCGAACTCAACGCCGAGGGACGGACGTTCCTCGTCGTCGAACACAACATGGACATGGTCATGAGCCTGTCCGACCACGTCGTCGTCTTCGACCGGGGCCGCCCCATCGCCGAGGGGCCGCCGTCGGTCGTGCGGGCCGACCCGCGAGTCCTGGAGGCATACCTTGGCATCTGAGGCATCCGCCCCGACCCCCGGCGGCGCGCCCGCGCCGCTGCTCGTCCTCGACGACGTCCAGGCCGGTTACGGCCGGGCGGCCATGGTGCTGCGCGGCCTGACCATCGAGGTGCCCCCCGGCACCGTCGTGTGCCTCGTCGGCCCCAACGGCGCGGGCAAGTCCACCGTCCTCAAGGTCGCGAGCGGCCTGCTGAAGCCGCGTTCCGGCCGGATCGTCGTCGACGGGCAGGACGTCACGGGCCAGGGCCCGCAGCAGATGCTGGCCTCGGGACTCGCGCACGTCCTCCAGGGGCACAGCGTCTTCAAGGAGATGACCGTCGCGGAGAACGTGCTCCTCGGCGCCTACACCCTGCGGGACAAGGCCGTGATCGCCGAACGGGTCGCGTTCGTGCAGGAGCTGTTCCCGATCGTGGGCGAACGCTGGAAGCAACTGGCCGGTCTGCTGTCGGGCGGGCAGCAGAAGCAGGTCGAGTTCGCCCGTTCCCTCATGGTCGACCCCAAGGTCGTGCTCCTCGACGAGCCGTCGATGGGCCTCGACCCCAAGAGCACCGCCACGGTGTTCGAACAGGTGGTGCGCATGCGGGACGCGGGCACGGCGGTCCTGCTCGTCGAGCAGAACGCGCGCCGCGCCCTGGAGACGGCCGATCTCGGCTGCGTGCTCGACCTGGGCCGGGTCCACATCTCGGGACCCGCGCCCGAACTCCTGGCCGACCCGCAGCTGTCCGAGCTGTACCTGGGCGGCCGGCCGTCGGAACCCTCGACGACCGGCCCCTGACCACCGGCCCGGGGACGGCGCCCCCGAGGGCGCCGTCCCCAGGCCGGTCCCGGTGTCAACGACCCGCCGCATCCGCCCCCTTGGGACGGACGGCCGAGGCCGAGGCGCGGGCCCGGCCCCTCGCGCGCCGCGCGGCACCCCCGCCCGGTGCGGCGGGTCCTGAACGCAGTTCCCCCGGGCCGCGCCGTGGGTACCGTTCCGAGTATCCACGTCGACACCCGGAGTCAGCATGCCGCAGGCCACTGACGCCGTGGGGGCACGCATCAAGGAGATTCGTGCCCTGCGCGGTTTCTCGCTGCGCGAGCTGTCGGCTCGCGCCCACGTCTCGCCGTCCATGCTGTCGCGCATCGAAAGCGGCGCCAGGACCCCGAGCGAACAGGTCATCGCCGCCGCCGCCCGCGCCCTGTCGGTCTCCGTCACCGTCCTGCACGGCCAGCCCTACATCGAGCAGTTGCGTCAGGACCAGTTGGACCGGCTGATCGCGCCCCTGGCCAACGCGCTGGACGACTGGGGCATCCCCCCGGAGGACGGCGACCCGCCGCCCCGCTCCGCGGCCGACCTGAAGCAGGCGATCACCCGCGTGCGGGAGCTGCGCGCCGGCTCCGACTACGCGACGCTGGCCGAGGAGGCGCCCGCGCTGCTCGCGGAGATCTCCCACGCGGTGTGGCTGGCATCCGCCCCGGGCCGCGCACGCGAGGTGGCGCACTGGGCCCAGGCCGAGGCCGCCCTCGGGGCCTTCTCCGTCGCGTACAAGTTCGGCTACATGGACCTGGCCCGTCTCGCGCTGTCGCGCATGGCCATGGCGGCGGCACAGTCCGGCGACCCCCGCCAGGTCGCGGCCGAGCGGCTGAAGCGGGCACAGCTGAGCGCCGAGGGTCCGGCGCTCGAACGGGGTCTGCGCCTGGTGCGTCAGGGGCTGCGGGATCTGGAGGACGACGGAAGTGTGCCGACCCGCGCGATGCGGGGCGGCCTGCTGCTGAAGGGAGGGCAGTTGTCCGCCCTCCTCTCCGGCGCGGACGAGTCAGGGGAATGGTTCGCGGAAGCCCGGGGGATCGCCGCCGAAATAGGGGAAACGTCGCACTACGCGCTGGCGTTCGGCCCCACCAACGTCGCCCAGCACGAGGTGGCGGCGGCCGGCGACCACGACCGGCACGGAGCAGCGGTCGAACTGGCCGGCCGGATGCGCCTGCCGGACGGCTACTCACCGGCACGCGCGGGGCAGTTCTGGATCGACTACGCACGTTCCCTCGCCCTGACCGCGAGGCATGAGGCCGCGCTCGAATCCCTGGAACGGGCCCGGCGGGTGAGTCCGCAGCAGACGAGGTACCACGCGACCACGCGCGCCACCGTCGGCACACTGCTGCGCGCCCGCTCCCGCCCCTCCGACCGGCTGCGGCAATTCGCGCAGTGGAGCGGCGTATAGCAATCGCCACGGAGCGTCAACGACTTCACACCCAGCGGCAACGCCATGGCGTTGACTGCGGGGCAACGCCGAGGGGGATTGAGCCGGGCAGCCTGTGACGGTCGGCGAACAGACCGTGACAGGAGATGAACATGTCGAGAGCCGTCCCCGAGACCCAGCCCGTGCGGACGCCCCCCGGGGCCCCGGCGACTGTGCCGTCCGGGCGGTGGGGCCGGTGACCCGGTGCCTCCATCTCGGAGAGCTTGAGCTCAGGCGGGACGGGAAGCACTGCCCGTCCTGCGGTGTGCTGATCTATCCGGCGGAGGTCTGCCGGGGAGCCTTCCCTGAACCGCTCGCGGAGCCCGAGCCCAGGCCCGGTCCCGGGCCCGCGCAGGCTGGGGAGGACCGCAGGTGAAGGGCGTGATCGTCGCCGTCGAGATCGACGCCGCCTCGGTGCACGTCGGGGACCAGGTCATGATCGGCAGCCAGGCGTTCGTCGTGCGGAACATGACCGCGCTGGGCTCGGGCCGCAAGCGGCTGGTGTTCGCCACCGGGGAGACGTTCGTCATGGAACGCACGACGGTGCTGTGGGCCGCGCGCCGCCACGACCCCCGCATCCCGCGCGGGCGCTTCGGCTGACGCCCGGTAACGTCGAGTACGGCCGCCGTGACGGGCAGGGTCCGCCCGGTCCCGAGCGGCGGCCCGCGACACACGACGGAACGGGATGGGTGGGTCAGGAATGGCTGACGCGGACGAGTGCGCCGGGCCGCACCGGCAGTGCCAGGCGTGCACCGGCTCGCAGATCGAGGTGCGGGAGACGCTGTACGTCTCGGGCGACGGCCGGGGCCAGGGCGTCGCCGCACCCCACCGGTGCTGGCACTGCAAGGGGCGCGGCTTCACCTGCGGCGCGTCACCACGCTGCCACTCCGGGCACGACTAGTCCCGCGCCCAGCCCCTCGTTGACCAGCGCAAACACGCCCGTTCCCGGAGCGCACTAGAGTAGTGGGCACTCACTGTTCACGCGACCCGAGGAGACACAGGACCGTGACGGCCATCGTCGACGAGTTCACGTGGCGCGGGCTGATCGCCCACACCACTGACGAGGACGCATTGCGCAAGGCTCTCGCGGACGGCCCCGTCACGTTCTATTGCGGCTTCGACCCCACCGCGGCCAGCCTGCACGTCGGCCACCTGGTGCAGCTGCTCACCGTCCGCCGGCTCCAGCAGGCCGGGCACAAGCCGCTGGCGCTCGTGGGCGGCGCGACCGGCCACATCGGCGACCCGAGGCCGACCGCCGAACGCACCCTGAACGACCCGGAGACCATCGCCGGGTGGGTGACCCGGCTGCGCGCGCAGATCGAGCCGTACCTGTCGTTCGAGGGCGAGAACGCGGCGGTCATGGTCAACAACATGGACTGGACGTCGGGCCTGTCCGTGATCGAGTTCCTCCGGGACGTCGGCAAGCACTTCCGGGTGAACAAGATGCTCACCAAGGACTCCGTCGCCCAGCGGCTGGCGTCCGACCAGGGCATCAGCTACACGGAGTTCAGCTACCAGCTGCTTCAGGCCATGGACTTCCTCCAGCTGTACCGGCGCTACGGCTGCACGCTCCAGACCGGCGGCAGCGACCAGTGGGGCAACCTCACGGCCGGCCTCGACCTGATCCACCGCCTTGAGCCGCAGGCCGAGACGCACGCGCTCGCGACGCCGCTGATGACGAAGGCGGACGGCACCAAGTTCGGCAAGTCGGAGACGGGCACGCTGTGGCTCGACCCGGAGATGACCACGCCGTACGCGTTCTACCAGTTCTGGCTGAACACGGACGACCGGGACATCTCCCGGTACATGCGCATCCTCTCGTTCAGGTCCCGCGAGGAGCTTGAGGAGCTTGAGGCGGCGACGGCGGAACGGCCGCAGGCCCGCACCGCGCAGCGCGCGCTGGCCGAGGAGCTGACCACGCTGGTGCACGGCGCCGACCAGTGCGCCGCCGTGATCGCCGCGTCGAAGGCGCTGTTCGGGCAGGGCGAGCTGGCCGCGCTCGACGAGGCGACGCTGGCCGCCGCGGTCTCCGAGCTGCCGCACGCCAAGGTGAGCGAACTCGGCCTGGTCACCGACCTGTTCGCGCAGGTCGGCCTGGTGGCGAGCAAGTCGGCCGCCCGCCGCACCGTGAAGGAGGGCGGCGCCTACGTGAACAACGTGAAGGTGGCCGCCGAGGACGCGGTGGCCACGGCCGGTGACCTGCTGCACGGCCGCTGGCTGGTGCTGCGCAAGGGCAAGAGGAACCTGGCGGCCGTCGAGGTCACCGGAGCCTGAGCCGGCCCCGCGCCGGAGCGCTCCGCGCGCGGCCCGAACGAGACGGCCCCCGCCCCGCCCCCGACGGCACCGAGTCGCCGCAGGGCGGGGCGAGGCCGTGCGGAACGAGCCTTCGCGCAGCCGAACGTTCACGACCGGCGGGGGCGCGGGCGGCGTGGCCAGCGGTGCATGACGTGCAGCAGCATGAGGGCGGCGGCCGTGTTCGCCGCGCGCACCTGCCCCGCGGCCACCAGCTCGGGAACGTCCTTGAGCGGCACCCACTCCCGCCGTGAGGATTCGAAGTCGTCTTCGGGGTGCCCCACGTACTCGGCGCCCTCGCTCCAGTAGACGTGGTGCCGCGCGTCGCTGAGTCCGTTCGAGGGCTCCACGGTGAGCAGGTGCCGCAGCGCGCCCGCGGGCCGCCAGCCCGTCTCCTCCAGCATCTCCCGCGCCGCCGCCGCTTCTGGTGATTCGCCGTCCTCGACGACCCCGGCCGCGATCTCCCACCCCCAGGAGTCGGTGATGAACCGGTGCCGCCACAGCAGCAGCACCTCACCGCGTGCGTTGACGGCCGTGGCCAGCGCGACCGGACGCAGCCGGACGAGGTAGTGGTCCAGGTGGCGGCCGTCGGGGAGTTCGACATCGGCGAGGTTCACCCGCAGCCACGGGTTGGAGTACACCGTCCGTTCGCCGAGGTTCTTCCACATCGCGCGCCCCTTCGTCCGTTCCGCCTGCCACCGGATGACCGCGCCGTACCGGTGACGGCCCCTGCCAACGGCTGCGAGAGGCTGATGCCCCAGTACCTCAGGCCCCTGTCGCGGATCTTAGGGAATCCCCGAGGCCGTTTTCGCTCCCCACTCCGTTCGCCGCTGCACCAGGGGGCCGCAGCCGCCGGCCTTCCGAGGACCGGGCCGACTCGGCCCGTCCGCGTCGGACGGCCGGCAGCGCGACCTGGTCCGTCTACGCGCTCCCGGCCAGGAACGGCAGGAGGACGTCGGCCATCTCGTCGGGTACTTCTTCGGCGAGGTCGTGTCCGGCGTCGAAGACGTGCCCGGTGACGTCGTGGGCCATGAGCCGCATCTGGGACTCGTTGCGGTCGCCGATGAAGGCCGAACCACCGAGCGCCAGCACCGGGATGTCCAGCTTCTTCCGTGCGGCCTGCCGGTTCTGTTCGGCGTCGACGAGCATCGCCCGGTATATCGAGAGCATCGCGCGGATGCCGCCGGGCATGGAGTAGCAGCGCACGTATTCGTCGATCGCGTCGGGGGTGGCGGTGTCGGGGCGGCTGCGCTCGAACTTGATCATGTAGGTGATCAGCTCGCGTTCGTGCCCGGCGATGAGCATCTCGGGTACGTCCGGCTGGAAGTAGAAGCCCAGATGCCACAGGTGCAGGCCGCTCGTGACGTTCTCTGGGGTGAGCGCGGTGTGGTCCTCGAAGCCGAAGCCGGGGAACAGGGCCTCGGCGAACACGAGAGCGCTGACGTGGTCGCGGTGGCGGGCGGCGAGCTGGTAACCGATCACCGCTCCCCAGTCCTCGCCGACCACGGCGTACGTCTCGTGTCCGAGGTGGGCCATCAGCTCGGCGATGTCGTCGCTCATCGTCGCGGAGTCGTAGCCGTCCGCGGGGCGGGCGGAGTCGCCGAGGCCGCGGAGGTCCGGTACGACGACGGTGTAATGGGGCGTCAGCCTCGGGACAAGGTGGCGCCAGTGGTAGCCGGTCTTGGGTACGCCGTGCAGCAGCACCACGGCAGGGCCGGACCCGGCCGTCCGGTAGTGCAGACTCGTTCCGTTGACGGCGGCACGGCCGGTGCGCAGGGGTGTCGCGGTGTGGTCGTCCATCATGACGTGGGCGCTTCCTGTCCTGGGTGGGTCGGTGCTGGGGGGACGCTGCCGCCGTGGCGGTGGCGGCCCCATTTTCTTGATCGGTCGTTACGGATTCGGGGTACGGGAAACCCCCGGCCGAGGCCGCGGACCCCTCAGTCGAGAGCGGTCAGCGCGACGTCCACGAGGAGTTCGAGTGCGGAGGCGTCCGGCGTGATCTTCGAGGAGACCAGCAGCCCGTTGAGGAAGGTGACCAGGAACGCGGCGACCGTGTGCGGGGCGTGCCGCGTCGCGGTCTCGCCCCGCTCCATCGCGGCCCGCAGCACCTCGGTCAACGCCTCCCGGGTCGCGTCCTGCATGTCGCGCACGGTGCGGCGGGTCGCCGCGTCCTGGGGCAGCCGCTCGCAGACGGCGTTGACGGCCAGGCAGCCCTGGCCGCCGCGGTCGACGGCGATGCGGATCCGCTCCGTCAGGAGCGCACGGATCGCCGTGCGGACGTCCGCCCCCTCCTCCAGGCTGCGCAGGGCGGCCGCGGCGAGGGTGGTGCGGTAGTGCTCCAGCGCGGCCCTGTACAGGCCGTCCTTGTCGCCGAACGCCGCATACAAGGACCCCTGTCCGATCCCCAGGTGCTGGGTCAGGTCGCGTACCGAGGTCGCCTCGTAGCCGCGCGTCCAGAACAGCTCCATCGCGCGGCTCACCGCCGCCTCGGTGTCGAACTCCCGGGTCCTTGCCATGGCTCCACCGTAACTTATCTGGATCGGTCGATCAAGAAAGCGGGAACGGTGGCCCGGCGGTGCGCCGAGCCGCTGGTCGGCCTCGTCGACGGCAGCGACAGCCGGGGCACTCGGTGGGTGCGGGCCCCGCGAGCCGGGACGGTGACGCGGACGCTGGAGCGGTCCAGGTCGTAACGCCCCGGCTGTCCGGCGGGTGCCGCAGCGGGAGGGCGGTGTGCGCGTCGAGTGGGGTTCGACGCGGGGCCCCTCCGGCGGCTCGGGCCGGCGGAGGGTCGACGAATGACCTTGCCCGGCGGGCCGGAAGCCTCACTGGGCAAGTGCGGGGCGCTCCGCCACCGGAAGCCGGTGGTGGGGCGGGTGGGACTCGAACCCACGGCCGACGGATTATGAGTCCGTTGCTCTAACCGGCTGAGCTACCGCCCCGTAACGGCGTGCCGCGTACATCTGTGCGCGCCGTCTGCCGCAGCATAGCTGCTCATACGATCTGCCGCCCGGGCCGGGGGGCGTCGTACGCAGGCAAGGACTGCGGGCATGGGGTGATCGGTTCCCGGCGGGGGGCCAGTGATGCACGGAGACGTACAAAGGGCCCCGGACGGGGCCCTTCGAGTGATGCGAAGCATGTGCTCCCCCGACTGGACTCGAACCAGTAACCTGCCGGTTAACAGCCGGCTGCTCTGCCAATTGAGCTACAGGGGACTGCGCCGCTCGGGCCCGCACCCCCGGATGAGGGGGCGGTTCCTTGCCGCGGCCCATACATTAGCGCACATGAGGGGGTGCTTCGAAATCGGTATCCGGGGCATCCCGGTTACCTGGGCCCCGGTGCGCCGGGAGAAGATCGGTGAACGGGAGACGGAGAGGGAGCATCCCATGCGCAAGCTCATCTTCATCGCCGGGATGGCGGTGGGATACGTGCTCGGTGCGAAGGCCGGGCGCGAGCGGTACGACCAGTTGCGCGAGGCGGCGGAGAGGGTGCGGAGCAACCCGGCCGTGCGCAACGCCGTCGACTCCGCCGCGCTCTCCGGCCGTGAGGCCGCGGCGCGGGCGGCCGGGGTGGTCGCGGACCGGGCCGGGGACCGGCTGCCGGACGCGGTGGCGCAGCGGCTGCGCGCGGTCGGCGGGCAGGACGGCGCGCGCGAGGGCGGCCGGGACGCCGCCGCGTAGCGGGCCGGCCGCGGGACGGAACGGCCCCTGCCCATTGCCCGGGGGGAGGGCCGCTGGTTAGCGTATGTTCGGCATTCCGGCGGTTGGCCGGGATGCCGAACGGTTGAGTGGTGGAGGCATCGGGCATGGGGCGTCGCGTGCCGGCGGTGAGCCGGGCGTTGGACATATTGGAGCTGTTTCTCGATGGGGACGGCACGCTGTCCGCCCCCGAGATCACCCGCCGGCTCCAGCTGCCGCGCACCACCGTGCACGAGCTGGTGACCACGCTGGCCGCGCGTTCCTACCTGGTGCCGGTGCCTGAGCAGCCCGGCAGGTACCGGCTGGGCGTGCGGACCTACCAGCTCGGCAGCAGGTACGCGGAGCAGCTCGACCTGGCCGCCGAGGGGCAGCAGGTGGCGCGGGCGGTGGCCGAGACCTGCGGGGAGACCGTGCACGTGGCGGTCCTCGAAGAGGCCGACGTCATCTACATCGCGAAGGTCGACAGCACCCACGCGGTGCGCATGGTGTCCGCGGCCGGCCGCCGGCTGCCCGCGCACTGCACGGCCGTCGGCAAGATGCTGCTGGCCTCGCTGCCGCCGCGGGAGTTGGCGGAACGGCTGCCCGCCGGGGGCGAACTGCCCGGCATGACACCGAACTCGATCACCTCGCCCGAGGCGCTGCGCGCGGCTCTCGACGAGGTCAGGGAGCGCGGGTTCGCCTCGGAGCAGCGGGAGTCCAACCCGGACGTCAGCTGCGTGGCCGGGCCGGTCAGGGACCGGGCCGGCCGCGTCGTCGCGGCCCTGAGCATCTCGGTGCCGATGATCCGCTGGAGCGCCGACCGGCAGGAGGAGCTGGCCGCGCTCGCGGTGCGGGGCGCCGCGCAGCTCTCCGAGCGCCTGGGCCACCACGCGGGCTGACGGGTCCCGCGGCGGGCCCGGCGGGCACACCACGCGCACCACACGCATCACGAGGAGCATGGGGAGATCGGTGGCACACGGGCTTGAGATCGCGATACGCGCACGCGCCGAGCTGGGGGAGGGCCCGACCTGGGACCCGGCGGGCAACGAGCTGATCTGGGTGGACATCCTGGGGTCCCGGGTGCACCGCTTCGACCCGGCGACCGGTCGGCGCACGGTGGCGATCACGGAGCAGCACGTCGGGGCGGCGAAGCCGCGCGCCGGCGGCGGTCTGGTGGTCAACCTGCGGGACGGCGTCGGCCTCTACGACGCCTCGGGCGCGTTCCGCTGGCTGCGGCACGAGCCGGTGCCGGGGCGCCGGGGCAACGACGCGGCGGTGGCGCCCGACGGGTCGCTGTGGGCGGGCACCATGCGGTACGACGAACGGCCGGGCGGCGGCACGCTTGAGCGGCTGACCGGCGACGGCGGGGCGTCCACGGTGCTGCCGGACGTGACCGTGAGCAACGGCCTGGGCTGGAGCCCGGACGGTTCCGTCCTGTACTACATCGACACCCCGACGCGGCGGGTCGACGCGTTCACGGTGACGCCGGACGGCGGCGTGCGGGACCGCAGGACGGTGGTGGACACCGCGGACCTGCCCGGCTTCCCCGACGGCATGGCGGTGGACGCGGACGGCTGCCTGTGGGTGGCGTTCTGGGAGGGGGGCGCGGTGCGCCGCTTCACGCCCGCGGGCGCGCTGGACCGGGGCGTCGCGCTGCCGGTGTCGCGCCCCACGGCCTGCGCGTTCGGCGGGCCGGGGCTGACCGACCTGTACGTCACGACGGCGGCCGTCGGCACGGAGCCGGGGGCCGAGCCGCTGGCCGGCTCGGTGTTCGTGCTGCCGGGGGCGGGCGCGGGACTGGCGCAGCCGGCGTTCGCGGGGTAGGCGGGGGGAGCGCGGGCCGGGGCTCGCGAACGGCGCCGCGCGTACGGAACGGCGGGCGTGCGGGACGCCCGCGCGTGGGCATGATGGGGAAGGCATGCCCGTGTGATCCCCGTGTCCCTGGAGGTTCCTGTGACTGTGCCCGCTGCCGGCCGCGAGTGGCATCTGGTGTCGAGGCCCCGCGGGTGGCCCGTGCCGGACGACTTCGCGCTGCGCGAGGTACCCGTGCGCCGCCCGGCGGACGGCGAGGTGCTGATCCGCAATCTGCACCTGTCGGTCGATCCGTACATGCGGGGCCGCATGAACGACGTGAAGTCCTACGTCGCGCCGTTCGCGCTCGACGAGCCGATGGACGGCGCCGCGGTGGGCGAGGTGGTGGAGTCGGCCGCGGCCGGGTTCTCGCCCGGCGACCACGTGCTGCACTCGTTCGGCTGGCGCGAGTACGCGACCGCGGAAGCCGCGCGGGTGACGCCCGTGTCGGCCGAACTCGCCCCGCTCACCGCCTACTTGGGTGTGCTCGGCATGCCCGGGCTGACCGCCTACGCGGGGCTGGTCGAGGTCGCGGAGCTGCGCGAGGGCGACGTGGTGTTCGTCTCGGGCGCGGCGGGCGCGGTGGGCGGCCAGGCGGGGCAGATCGCCCGGCTGATGGGCGCGTCCCGGGTGATCGGCAGCGCGGGCTCCGACGAGAAGGTCAGGCTGCTGACGGAGGAGTACGGCTTCGACGCGGCGTTCAACTACCGGGCCGGGCCCGTGGGCGAGCAGCTGGCCGCCGCGGCGCCCGACGGGATCGACGTCTACTTCGACAACGTCGGCGGCGACCACCTGGAGGCCGCGCTCGACGCGTTCAACGTGCACGGCCGCGCGGTGATCTGCGGCATGATCGCGCAGTACAACGCGACCGAGCCGCCGGCGGCGCCGCGCAACCTGATGCTGACCGTGGGCAAGCGGCTGCGCCTCCAGGGCATGCTCGTGCGCGACCACCAGGAGCTCCAGCCCCGGTTCGTCGAGGAGGTCTCGGCCTGGATCAGGTCGGGCGAGCTGACGTACCGCGAGACCGTGGCCGAGGGCATCGAGAACACGGTGGACGCCTTCCTCGGCATGCTGCGCGGCCTCAACACCGGGAAGATGATCGTGAGTCTGACCGGCTGACGGGCCCCGGCGGCGGCCGGTTCCGTCCCGTCCCGTCCGTTTCCCGCACCCCTCCCGACGTGGCGATCGGGCAGCACTCCCCGGAACTTCCGGGGAGTGTTGTCATAACCGTTGACCTTCGACGGCTTCGACTCCTACGGTCCGTTCGGATATCCGGTCAGCATTCGATATACCGAACGAAGGATGACGGGGTGACTCACGTGTCCCTGCGCTCCCTGCCGCCCCCCGAGCCGAGCCGTCGCGGGCTGCTGCGCGGCGCGGCCGGCCTCGGCGCCGCGGCGGCCCTGGGCTCGACGGCCGCCTGCGGGTCGGCCGCCTCCCTGGCCGACGGCGGGAACCGGATCCAGTTCTGGAACCTGTTCAGCGGCGGCGACGGCGCCCACATGCGGGCCCTGCTCGACCGGTTCAGGACCGAGTTCCCCGCGATCCAGGTGGAGGACACCACGCTGGCGTGGGGCGACCGCTACTACACCAAGCTGGCGATGGCGGGCGCGGGCGGGCGCGCGCCCGACGTCGGGGTGCTGCACCTGGGCCGCCTCGCGGGCTTCGCGCCCGGCCGGCTGCTCGACCCGATCGACACCGGCCTGCTGGCGGCGGAGGGCGTGCGCCGCGGGGACTTCAACCCCGCGCTGTGGGACCGGGCCACGATCGGCGGCGAACTGTACGGCCTGCCGCTGGACATCCACCCCTCGACCCTGTTCTACAACCGCGCCGCCTGCGAGCCCGCCGGTCTGCTCGGCCCCGACGGGCGGCTGGCCCGGATCGAGGGCACCGGGCAGTTCCTCGACGCGCTCGACGCCGTGCGCGAGGTCATCGGCCGCTCCCCGCTGGGCTGGAACGCGCTGATGCCGGGGGAGTGCTGGTGGACGTTCGTCGGCCTCTACGCGCAGACCGGCGGCACGATCCTCACCGAGGACGGCACCGGTATCGCCCTCGACGACGACCGGGCGGAGGAGGTCCTGGCGTTCATGGCGCGGCTGGTGGCCGACGAGTACGCGATACCGGGACAGGACCTCGTCGGCTACTTCGTCAACGGCGGCGGCTTCGTCCTCTTCGGCAACTGGCTCGTCGTCGACTTCGCGAACGCGGGGATCGACTTCGGCGCGCAGCCCTACCCGACCCTCTTCGGTACGCCCGCGACGCAGGCCGAGGCGCACATCCTCGTCCTGCCGCACCAGGAGGGCCGCGGCGGTGGGGCGAACGAGGCCGCGCACCGCCTGATCGCCTGGCTGGTCCGCAACAGCCTGGCCTGGGCCGAGGCCAGCCACGTGCCCGCCTACCTGCCGGTACTCGACGACCCGGCCTACCTCGCGATGGAGCCGCAGTCGGAGTACCGGGGCGCGATGGACATCGCCGCGTTCGACCCGCCCGCGTGGTTCTGCGGCACCTCGTCGCGCGTGCAGAACGAGGTCGGCGTGCACCTCTCGGCCGCCGCGATGGGCTCGCTCACCCCGGGGGAGGGCGTCCGCGCGATCCGCTCCACGCTGCGCGACCTGCTGGACACCCGCGACCCGTTCGGCGAAGGGACCGCCTCGTGACCGCCCTGGCCCCGCCCCCCGCCCGGTCCGCGGCGCCCGCCCCCGCGCCCGAACGCGGCGCCCGCGCGCGGCTCGGCCGGCTGTTCCAGCACGGCGGCTGGTTCGTCGCGCCGTTCCTCGTCTTCTACGGCCTCTTCCTGCTGTGGCCGCTGGTCTCGGGCCTGTGGTACAGCCTCAACGAGACGAACCTGGCCGGCATCAACACCGAGTTCATCGGCCTCGGCAACTACCGCGAGGCGCTGGGCGACGACCAGCTGTGGGACTCGCTGGGCAACACGCTGAAGTTCACGGCGATGATCACTCCGCTGATCGTCGTGGTCGCGTTCTTCCTGGCGCTGCTCGCCCACAGCATCAAGCGCGGCAAGTGGTTCTGGCGGCTGGCCTTCTTCGCGCCGTTCCTGCTGCCGTCCGCCGTGCTGGCCGACCTGTGGCGGTGGCTGTACGAGCCGGACTTCGGCCTCATCAACAACGCCATCGACCGGCGCGTGCCCTGGCTCCTCGAAGGCGACTGGGCGATGTTCTCCATGGTGCTGGCCACGCTGTGGTGGACCGTCGGGTTCAGCTTCCTGCTCTACCTGGCCGCGCTCCAGTCCATCCCAGGACACCTCTACGAGGCCGCCGCGCTGGACGGCGCGGGACCGTGGCGGCGGATGCGGCACATCACCGTGCCGATGGTCCGCAACATCACCGGGCTGATCGTGGTGCTCCAGATCCTGGCCTCGCTCCAGGTGTTCGACCAGATCTTCCTCATCAACGAGGGCGGCCCGAACAACGAGACGCGCCCGGTCGTGCAGTACATCATCCAGCAGGGCTTCACCGGCTACCGCATCGGCTACGCCTCCGCCCTCTCCTACATCGTCTTCGTCCTCATCGTCGCCGTCACGCTGGCGCGGCTGTGGCTGGTGCGCAACCGTTCGGAGGGGAACGCCGTATGAGCGAGCGGAGCTTCGCCGTGAAGGCGCGGCGCAACGCGGGCCAGATCGTGCTCACCGCGATCGGGGCGCTGCTCGCGGCGCTGTGGCTGGTGCCGTTCGGCTGGGCGCTGTCGACCTCGTTCAAGCCCGAGGGCGACACGCAGCTGCTGCCGCTGAAGTGGATCCAGTCCAACATGAACCTGGACGCCTACCGCAGCGTGCTCGGCACCGGCGACATCCCCAAGTGGCTGGTGAACTCGGTGATCGTCTCCACCGGCGTCACCGCGCTCACCCTGGCCGTCTCGGCGCTCGCCGCCTACGGCTTCGCCAGGACCGACTTCCGGTACCGCAAGGCGCTGTTCGGTCTCACGCTGGCCGGGATCATGGTGCCGGGCACGGTGATCACCGCGCCCCTGTTCGCCAACGTGCGCACGATGGGGCTCGTCGACACCTACTGGGGCGTGATCCTGCCTCAGGTGTCGGCGCCGGCCATGGTGTTCATCCTCTACAAGTTCTTCCAGGGCGTGCCGAGGGAGCTTGAGGAGGCGGCCCGCATCGACGGCGCCGGCCGGTGGCGCGTCTTCCTCGGCATCGTGCTGCCGCTGTCCCGCCCGGTGCTCGCGGCCGTCGGCATCTTCACGTTCATCGGGTCGTGGAACAACTTCATGTGGCCCTACCTGGTCACCACCGACCCCGACCTGGCCACGCTGCCGGTCGGCCTGGCCACCGTGCAGTCCTCGTTCGGCATCCGCTGGGCCCAGTTGATGGCGGGCGCGCTGCTGGCCGCGCTGCCGCTGCTCATCGTGTTCGTGTTCTTCCAGCGGCAGATCGTGCGGGGCGTGGCGCACACCGGTATCGCCGGGCAGTAGGTGGGGGAGGAGTGGGGAGCGGCGGGCCGTTGACTGCGCGCCGCTCCCGCTCTAAGTTTTTGATCGTTCGAAGTAGCGATCGATGAACGAAATATCGAACGATCAGGGACCCGCATGAGCGACGCACCGCACACCGCCCGTTTCACCCTCGACCCCGCCTTCACCGTCTCGGCCGTCGACCCGCGCCTGTTCGGCTCCTTCGTGGAGCACCTGGGCCGGTGCGTCTACACGGGCATCTACGAGCCCGGCCACCCCACCGCGGACGAGGCGGGACTGCGCGGCGACGTGCTCGACCTGATCCGCGAACTCGGCGTCACGGCCCTGCGCTACCCCGGCGGCAACTTCGTCTCCGGCTACAAGTGGGAGGACGGCGTCGGCCCCAAGGACGAGCGCCCCCGGCGGCTGGACCTGGCCTGGCGCTCCACCGAGAGCAACCGGTTCGGGCTGAGCGAGTTCGTCGACTTCGTCCGCAAGGTCGGCGGCGAGCCGATGCTCGCGATCAACCTGGGCACCCGCGGCGTCGCCGAGGCCATCGAGCTCCAGGAGTACGCCAACCACCCGGGCGGCACCGAACTGTCCGAACGCCGCATCGCGCACGGCGACAAGGACCCGTTCGGGATCAAGCTGTGGTGCCTGGGCAACGAGATGGACGGCCCCTGGCAGACCGGGCACAAGACGGCCGAGGAGTACGGCCGCCTGGCCGCCGAGACCGCCCGCGCCATGCGGCAGATCGACCCGGACGTCGAACTGGTCGCGTGCGGCAGTTCCAGCCAGTCCATGGCCACGTTCGCGGCCTGGGAGGCGACCGTTCTCGAACACTCCTATGAGCTGGTCGACCACATATCGCTGCACGCGTACTACTACGAGCAGAACGGCGACCGGGACTCCTTCCTCGCCTCGGCCGTGGACACCGAGTCGTTCATCGAGAACGTCGTCGCGACCGCCGACCACGTCGGCGCGCGCCTGAAGTCGAAGAAGAAGATCAACCTCTCCTTCGACGAATGGAACGTGTGGTACCAGGACGGCAGCGCGCCGACCCTGTCGGGCGAGGCGCGCGGTGACGACTGGGCGGAGGCGCCGCGGCTCCTTGAGGACAACTACAGCGTCACCGACGCCGTCGTCTTCGGCACCCTGCTGATCGCGCTGCTGCGGCACGCCGACCGGGTCAAGGTCGCGTGCCTGGCCCAGCTCGTCAACGTGATCGCGCCGATCGCCACGGAGCCGGGCGGCACGGCGTGGCGGCAGACGACGTTCTACCCGTTCGCGCAGGCGTCGGCGCACGGCCGCGGCACCGTGCTCGACGTGCGCGTGGCCGGGCCGCGCCACCACACCGAGCGGTTCGGCGAGGTCGACCTGCTGCACGCGACCGCCGTGCGCGACGAGGAGACGGGCGCCGTCACCGTCTTCGCCGTCAACCGCGACAGGACCAGGAGCCTGCCGCTCGAAGTGGTCCTGCACGGACTCGGGTTGACCGAGGTCGCCGAGCACAGCGTGCTCTCCGACGCCGACCCCGACGCCCGCAACACCGCCGCCGAGCCCGAGCGGGTGACCCCGCACGCCGCCGAGGGCACCGCGCTGGCCGACGGCGTGCTCACGGCCACGCTCGAACCGCTGTCCTGGAACGTCATCAGGCTCGCCTGACCCGGCCCGCCCACCGGCCGCCGAGGACCGGGACCGCCGCCGCCCGTGGCACGAACCGGGCGCCGGCGGTCCCGCAGTTCCGCCGCCCGGCGGCCCGGCGCCGTGTCCGCTCCATCCCGTGTTCACCTTTTCCTCCCAGAGTGCTCGCGGCAGGATGTCGGCCGAAGAACCACCTGGGAGCGTCAGCATGGGCCACCACCACGGACCCCACGGGCATCACCACCACCACGATCACGACCACGGGGCCGAGTCACGTCCGCTGCCCGCGGCCATGGACCCGGCGGTGCCCGACAGCGAGCTGAGCCCCGACCAGCTGTCCCGGCGCGGCATGCTGCGCCGCGCGGGCCTGCTCGGCGCGGGCGCCGCCTCGGCGAGCGTGCTCGGCACCGCGGCGGCGGCAGCCGCGACGCCGGCCGGCCGCGGCGGAAACGGCAATGGCAACGGGCGGGGCAACGGGCGCGGCCGGCGGCTGCACTGGCTCGCGGGCGACCACCACATCCACACCCAGTACAGCTCCGACGCCATGTACCGGGTCGTCGACCAGGTCGGCAACGGCGCCAGGTACGGCCTGGACTGGATGGTCATCACCGACCACGGCAGCGTCAACCACTCCCGCATCGGCGTCGAGCGCGTCAACCCCGACATCAGGCGCGCGCGCGAGGAGTACCGGGACACCCTGGTCTTCCAGGGCCTTGAGTGGAACATCCCGGCGGCCGAGCACGCCACCGTCTTCGTGCACCCGGGGCGCAACGAGGTCTCCGTGCTCAAGCAGTTCGAGACGGACTACGACGGCAGTGTGCGCGGCGCCACCGACAGCACCCCGCGCAACGAGGCCCTGGCCATCGCCGGGCTCGACTTCCTCGCCGAGCAGGTGCGCCGCCGCCGCGTCGACGACGCCCTGATGCTGGCCAACCACCCCTCGCGCAAGGGCATCGACTCCCCGCACGAGATCCGCGGCTGGCGCGACGCGCAGCCGCGGATCGCCGTCGGCTTCGAGGGCGCGCCCGGCCACCAGGCGGCCGGCATCCCCGACCCGCACGGCCCCGGCACCGGGCGCGGCTACTACACCTCGTCGCCCGACGCGAACTCCTTCCCCGGCTACCCGGCCGAGAGCTACCGCACCTGGGGCGGCTTCGACTGGATGACCGCGACCGTCGGCGGCCTGTGGGACAGCCTGCTCTCCGAGGGCAAGCCGTGGTGGATCACCGCCAACTCCGACTCGCACAGCAACTACGGCGACACCGCCGCCCGCCCCGAGGGCACCGACTTCAACGCCAACGGCTACCACGACGACCCCGTGTACGCCGGTGCGGGACTCAACCTGTCGGCGGGCGACTTCTGGCCCGGCCAGTACAGCCGCACGCACGTCGGCGCCCACGACTTCTCCTACGGCGCGGTCATGGACGGCATCCGCGAGGGCCGGATCTGGGTCGACCACGGCGGGCTCATCTCGGGTCTCGACGCCCAGCTGCGCGGCGGCAACCGGTCCGCGACGCTCGGCGGCACCCTCCACGTCAGGCGCGGCACCCAGGTGGAGCTGGTCCTGGAGATCGCCCTGGCCAACGGCCCCAACTGGGCCCAGTTCGTGCCCACCCTGGCCCGCGTCGACGTCATCAGGGGCGCGGTCACCGGCCACGCCTCCGACCGCGACACCCTGCGCGCGCCGGAGACGAAGGTCGTCAAGTCCTTCGAGGTCAACGAGTCCACCGGCACGGTCACGCTCACCTACCGGCTCGGCCGCGTGGACCGGCCCGGCTACGTGCGCGTCCGGGGCACCGACGGCAATCGCAGCCAGCCCGGCCTGCACGGCGCCGACGTGGACCCGGCGGGCCCCGCGCTCGACGTGCTCGGCGACGCGGACCCGTGGCTCGACCTGTGGTTCTACTCCAACCCGATCTGGGTGCTCCCCGAGTGATCGTCCTCGGTCTCGACGGCGGCGCGCGGTCCCCGCGCGACGCCGACCACCTGCTGCACCGGCTGGCGGAACGGCTCCCGCTGCCGGCCGGTGCCCAGGGCTGCACGCACCCGGTGCGCGGCGCGGCGCCCGGCGTCGCGCTGTCCCTGACGCTGCCAGAGGCCGCGGCCGGCCCGGTCTTCGACCGGCTGCGCGAGGGCGCGGCGGGCGCGGACCTCGCGGTGGTGTGGCCGGGCCGCGGCGAGGCCGGGCCGACCGAGGGCCGTGCCGCCGCGGCGGCCGGCGCCGAGGCGGCGGCGGAGGGCACCGGCCGCGCGGTGCTCTTCGACGGCTGGGAGGCGCTGACCGGCGAGCTGACGCTCGGCGAGGTGTTCGCGCGCAGCGCGATCACCCGCGCCGAGGCGCTCGGCGGCGCCGAGCCGCCGGAGTCGGCCGTGCTGGACACCCGGGGGCACGTGCGGCCGGAACGGCACGCGGGGGCGCTGCTGCTGCGCCTGATGCCCGCGCGCGGCGGCCGGTACGTGCCGTTCGAGATCCCGGACCCGCACCCCTGCTGCGGCGGGGACCACTGAAAGCCCGTGGCGGACGGCGGCAGGCAGTGGCTTCGGGGGATGGCGAAGACCCACGTGAGCCTCATGCTTGAGGAGTCCGCGGCCGAGATGGCGCGGCAGGCCGCCCGGGCCCGGCGGGTGCCGGTGGACGAGTACGTCGAGCGGCTGATCAGGGCCGACGAGGAGGTGCGCGGGACCTTCCTGGCCGGTGCCCAGAAGGTGCTCGACTCCTTCGGCGACCTGATCGACGGGATCGATGGGATCGGGGAGGACACCCGGGGCCGCCCGTCGGCGCCGGGTCCACTCGGCACGGTGTCACCGCCCCCGCCACCGAGCTGAAGCGCCCCGAGGCCACCGCGGCCTCGGTCGCCGCCGTCCTGCGCGGCCGGGGCGGCTGACCCGCCGGTGGTGCCCCGCGGCCTCGCGGGGCACCACCGGGCGGCGTCAGTGGGCCGAGAACGCGTGCACGGTCGTGGAGCGGTAGGTCTCGCCGGGCCGCAGGACCGTGCTGGGGAAGTGCGGCTGGTTGGGGGAGTCGGGGAAGGCTTGCGTCTCCAGGCACAGGCCGTCGCCCTGCCGGTAGGCCCGCCCCGAGGTGCCGACCAGGGTCCCGTCGAGGAAGTTGCCGCTGTAGAACTGCACACCCGGCTCGGTCGTCGACACCGTCATCCGCCGACCCGACGCGGGGTCGTGCAGGGACGCGACGCGTTCCGGACCGGCCGTGGTGCCCTTGTCGAGCACGAGGTTGTGGTCGTAGCCCTGCGCGCGCAGCAGCTGCGGGTGGCCCGCGCGCAGGTCGTCGCCGACCGCCTTCTCCTTCCTGAAGTCGAACGGGGTGCCGTCCACCGGCGCCAGCTCGCCGGTGGGGATGAGGGTGTCCCCGACGGGCGTGTAGCGGCCGGCGGCCACCGAGAGCCTGTGGTCCTGGATGTCGCCGCTGCCCTCGCCCGCGAGGTTGAAGTAGATGTGGCTGGTGAGGTTGACGACCGTGGGCGCGTCGGTGGTGGCCAGGTAGTCGATGCGGAACTCGCCCTCGTCCGTGAGGGAGTAGTCCACGCGGACCTCCAGCGTTCCCGGGTAGCCCGCGTGCCCGGCCGGGCTGGTGTGCCGCAGGGTGAGGGCGGCGGGGCCCGCGGGCGCGACCCGCCACACCTGGCGGTCGAACCCGTCGCCGCCGCCGTGCAGGCTGTTCCCGCCGTCGTTGAGCGGCAGCCGGTGCTCGCGGCCCTCCAGCGTGAAGCGCCCGCCGGCCACGCGGTTGCCGTACCGCCCGATCAGCGCGCCGAAGTACGGCGCGTCGGCGTAGGGGGCGAGGCGGTCGAAGCCGAGCGACACGTTCGCCCGGCGCCCTGCGCGGTCGGGCACGTCGAGGGACTGCACGATCCCGCCCAGGCTGAGCACGGCCACGCGAAGCCCGCCGCGCTCCAGCGTCCAGCGTTCGACCGGGGTCCCGTCGGGCAGCCGGCCGAACTCCTCGCGCAGGGGGGCGCCGCCCGCCGCCGGGCCGTCCGGCGCGGTGGCGGGCGGGGCGGCGGGCACCCCCGCGGTCGGCAGCCGGCGGGCGACCGATTCGGGCGTGGCGCGTGGGGTGGTGGACATGGGGTGGTGCTCCTCGTGACAGCGATCAGGCCCGGGTGTTCAGGCCCCGGCGTTTGTTCCAGACGTCGAAGGCGACGGCGACGAGCAGCACCAGGCCCTTGATGACCTGCTGCCAGTCCTCACCGATCTTCAAGAGTTGCATGCCGTTGTCGAGGACGCCGAGGACGAGCCCGCCGATGACGGCCCCGAGCACGGTGCCGACGCCGCCGCTCATGGAGGCACCGCCGATGAACGCCGCGGCGATGGCCTCAAGTTCGAAGAGGTTGCCGGCGCCCGTGGTCGCGGTGCCGGTGCGGGCGGTGAACACGCAGCCCGCCAGCGCGGCCAGCACGCCCATGTTGATGAACACGGCCATCGTGACCCGGCGGTTCTTCACGCCGGACAGCTCGGCCGCGGCCCGGTTGCCGCCCAGCGCGTAGACGTGGCGGCCCAGCACGGAGTTGCGCATGACGAAGCCGAGCAGCACCAGCAGGCCGCCGAGGATCAGCAGGACCACGGGCGCGCCCCGGTAGCTGGCCAGCGTCAGCGAGAACGCCATGACGGCCGCGACGATGGCGGCGCACTTGAGCAGGAAGAGGTTGAGCGGCAGGACGTTCAGGTCGTACTCGCGCTGCTGGCCGCGGCGGCGCCACTCCTGGATCAGCACGGTGGCGCACACGGCGACGCCGAGCAGGACGGTGAGGTTGTGGTAGTTGGTGTCGGGCCCGAACTCGGGCAGGAAGCCCTGGTTGATGTCCTGGAAGCCCTGGGGGAGTCCCGACCAGGTGCGGCCTTCGAGCAGGATGCGGGTGGCGCCCCGGAAGAGCAGCATGCCCGCCAGCGTGACGATGAACGACGGCAGCCCGACGTAGGCGATCCAGAAGCCCTGCCAGGCGCCGATGGCGGCGCCGATGAGCAGCGCGAAGAAGAGGGCGAGCTGCCAGGGCACGTCGTGTTCGAGCATCATCACGGCGGCGGCGGCCCCGGCGAAGCCGGCCACGGAGCCGACGGACAGGTCGATGTGGCCGTTGATGATGACGATCATCATCCCGACCGCGAGGATCAGGATGTAGCCGTTCTGGTTGATGATGTTGCTGACGTTCCGGGGCAGGAGCACGTCGCCGCCGGTCCAGACCTGGAAGACGGCGAGCAGCGCGACCAGCGCGATGAGCATCCCGTACTGGCGCATGTTGCCGCGCAGCGCGGTGACCACCACGCGGGCCAGGCCGCCCCCGCGCGCCCCGGCGTCCCTGCCGGTCGTTTCCTGCGGCATCTCACCCCTCCTCGTCGCGTCGTGCATCCGTGGCGGCGTCCGTGGACGACCCGTTCTCCGTGCGTGTCATCAGCCGCATCAGCGACTCCTGCGTGGCCTCCGCGCGGCTCTGCACCCCGGTCAGGCGGCCGGCGGCCATGGTGGCGATCCGGTCGCACACGCCCAGGAGTTCCGACAGCTCGGAGGAGATGAGGACGATGGCCCTGCCCTCGGCGGTCAGGCGGTCGATGACGGTGTAGATCTCGGACTTCGCGCCCACGTCGATCCCGCGGGTCGGCTCGTCGAGGATGAGGACGTCGGGCTCGGTGTTGATCCAGTTGCTGAGGACGACCTTCTGCTGGTTGCCGCCGGACAGCCGCCCCACCTGCTCGAACACCGTGGGTGCCTTGATGTTCATCGACGCGCGGAACCGTTCGGCGACCCGCGTCTCCGTGTGCCGGTCGATCACGCCGCGCCTGGCCAGCCGCGGCAGCCCGGCCAGCGAGACGTTGCGGGCGATGGTGTCGATGAGGTTCAGCCCGTACGTCTTGCGGTCCTCCGTGACGTACGCGATGCCGGCGGCGATGGCGTCGGGCACGGTCCTGGTGGACACCTCGCGGTCGTGGACGCGGACAGTGCCGCGTTCGTAACGCCCCCAGGAGCGGCCGAACACGCTCATGGCCAACTCGGTGCGGCCCGCGCCCATCAGCCCCGCGATGCCCAGGATCTCCCCGTGCCGCACCTCGAACGACACGGAGTCGACCACGCGCCGCTGCTGGTCCAGGGGGTGCCGCACCGTCCAGTCCCGCACCGCCATCGCGACCTGCCCGGCCCGCTCCCCGGTGTAGGGGGTGCGCCTGGGGTAGAACTGGGTCAGCTCCCGGCCGACCATGCCGCGGATGATGCGGTCCTCGGGGATGTCGGGCGGCGCGCCGGGCGCCGGGCGCACCGGCAGGGTCTCCACCGTCCGCCCGTCCCGCAGGATGGTCACCGAGTCGGCGATCCGCCGCACCTCGTTCAGCTTGTGCGAGATCAGGATGCAGGCGATGCCCTGGCCGCGCAGTCCGTCGACGAGGTCGAGCAGTTTGCGGCTGTCCTCGTCGTTGAGCGCCGCGGTCGGCTCGTCGAGGATCAGCAGTTTGACGCGCTTGGCGAGCGCCTTCGCGATCTCCACGAGCTGCTGCTTGCCCACGCCGAGACCGGCGACGGCCGTCCCCGGGTGCTCGTCCGCCAGGCCGACGCGCCGCATCAGCTCCTCGGTGCGGCGCATCGTGTCGGACCAGGAGATGATGCCGGCCCGGCCGGCGCGTTCGTTGCCGAGGAAGACGTTCTCCGCCACCGACAGGTGGGGGACGAGGGCCAGTTCCTGGTGGATGATGACGATGCCGCGCTCCTCGCTGGCGCGGATGTCCTTGAACGCGCAGGGCCTGCCCTCGAAGAGGATCTCCCCCTCGTAGCTGCCGTGCGGATGCACCCCGCTGAGGATCTTCATCAGCGTGGACTTGCCCGCGCCGTTCTCGCCGCAGACGGCGTGCACCTCGCCAGGCCGCACCGACATGCTGACCCCGTCGAGGGCCCGCACACCGGGGAAGGACTTGCCGATGCCGCGCATCTCCAGCACGTGCTGTTCCATCGTGCGCACTCCTTACCCGTCAGCCGTCGGTGCTCAGCCCAGCTGCTCCTCGGTGTAGTAGCCCTCGTCGATGAGCAGTTGGTAGTTGCTCGCGTCGATGCTGACCGGTTCGAGCAGGTAGGCGGGCACGACCTTGACCCCGTTGTCGTAGCTCTCGGTGTCGTTGACCTCGCACTCCTCGCCGCTCAGCAGCGCGTCGCTCATCGCCACGGCCTGCTCGGCCAGTCGCCTGATGTCCTTGTAGACCGTCTGCGTCTGCTCGCCCGCGACGATCGACTGGACCGAGGCCAGTTCGGCGTCCTGCCCGGTCACCACGGGCAGCGGCTGCGCCTCGGTGCCGTAGCCGACGCTCTCCACGGCGGCCAGCACGCCCAGCGAGATCCCGTCGTAGGGCGAGAGGACCGCGTCGACCCGCTCGGTGCGGTAATCGGTCGTCAGCAGGTCGTCCATGCGGTCCTGCGCCTCGGCGCCGCTCCACTTCTCCGTGGTGATCTCGTTCAGCTCGGTCTGGCCGCTGCGCACGGTCAGCTGCCCGTCGTCGATGAACGGCTGGAGCACGCTCATCGCGCCCCCGAAGAAGTACCGGGTGTTGTTGTCGTCGGCCGAGCCGGCGAACAACTCGATGTTGAACGAGTCGGAGCCGCCCTCGGTCAGGCCGAGCGCGTCCACGATGTACTGCCCCTGGAGCCGGCCGACCTGCTCGTTGTCGAAGGTGGCGTAGCAGTCGACGTGGCCGTGGTCGAGCAGCAGCCGGTCGTAGGAGACGACGGGGATCTCCGCGTCCTCGGCCTGCTGGAGGGCGTTGCCGAGCGAGGAGCCGTCGATCGCGGCGATCACCAGCAGGTCGACGCCCTGGGCGATCATGTTCTCGATCTGGCTGATCTGGTTCTCGATCTGGTCCTCGCCGTACTGGAGGTCGGTCTCGTACCCCGCCTCCTCGAACAGCCGGACGACGTTCTCGCCGTCGGCTATCCAGCGTTCCGAGGAACGCGTCGGCATCGAGATCCCGATGGTGCCCCCCTCCTCGTCCTCGTCCCGTCCGTCGTACAGGCCGCCCCGGCTGTCCCGGCCGCAGGCGGCCAGGGACAGCGCGAGGGCGGCGGCCAGCGCTGTCACGCGGACGGCGGCCGATGCACGGGGCATGAGCGATCACGACCTTTCGGCTGGTGGAACCTCTTCTGTGGTGCCGGTGGTGCGTGTGGTGCCGGTGAAACGGGTGAGCGGTCCCGGCAGGCGCGAACCCAGCGGCGACATGCCGCCGTCCGCGCCGAGCCGGGCCAGCAGGTCGAGGGCCAGCCGCCCGCGGCGCACGCGTTCGCGCGCGCTGCTCAGCGTGACGTCCCGCAGGTGCGCCCCGAACGGGTAGATGCCGGGCGCCTTGCTGAGGCCGAACTTCAGGTAGATCGGCGCGCCCCTGCGGATCAGCTCCGCCGCGTCGTACATGCGCACGTAGCCGCCGAGGTCGTCGGGCGCCTCCAGGTAGAAGTCCAGCGGCACCCGCGTGACGCGCCGGATCTCCGTGAGGTGTTCGAGCGTGAGGTCCGACGGGATGTTGACGGAGTCGGCGCCGAGCCCTTCGTGCACGGCGACGGACGCCGGGTTGACCGGCCCGATGAGGGCGGAGACCTTGAACGTGGTGTCCGCGGGCAGCGTGCCCTGCTCGCGCAGGCGGTGCAGCACCCACAGCACGCCCTCGTCGGCGACGAGCAGGCAGCGCACGCCGAGCGCGGTCGCCCGCAGGGCGTCCTCGACGCAGCCGGCCACCGCGCCGTGGCCGCGGGCCCGCAGGCCGCCGCCGCCCGAGGCGGTGCGGGTCGAGGCGCCGATGTCCCACGAGCCGCGCGGCCCGGTGAACAGGCACAGTTCGACGCCGGCCGCGGCGCACGCGTCGACCATCTCGGTGATCTCCGCGTCGGTGAGCATCCACACGCCGCTGCCCTGGCTGATGCGGTGGACGGGCACGTCGAGCCTGGCGGCCTCGGCGAGCACGGTGTGCAGTGCCTCGGGGCCCTCGACCGAGGGTATTTCGGTGCGCCACCCGCCCCCGTCGGGGAACGAGTGCGGCGATGCGTCGGCGGGGTCGGCCACGGGCGTCGCGTAGCCGAGCGAGGCCAGGGCGGCCTGGCCCGGCAGGCGGGGGGCGGGGGCGGACTCAGACACGGTGCTCCAGTGTTCGCGGTGGTTCGGTATCTCGTGCGTGGTTCGGTCTCATCGGCAGCATGCGCCCCTATGGCTTCAGCAGTACCTTGCCCACTTCCGGGTCGCCACTACCGACGAGTTCGACAGCAACCCCGAAGGATTCGAGCGGGAGTTGATGAGTGATCAACGCGGCGGGCCGCAGCAGGCCGGCGGCGAAGGCGCGGGTGGCGTGGGCCCAGGCGGCGGGCGGCGCGCCGAAGACGCCGGCCACGGTGAGCTGGCTCACCGCCAGGTGCACCGGGTCGATGCCGTGCGCGCCGGGGGCGGGCAGGCCGGTCAGCACCACCCGGCCGCCCCTGCGGGCGAGGAGGCAGGCGTCGCGCGCGGTGCCCGGCGCTCCCGCGGTCTCCACCACCAGGTCGAACCGGCCGTGCAGCCCGGCCGCCTCCTCGGGAGTGACGGCGCGGTGCGCGCCGAACGCCCGCGCCTGCTCGCCCGGCCGCTTCCTCGGGTCGACGGCCGTCAGCTCGGCGGGCGAGGCGGCGGCGAGCAGTTGCACCGCGAGCAGCCCGAGCGTGCCCGCGCCCACCACGGCCACCCGCTCCGCCGCCCTGGGGGCGGCGCGCAGCACGGCGGCGGCGACGACGGCCGCGGGTTCGAGCAGCGCGGCGGCGGTCAGGTCGGCGTCGTCGGGCAGCAGGTGCAGCAGCCGCGCGGGCAGCACGAGGTGGTCGGCGAACGCGCCCGGCCGGGTGAACCCGGTCTCCTCGTAGCCCGCGGTGCACAGGCTGGTCTCGCCGGTCCGGCAGCGGTCGCAGGTGCCGCAGGCCCGGAAGCCCTCGCCGGTGGTCTTGCGGCCCACGAGCGCCGGGTCGGTGCCAGGACCGACCGCGGCCACGGTGCCCGACCACTCGTGCCCTGGCACCACGGGGTAGCGCACGTAGCCCTCGGCCCTGGTGCCCTCGTACACCTCGCGGTCGCTCGCGCAGACGCCGGCCGCGTGCACCGCGACCCGCACCTCGCCAGGACCCGGCTCGGGCGGCGCGGCGGCGGCCACCAGCCGGTGCCGCCCCGGCGCCTCGACGAGGACGCTGCGCGCCTCGGTCACTGGCCGCCCTTCCCGTCCCGCTTCTCCCAGCCCTCGGCCCACAGGTCGAAGTGCGCCTGCTGCTGCGGGAACTCGGCCGCCGCGTCCACGTCCAGCCGCACGCCGAGGCCCGGTTCCTCGGAGAGCGTGAAGTAGCCGTCGACGACCTCGGGCGCGTTTTTGACGACCTTCTTGATCTCCGCGTCGGCGAAGTCGTTGAAGTGTTCGAGGATCTTGAAGTTGGGCGTGCAGCCCGCGAGCTGGAGGCTGGCGGCGGTCAGCACGGAGCCGCCCACGTTGTGCGGGGCGACCAGCACGTAGTGCGTCTCCGCGGTCGCGGCGAGCTTGCGCATCTCGCCGATGCCGCCCGTGTGGCCGAGGTCGGGCTGGATGATGTCGACGGCCTGCGACTCGAACAGCTCGCGGAACTCGATGCGGTCGTGGATGCGTTCGCCGGTCGCGATGGGGAGCGTCGTCTTCTCCGCCACCTTGGCCAGGGCCTTCAGGTTCTCCGGCGGCACCGGCTCCTCAAGCCACGCGGGCTGGAACGGCTCCAGTTCCCTGGCCAGCCGGATCGCCGTCGCGGGCGAGAACCGGCCGTGCATCTCAAGCAGCAGCTCGCGCTCGGGCCCGATCGCGTCCCTGACCGCCTCGACCAGGGAGAGGGAGCGCACGGTCTCGGCGTGGTCGAGTTCGAAACTGCCCGTGCCGAACGGGTCGAGCTTGAGCGCCTGGTAGCCGCGCTCGACCACGGCCCGCGCGGCCTCGTGGAACGCCTCGGGGGTGCGCTCGACGGTGTACCAGCCGTTCGCGTACGCCTTGACCCGGTTGTCCGAGGCGTTCGCGCGACCGCCGAGCAGCTGCCACACCGGGACGCCGAGCGCCTGGCCCTTGATGTCCCAGCAGGCCATCTCGACGCAGGCGATGCCCGACATGACGATCTCGCCGGCCCGCCCGTAGTCGCCGTACTTCATGCGGCGGACCAGGTCCTCGACGGCGAACGGGTCGGAGCCCGCCACGTGGTTGGCCTCCGCCTCCCGCAGGTAGCCGATCAGCGCGTCGGTGTGCCCGAGCATGCGGGTCTCGCCGACACCGGTCAGGCCCTCATCGGTGTGCACCTGAACGTAGGTGAGGTTCCGCCAGGGCGTTCCGACGACATGCGTACTGATTCCGGTGATGCGCACGGGAGCCAACCCTCCGCCTGTTCGATATTTCGTCAACCGTTCGAAATGCTGACGAGAACGTAATGAGCGGGCGCGCGACCTGTCAATGGTTACGCCCTGCCCGGCAACTTGGGAACCCCGCGGCCCCCGGCGCTCACCCCTCCGCCGTGACCTGCTCGTAGGCCAGCGCCGCGAGCACCGACTGCCCCTCCCGGCTCGGGTGGAACCAGTCCCAGTCGCTCAGGTGGCCCGCGGTGAAGTCGTAGTCGAAGACCGCGCCACCGTCGTACCGGCACAGCGCGTCCGCCGCGCACACCTCGGCCAGCACCTCGTTGTACTCCCGCACCCGGGCCCGCACCGACGCGCGCCGCTCCTGGGCGGCGGCCGACGTGTCCTGCGCGTCCGCCAGGATCGAGGGGCAGATGTCGGCCATCCGCCACACCGAGCGCGCGAGCAGCGACTCCGACCCCTGCGACCACAGCCGCATCAGGTCGGGCACGCTGGCGACGTACACCTGGGTGTCCGGCGACTGGGTGCGGACGATGTCCACCGTCTCGGTGACGTGCGCGCGGAAATCCGCGACCGGTGTCATCGCCGCCGCGTCCGGCGCGCACGCGTCGTTCCCGCCGATCAGCACGGTCAGCAGCCCGGGCTCGTGGGCCGCGGCCCGCCGCGCCTGCTCCGGCAGGTCGGCGGCCCGCGCGCCGGACTCGGCCAGGTTCCACGTGCGTTCGGCCAGGGACGGGTCGTTCCCGATCAACTGCCGCGCCAGGCTGGTCACCCCCGTGTCGGTCCCCGTCGCCCAGGACGCCTCGGGGCAGTCCGCGAGCGGGGCGCAGGCGTCGAAGGCGCGGGTGATGGAGTCGCCGATGGCGGCCACCGACTCGGGCCCGGTGTCCCACTCCGTGCCGGCCGGCGTGCTCCGCTCGCCCGCCTCCCGGTCCCGGCCGCCCGGGTCGTCGTCCGTTCCCTGCCCGGTGCAGGCCGTGAGCACGAGGGCGGCGAGCGCGGACAGGGCGATGGGCCGGCGGCGAGGCGGCATGGGGGCTCCCGGTGTGTCGAGTGCGGTCCTTGGCGTCCACGGTGTCGCACGGGAGCGATAGTTTGGGACCCGGTGAATGGCGGCGACAAGGGTGCCCGACGTGCGCCCCTCTCCAGAGTAGGAGATGACCGCACGTCACACGCTGTCCAATTTGCCGAGAATTGGCGTGAATGCTGTTTACTGTTCGTGCGCGACGTCGGGTCGTCGGGGGCGCCTTGAGGATCGCGGTGGGCGCAGGCTGGCAAGAGTGGAGGTCCCGATGACGACACGTGGCGTTCTGTATGTGCACTCGGCCCCGCGCGCCCTGTGCCCGCACATCGAGTGGGCCGTCACCGGGGTGCTCGGCGCCCGCGTCGGCCTGGACTGGACCAGACAGCCCGCCGCCCCCGGCACCTGGCGGGCCGAGCTGTCCTGGCAGGGCGAGCCGGCCGCCGCCTCCAAGCTCGCCTCCGCGCTGCGCGGCTGGCACCTGCTGCGCTTCGAGGTCACCGCCGAGCCGACGGCGGCCACCGAGGGCGAGCGCTACAGCTGCACCCCCGAGTTGGGCATCTACCACGCCGTGACCGGCCTGCACGGGGACATCATGATCCCTGAGGACCGGCTGCGCGCCGCCGCCGCCAGGGCCGCGGCAGGCGAGTGCGACCTCCAGGCGGAGATCGCCCGGCTGCTCGGCAAGCCGTGGGACGACGAGCTGGAGCCGTTCAGGTACGCGGGCGAGGGCGCTCCCGTCCGATGGCTGCACCAGGTCGTCTGATACACACAGGTCGTCTGATACACAGGGGCACAGGACGGCGAGGGCCGCAGGACGACACGGAACGACGGGGGACCCCGCGATGACTTCGGCAGCAGTGCTCGGAACCGGCATCATGGGCGCCGCGATGGCGCGCAACCTCTGCCGCGCCGGAATCGAGGTCCGCGTGTGGAACCGTACCCGGGCCAAGGCGGAGCCGCTTGAGGCGGCGGGCGCCCGCGTCGCCGACGACCCGGCCGACGCCGTGCGCGGCGCCGACCTCGTGCTCACCGTGCTCCACGACTCCGCGGCCACCCTCTCCGCCATGAGCGCCGCCGGGCCCGGCCTCGCGGCCGGCACCGTCTGGCTCCAGTGCACCACCGCGGGCATCGAGGGGCTGCCCCCGCTGGCCGGGTTCGCGCGGGAGCACGGCCTGCTGTTCGTCGACGCCCCCGTGCTCGGCACCCGCGCCCCCGCGGAGGCGGGGCAGCTGACGGTGCTCGCCGCGGGCCCAGAGGCGGCCAGGGGACCGGCCGCCCCGGCGCTGGACGCCGTGGGCGCGCGCACCGTGTGGGTCGGGGAGGAACCGGGCGCGGCCACCCGCCTGAAGCTGGTCTGCAACAGCTGGGTCCTGGCCCTCACCCACGGCACCGCCGAGGCCCTGGCCCTCGCGGCCGGGCTCGGCGTCGACCCGCAGGACTTCCTCGACACGATCGAGGGCGGCCCGCTGGACAACGGCTACCTGCGGGCCAAGTCGGCGGCCATCCGGTCGGGTGAACTCGACCCCAGCTTCTCGGTCGACACCGCGGTCAAGGACGCCCGCCTCATCGTCGCGGCGGGCGAGGCGGCGGGCGTCCGCCTCGACGTCGCGGAGGCCGGCGCTGAGCGGCTGCGGCGCACCTCGGAACTCGGCCGGGGCGGCCAGGACATGGCCGCCTCCTACTGGGCGAGCTTCCCGCCGCCCGCGGCCGGCTGAGGCATCGGGGAGAGCAGCCGCTCCACGGCGGCGCCCGCGTGGCGGGCCGCGGCCGGGTCGCCGTGCAACTGGATCGCGTGGTTCAGGCTCATCATCACCCCGTACAGCTCGAAGACCAGTTGCGCCGGGTCCGTGCCCGGCGGCAGGTCGCCGGCCCGCACCGCCGTCCGCACCTCGGCGCAGACCCGGCCCCGCCACGCCCGGAACTGCCGCCGCAGCAGCACGCGCACCGGCCCGCCCCTGCCGTCCTGCTCGAACGTGGCGCTGACGAACGGGCACCCGCCGGGGAACACCCCGCGCGTCAGGTACGAGATCCACGCCGCGCACAGCGCCCGCAGCCGCGGCAGCCCGGGCGGCGCGCCCGCGGCCGGCCGCCACACCTCGGCGTTGAAGACCACGGCGGCCCGTTCGAGCGCGGCCAGTTGCAGCGCCTGCTTGGTGCCGAAGTGGCCGAGCACGCCCGACTTGCTGAGGCCGAGATCCGCCGCGAGGCGGCCGATCGTGAGCCCTTCGAGGCCGTCGACCGAGGCCAGGGCCAGACCGCGCTCGATGATGCGCTCGCGGGTGCGGGCCGCCTCGGCCGCGGAGTGGCGGGGACTCATGCCCCCAACTATAGAGTGCGACCGTTCGGTAGTTATATTGCCTCCATGACGCGCATCTCCGCACTCGGCCACCACCAGCCCGAGCATGTGATGACCAACGAGGACCTGACCCGGCTGGTGGACACCAGCGACGAGTGGATCGTCAGGCGCACCGGCATCGCCACGCGCCGCATCGCGCGAGAGGAGTCGGTCGCGGACCTGGCCACCGCCGCGGCGGGCAAGGCACTGGCCGGGGCGGGGCTCGACCCGGACGCCATCGGCCAGGTGATCGTGGCCACGTGCAGCGCGATCGACCGGGTGCCCTCCATCGCCGCGCAGGTCGCCGGCCGCCTCGGCATACCGGCGGCCGTCGCCTTCGACCTGAACAACGGCTGCGCCGGCTTCACCACGGCCCTGGCCACCGCCGACCACGCCGTGCGGGCCGGCGCCGCCCGGCACGCGCTGGTCATCGGCGCGGAGAAGATGTCGGACGTCACGGACTGGACCGACCGCAGCAGTTGCGTGCTGCTCGGCGACGGCGCGGGCGCGGCCGTGGTCAGCGCGGACGGCGACGAGAACGGCATCGGGCCGGTCGTGTGGGGCTCCGACCCGTCCAGGCGGGACACCGTGCGCATGCGGGACGCCTGGCAGCCGCGGTTCGCGCAGGACGGGCAGAGCGTGTTCCGCTGGGCCACCACGGAACTGGCCCCGTACGCCCGCGAGGCGTGCCGGCGGGCCGGGATCGGCACCGGCGACCTCGCCGGGATCGTCACCCACCAGGCGAACCTGCGCATCATCGAGGCCCTCGTCCGCCAGCTCGACGCGCCGCGGGCCGTCGTCGCGCAGGACGTGGTGGAGTCGGGGAACACCTCGGCGGCGTCCGTGCCGCTCGCCCTCGCCAAGCTCGTCGAACGCCGCGCCGTGCCCGCGGGCGCCCCCGTGCTCCTCTTCGCGTTCGGCGGCGGCCTCTCCTGGGCGGGGCAGGTCGTGCGCTGCCCGTGAGACGCGGGCGGGCCGCCCCCGCCGGTGGACGCGCGCGGGGCCCGGCACCGAGAACGACGGTGCCGGGCCCCGCGCTTCGCGTCCCGCGGCCGGCCGGGCCGCCCGCGGGACGCGACGGGTCAGACGGTGCGCATCGCGAGCACCACGTTGTGCCCGCCGAAGCCGAACGAGTTGTTGATCGCGGCGATCGTGCCGGACGGCAGCTGCCGCGGCTCGCCGAGCACCACGTCGGCGTCCACCTCGGGGTCGAGTTCCGTCACGTTGATCGTGGCCGGCGCCATCCGGTGGTGCAGCGCGAGCACCGTGGCCACCGTCTCCACGCCGCCCGCGCCGCCGAGCAGGTGGCCGGTCATCGACTTGGTGGCGGAGACCGCCACGTGGTCGAGGTCCTCGCCCAGCACGTGGCGCAGCGCCTTGATCTCCGCGATGTCGCCGAGCGGGGTCGACGTGGCGTGCGCGTTCAGGTGCGCGAGCTGCTCGGGCTTGAGGTCGGTGTCGTCCAGCAGGTTCTGCGTGGCGGCGGCGATGCCGCGGCCGGTCGGCTCCGGCTGGGCGATGTGGTGCGCGTCGCTCGACAGTCCCTGGCCGAGCAGCTCGCAGTACACCCGGGCCCCGCGCCGCGCGGCGTGCTCGGCGGACTCCAGGATGACCACGCCGGCGCCCTCGCCGAGCACGAAGCCGTTGCGGCCGGTGTCGTAGGGGCGGGAGGCGCGCTGCGGGTCCTCGTTGTCCTTGGACATCGCCATCATGTTCGCGAAGGCCGCGATCGGCAGCGGGTGGATGCAGCCCTCCGTGCCGCCCGCGACGACCACGTCGGCCCGGCCCGTGCGGATCATCTCGCCCGCGTAGCCCACGGCCTCGGCGCCCGAGGCGCAGGCGCTGACGGGCGTGTGCACGCCGGCCCGCGCGCCGAACTCCAGGCTGACGTTCGCCGAGGGGCTGTTCGGCATCAGCATCGGCACCGTGTGCGGGGAGACGCGGCGCGCGCCGCGCTCCTTGAGCACGTCGTACTGCTGGAGCAGCGTCGTGACCCCGCCGATGCCGGAGGCGATGACCGCCCCGACCCGGTCGGGGTCGGCCGCGTCGTCCTCGCCGGCCCGCGCCGTGAACCCGGCGTCGGCCCACGCCTCGCGCGCCGCGAGCAGCGCGAACTGGGCGGTCCTGTCCAGCCGGCGGGCCTGCGGCCGGGGCAGCACATCGGCCGGGTCGACGGCGGCGGTGGCGGCGAAGCGCACCGGCAGGTCCGCCGCCCACTCCTCGGTCAGGTTCCGCACGCCTGAGCGGCCCGCGAGCAGGCCCTCCCAGGTGGACGCGCTGTCGCCACCCAGCGGTGTGGTTGCGCCGACACCGGTGACTACCACCGTTCGATTGGTCGCGTTCACAGAATCATTACTCCGCTAGTTCTGGGGATGGTGGTGCAGCGCCACCCCCGGGGGTGGCGACGCGCGCTGTGCTCGTACGGACCGTGAGCCGTGTCAGCTCTGGTGCGACTCGATGTAGCCGACGGCGTCGCCGACGGTCTTCAGGCCCTTGACGTCGTCGTCCGGGATCTTCACACCGAAGCGCTCCTCGGCGGCCACGACGACCTCGACCATGGACAGCGAGTCGACGTCGAGGTCGTCCGTGAACGACTTCTCCTCGGTCACCTCGTCGGTGGGGATGCCGGCGATCTCGTTCACGATCTCGGCGAGACCGGCGACGATCTCTTCCCGGGTGGCAGCCATTGCGGCGCTCCTTCTCATGCTGCGGTGGGGTACCGCGTCGGGGTGGTGATGGGATCTTGCTTAGGGGAGCGTAACGACCGTCGCGGCGTAGACGAGACCCGCCCCGAAGCCGATGACGAGCGCGGTGTCCCCGCTCTTGGCCTGCCCGGTCGCCAGCATCCGCTCCATGGCGAGCGGGATGGAGGCGGCCGAGGTGTTGCCGGTGGTCTCCACGTCGCGGGCGACCGCGACGCTCTCCGGCAGCTTGAGCGTCTTCACCATCGAGTCGATGATCCGCATGTTGGCCTGGTGCGGAATGAAGACATCCAGATGATCGGGGCTGACCCCGGCCGCGTCCAGGGCCTCCTGGGCGACCTTGGCCATTTCGAACACCGCCCAGCGGAAGACGGTCTGGCCCTCCTGCCGCAGGGCGGGGAAGGGGTCGCCCGGCCGGTACCGGTCCCAGGGCACCGTCTGGCCGATGACGTCCGCCTTGTCGCCCTCCGAGCCCCACACGGTCGGGCCGATCGCCGGCCGGTCCGAGGGGCCGAGGACCACGGCGCCCGCGCCGTCGCCGAACAGGAACGCCGTGGAGCGGTCCTTCAGGTCGGTGAGGTCGGAGAGCCGTTCGACGCCGATGACCAGCACGTGGCGCGCGGTGCCCGCCACGATCAGGCCGTTGCCGATGGTCAGGCCGTAGCCGAAGCCGGCGCAGGCCGCCGAGATGTCGAACGCGGCCGGCCGGTTCGTGCCCAGCCGGTGGGCGATCTCGGTCGCGATCGAAGGCGTCTGCGAGAAGTGCGACACGGTCGAGACGATCACCGCGTCGACCTGCTCGGCCGCGATCCCCGCGTCCGCGAGCGCCTTGCCCGCCGCGGCCACCGACATCTCGGCCACGGTCTCGTCCTCGCCCGCCCAGTGCCGGGTCGCGATGCCCGACCTGGACCTGATCCACTCGTCCGAGGAGTCGATGTGCTTGAGGATCTCCTCGTTGGGCACGACCCGCGCGGGCCGGTAGCCGCCGACGCCGAGGATGCGGGCGAACGGGGTGCCCCGGGCCGGGGTGAGTGCGGCGCTCATGAATCTCGCTCCTGTTCGGCGGCAGGCGCGGCCTGCTCGGCGATCAGCTCGCGGGCCGCCGCCAGGGTCTCGGGACCCTTGATCGCGGCCCGGGCCACCCCGGGCAGGTTCCGTTTGGCCAGGGCGGTCAGCGTGCCGCCCGGGCACAACTCGACGAACGCGGTGACCCCGAGCCGGGAGAACGTCTCCATGCACAGGTCCCACCGGACCGGACGCGAGATCTGGGACACCAGGCGGCGCACCACCTCGGACCCGTCCGCCACCACGTCGCCGTCGGCGTTGGACACATATCGTATGCCCGGGTCGGCGGGCTTGATGTCCGCGACCGCCGCCTCCATGTCGGCCACCGCGGACGCCATGAACCGCGTGTGGAACGCGCCCGCCACCTTCAGCGCCACGACGCGGGACCGCTCCGGCTTGTCGGCGGCCAGGGCCGCCAGCCGGTCGAGCGCGCCCGCGGCGACGATCTGCCCGCCGCCGTTGTTGTTCGCCGCCGTCAGGTCCAGCTCCGCGAGCCGGGCCGCGACCGCATCCGGGTCGCCGCCGAGCACCGCGGACATGCCGGTCTCCGCCGCGGCGGCCGCGGTCGCCATGGCCCGCGAACGGCGGCCCACCAGCGTCATCGCCTCGTCCTCGCCGAACACCCCCGCCACGGCCGCGGCGGCGAGCTCCCCGACGCTGTGCCCGGCCACCGCGCCGATCGCCTCGTGCGGGGCGGGCAGCGCCTCGTCGCCGAACAGGGCCGACGCCGAGATCAGCGCGCCGGCGACCAGGAGCGGCTGGGCGACCGCGGTGTCCCGGATCTCCTCGGCGTCCGCCTCGGTGCCGAGCCGGACCAGGTCACACCCCACGAGGTCGGACCAGGCCCCCAACCGGTCGGCGACGCCGGGCAGTTCGAGCCAGGGATTCAGGAAGCCAGGGGCCTGGGAGCCCTGGCCGGGAGCGACGAGTACGAGCACGCTCTCACTCTCTCCCGCCCGCGCCGCCCGGCGCCGGTGGCGGCGAGAACGAAGAACCGTCGTGAGCGTTGTGGAAGGTGAACAAAGCCTATGAGCGCAGTTCCTCATCGGCCAGACGCCCGAGCATGAGCGCGATGCGCAGGGTGAAGGCCGATCGGACGTCCGAGGGCGGCCATCCGGTGACGTCGGTCACACGTCTGAGACGGTAGCGAACCGTGTTGGGGTGCACAAAAAGCATGCGCGCCGCTCCCTCAAGACTGCTGGCCTGCTCCAGGTAGACGCTGAGGGTTTCCAGGAGCGCGGACCCCGCCTCCTGGAGCGGTCTGTAGATCTCCTCCACCAGCAGCGTGCGCGCCGCCGGGTCGCCCGCCATCGCGCGCTCGGGCAGCAGGTCGTCCGCGTGCACCGGGCGCGGCGCGTCCGGCCAGGCGGCGCAGGCGCGCAGCCCGGCCGCCGCCGCCCGCGCCGACCCGGTGGCCGCGAGCAGGTCGCCGACCAGCGGCCCCGCCACCACGGGACCCGAGGCGAACGGGCCGATCAGCGCCTTCGCGGCCTGCACCGGGTCGTCGCTGCCGCCGGCGATGACGACCAGGCGCTTGCCGAGCACGCCGGTCAGCACCTGGAGCTTGGCGTACCGGGCGGCTCGCCTGATGGCCTCGACGGTCAGCTCGCTGTCGCCGTTCGGCGCGCTGCCGAGCAGGACCGTCACGTGCTCGGGCGTCCGCCAGCCCAGGGCCGCGGCGCGCGAGACGTCGCTCTCGTCCGCCTCGCCCGAGACGACGGCGTTGACGACCAGGGACTCAAGGCGCGCGTCCCACGCGCCGCGCGCCTCGGCGGCCTGCGCGTACACCTGGGCCGTGGCGAACGCGATCTCGCGCGCGTACACCAGCAGCGCGTTGCGCAGCGCGGCCTCCCCGCCGGGCACGGCGAGCTCGTCCACGGCGGACTCCACGACCTCGATGGTCGTGCGCACCATCTCCACGGTCTGCCGCAGCGTGATCGCCCGGGTCAGCTCGCGCGGCGCGGTGCCGAAGACATCGGTGCTGATGGCCTGCGGCGCGTCCGGGTGCCGGAACCACTCGGTGAACGCGGCGATGCCGGCCTGGGCGACCAGGCCGATCCACGAGCGGTTCTCCGGGGGCATGGCGCGGTACCAGGACAGCTGGTCGTCCATGCGCGCGATCGCCGCGGCGGCCAGCTTCCCCGAGGACTGCTCCAGCTTGCGCACGGTGGCGGCGTGCGCCTGTTTCTCATCATCGGCATCCGACACGAGGACCAGCCTGCCTCATGCGGCGCCCCTCCATGCCCGGCGGGGGTCGGTGCGGGCCGGATACGGTGGCTCCATGCTCGAAGTACGCCGGGCCGAGGGGCGCTACCGCGGCGGTGACCCGGCCGCCGGCATCGACACCAGGCACGCGTTCTCCTTCGGCGAGCACTACGATCCGGACAACGTGCGCTTCGGCGCGCTGACGGCCTGCAACGAGGAACGGCTCGCGCCGGGCGCGGGGTTCGCGCCGCACGCCCACCGGGACGTGGAGATCGTCAGCTGGGTGGTCGAGGGCGAGCTCGGCCACGAGGACGCCGAGGGGCGGGTCACCGTGCTCCGCCCCGGGGACGTGCAGCGGCTGACCGCGGGGGCCGGCACGCGGCACGCCGAACGGAACGCGGGCGCGGGCCCGTTGCGCTTCGTCCAGATGTGGCTGGTTCCCGACCGGCCGGGCGGCGCGCCGGAGTACGACGTCGTCCGCGGCATCGCCGACGGCGCTCCCTACCGGCTGCCGCGCACCGACGCGGTGCTGCGGGTGCGGCGCCTCGCGGCCGGTGCGAGCGGCGCGGTGCCCGCGGCGCCGCGCGCCTACGCGCACGTCGTGCGCGGCTCGGTGCGGCCGGCCGGCGGGGAGCCCCTGGCGGCGGGCGACGCCGCGCGCCTGACGGCGGCGGGCCGGGTGCCGTTCGTGGCGGGGGAGCAGGGCGCGGAACTGCTGATCTGGGAACTGGGCGCGGGCCGGTAGCGCCCGCGCGGCGCCGGGCGCGGCGTTTCGGGCGCGCGCTCCGGCTCAGGCGCTGGGCAGCTCGGCGAGCACCGCGTCCGTGAACACCGGCCAAGCCTCCGCGGCCCACGAGCCGAAGGCCCGGTCGGTCAGCGCGACGCAGGCGGCGGACACGGCCGGGTCGACCCACAGGAACGTGCCCGACTGGCCGAAGTGCCCGAAGGTGCCGGGCGAGGACGAAGCGCCCGTCCAGTGCGGGGACTTGTGGGCCCGCAGCGAGAAGCCGAGACCCCAGTCGTTCGGCTTCTGGTGCCCGAAGCCCGGCAGCACGCCGTTGAGCCCGGGGAAGACCACGGAGGTGGCCTCGGCGAGCGTCCCGGGGTCGAGCAGGCGGGGCGCGAGCAGTTCGGCGGCGAACCTGGTCAGGTCGTCGAGCGTCGACACGCCGTCCTTGGCGGGGGAGCCGGGCAGCGAGGTGCCCGTCATGCCGAGCGGTTCGAGGACGGCCTGCCGCAGGTACTCGGCGAACGGCATGCCGGTCGCCTTCGCGACGTGCTCGCCGAGCACCTCGAACCCGGCGTTGGAGTACAGCCGGCGCGTCCCCGGGGCGGCCATCTCCCTGTGCTCGTCGAACGCCAGGCCCGAGGCGTGCGCCAGCAGGTGCCGCACGGTCGACCCGGCAGGCCCCGCCGGCTCGTCCAGCTCCGTCGCGCCCTCCTCGACGGCGATCAGCACCGCGTACGCGGCCAGCGGCTTGGTGACGGAGGCCAGGTCGAACGGGCGGTCGCCCGGGCCGCGTGCGAACGTGCGGCCGTCGGCGGTGACCACGGCCGCGGCTGCGGTGGTCACGGGCCAGCTGTCGATCAACTCCAGGCTGCGCATGGCTTCGAGCGTAGCGCGCGGGCGCCGTGCCCCGGCCGCCGGGCGGGCCCCGTAACCCGGGCACCGCTTGCCTGGAGTGCGCTCCAGCTGTCTAGCGTGCGGGTATGACGCCGACACAGCACGTATCGCCCGCGCGTGCGGAGCGCGCCGACGACTGCGCCCCGACCGGCCGCCCGCGTCCGGGCGAGGCCGGCCGGGACCACTACACGATCAGCGAGGTGGCCGTGCTCAGCGGGCTGAGCGCGCACACCCTGCGCTGGTACGAGCGGATCGGCCTCATGCCGCACGTCGACCGCTCGCACACGGGCCAGCGGCGTTACCGCGACGCCGACCTCGACTGGCTCGCGCTGGTCAACAAGCTGCGGCTGACCGGCATGCCCGTGGCGGACATGGTCAGGTTCGCCGATCTGGTGCGGGAGGGGGACCACACGTTCGCCGAGCGCCGCGCGCTGCTCGCCGAGACCAGGCGGCAGGTGCGGCTGCGCATCGCGGAGCTCCAGGACACCCTGACCGTGCTCGACCACAAGATCGACGCCTACGGCGAGGCAGCCGCGCGGACCGCGGTGTCCTGAGCCGCCGCTCTCACAGCTCCGCGAGCAGTTCGGTCTTCTTGGCGGTGAACTCGGCGTCGGTGAGCAGGCCGGCCGCGTGCAGCTCGCCGAGGTGGCGGATGCGGTTGGCGATGTCCCCCGGGTCGGCCCTGCGGTGCCCGTTGTCCACGGGGGCGTCGTGGGTCGGCCCGGCGGTGTGGATCGCTTCGAGCACGGCGGCGGCCAGCGGCAGCGACTCGTGGACCAGGCCGTAGCCGAGGCCGAAGACCACGGACGCGGGGTCCTGGTCGGCCGGGTCGGTCCGCGGCTCGGGCCGGCCGTCGGCGGCGCGCCGGTGCAGCCGTAGGTGGCCGCCGGATATCTCGGGTGAGCGCCATTCGAGCCCGGCCAGCTCGCTCACGGGGAAGGACTGGTCGCCGGCCTTCCACTTGGCCGAGGACGCGCCGGTCCAGAACCAGCGGAAGGCCACCACCTTGCCGTCGAAGGACACCTTCGCGTCGTACGCCTTGAACTGGAGCGGCGCGGGGGGCGCCGCCACGAGGTACCGGTCGGCGTCCTCTCCGGCGTCGGGGACGAGCGCGGCGCGCAGCTCGGTGGCGTAGTAGTCGGCGAGTGTCTCCCGTTCGGCCGGCAGCACCAGCCGGTACGGGTCGGCCGCCTGCCGCAACTGGCCCGCCGCGGCGTCGAGCAGCGGGTCGGCGCCGGGGCGGGGCACGGCGTGCAGCACCACGGTGCCCTTGCGGGGCCCCGGGGCCAGGTCGACGGTACTCAGCGCCTCGTAGGGGATGCGGCGCTCTCCCAAGACCTGGAACAGTTTGGGTGTGCGTATGCCCCGTTCGAAGCGGATGAGCACGCAGTCGGTGTCGAACTCCCATGTGGAGTGGATTCCGGCCAGCACATCACCCATGCGGGTCATCGTATGCGCCTGCGCTGACGATGCGGCTTCCCTCGAACGGGTGTGTTCCTGTCATGGCGGGGTGTGCGGGGCCGCGCGTGCGGCCCTGAGGGGTCGCACGGCGCGTGGCGCGGCGCTCACGAACCGCGCGCACGCGGGCGCCGGGGGCGGGCGCCGGACGGCCCGCGCCCCGGCCGGCGGCGGCCCGGAACGCCGGACGGGGGCGGACCGCCGGGCCTGCCGGCGATCCGCCCCCGCTGGAGATCCGCGGTGCGGGTGGCGCGTTACGCGTCGCCGCCCGCGGGGCCCGGGTCGGCCGCCGCCACGTCGAGCAGCTGGTAGCGGTCGATGGCCTGCTTGAGGACCGAGCGGTCGATCTTCCCTTCCTTGGCCAGCTCGGTGAGCACGCCGAGGACGATCGACTGGGCGTCGATGTGGAAGAAGCGGCGCGCGGCGCCCCTGGTGTCGGCGAAGCCGAAGCCGTCGCCGCCGAGCGACTGGTAGGTGCCCGGTACCCAGCGGGCGATCTGGTCGGGAACCGACCGCATCCAGTCGGACACGGCCACGACCGGTCCCTCGGCGCCCTGGAGCTTGCGCGTCACGTAGGGCACGCGCTGCTCCTCCTCGGGGTGCAGCAGGTTGTGCTCCTCGGCCGCGACGGCGTCACGGCGCAGCTCGTTCCACGAGGTCGCCGACCACACGTCCGCCGTGACCTGCCACTCCTCCGCGAGGATGCGCTGGGCCTCCACGGCCCACGGCACGGCCACGCCGGAGGCCAGGATCTGCGCCCTGGTCCCGGTGCCCGTGCCCTCGCGGTAGCGGTACAGGCCCTTGAGGATGCCCTCGACGTCGACGTTCTCCGGCTCGGCCGGCTGGTTGATCGGCTCGTTGTAGACGGTGAGGTAGTAGAAGACGTCCTCGGCGTTCTCGCCGTACATGCGCCGCAGGCCGTCCCGCACGATGTGCGCGATCTCGTACCCGAAGGCCGGGTCGTAGGCGACGCAGGCCGGGTTGGTCGAGGCGAGCAGCTGCGAGTGCCCGTCGGCGTGCTGGGTGCCCTCGCCGGTGAGCGTCGTGCGGCCCGCGGTGGCGCCGAGCACGAAGCCGCGCGCGAGCTGGTCGCCCATCTGCCAGAACTGGTCACCGGTGCGCTGGAACCCGAACATCGAGTAGAAGACGTAGATCGGGATGAGGTGTTCGCCGTGCGTCGCGTACGCCGAACCCGCGGCGATCAGCGACGCGGTGCAACCGGCCTCCGTGATGCCGTCGTGCAGCATCTGCCCGGTCGGCGACTCCTTGTACGACAGGAGCAGGTCCCGGTCCACCGACTCGTAGGTCTGCCCCAGCGGGTTGTAGATCTTCGCCGAGGGGAACAGCGAGTCCATGCCGAACGTGCGGTACTCGTCCGGCGCGATCGGCACGAAGCGCTTGCCGATCTCCTTGTCCCGCATCAGGTCCTTGAGCAGCCGCACGAACGCCATCGTCGTGGCGACCTGCTGCTGGCCCGAGCCCTTCCGCACGGCGGCGTACGCCTTGTCCCCCGGCTGGGGGAGCGGCTTGGCGCGGTTGACGCGGGTGGGCACGTAGCCGCCGAGTTCACGGCGGCGGTCGTGCATGTACTGGATCTCCTCGGAGTCGCGCCCCGGGTGGTAGTAGGGCGGCAGGCCCGACTCCAGCTCGCTGTCCGGGATCGGCAGGTGCAGCCGGTCGCGGAAGCCCTTGAGGTCGGCGACGGTGAGCTTCTTCATCTGGTGGGTCGCGTTGCGGCCCTCGAAGCTCGGCCCGAGCATCCAGCCCTTGATCGTCTGCGCGAGGATCACCGTCGGCTGGCCCTGGTGCTCCTTGGCCGCCTTGTACGCCGCGTAGACCTTGCGGTGGTCGTGCCCGCCGCGGCCCAGGTGCAGGATCTGGTCGTCGGACAGGCCCTCGACCATCGCCCGCAGCCGCTGGTCGCCACCGAAGAAGTGGTCGCGGATGTAGGCGCCGGTCTCGGTCGCGTAGGTCTGGAACTGCCCGTCCGGTGTGGAGTTCAGCTTGTTGACCAGGACGCCGTCGCGGTCCTGCGCGAGCAGCGGGTCCCAGGAGCGGTCCCAGATCAGCTTGATCACGTTCCAGCCGGCGCCGCGGAACACGGACTCCAGCTCCTGGATGATCTTGCCGTTGCCGCGCACCGGGCCGTCGAGGCGCTGGAGGTTGCAGTTGACGATGAACGTGAGGTTGTCCAGACCCTCGCGGGCCGCGAGCGTGAGCTGGCCGAGCGACTCGGGCTCGTCCATCTCGCCGTCCCCGAGGAACGCCCACACGTGCGAGTTCGAGGTGTCGGCGATGCCGCGGGCCTGCATGTAGCGGTTCATCCGCGCCTGGTAGATGGCGCTGATCGGGCCGAGGCCCATGGAGACGGTCGGGAATTCCCAGAAGTCCGGCATCATCCGCGGGTGCGGGTAGCTGGACAGACCGTAGGGGGCCTTCGACCGCTCCTGCCTGAACCCGTCCAGGTGCCGCTCGGACAGCCGGTCGAGGAGGAAGGCGCGGGCGTAGATGCCGGGCGAGGCGTGGCCCTGGAAGTAGACCTGGTCGCCGCCGTCACCGCCGTCCTTGCCGCGGAAGAAGTGGTTGAAGCCGACGTCGTACAGCGACGCCGACGAGCCGAAGGTGGCGATGTGTCCACCCACCCCGACACCGGGGCGCTGGGCGCGGGAGACCGTCACGGCCGCGTTCCAGCGGGTCGCGTTCAGGATCTTGCGCTCGATCTCCTCGTCGCCGGGGAAGAACGGCTCGTCCTTGGTCGCGATCGTGTTGACGTAGTCCGTGCTGCGCATCTCGGGCACGGCCACCCGCTTCTCACGGGCGCGCTCGATCAGGCGGAGCATGAGATAGCGGGCCCGTTCCCGGCCTCGCTCGTCGACGGCGGCGTCGAGCGAGTCGAGCCATTCCTGAGTCTCCTCAGGGTCGAAATCCGGGACCTGGCTGGGAAGGCCGCCAATGATGATCGGGTTGCGATCTGATCCGGAAGCCACGCTGTTCCTTCACTGTGAGTTGTCTGCTCTGCTGGTGTCGCGCCGCCTCCATCGTGGACCGCCGACGGCGAAACGTCATCTCTACTGGGCGGTAACCCTCACTTCATGATCGTCACCGATCCTTGGCGGAGTGCTCGGGCACCGTGCTCACCCGGCCCGCCGGGCCGGCCCCGTCATCCCTCTCCTCCGTCGGCTCCCTCTCTCCCTCGACCCCGCTCCCCGACCGTTCCCCGACCGTTCTCCGACCGCCGGCCGGACCGTTCCCCGGCCCGCCCCGACGGCCTCCGCCGGCGCCCCGCGCCGACCGGAACCGCGGCCCCGGCCGAGGTCACCGGGCCGGCGGCCCAGCGTACGCCCACGTGCCGGGCGCCCGACGAACACCCGTTCGCGACACTATGGCCCAGATCACGCGGCCGACGGGGGCCAAGACGTCAACGTTTGGGCAGGCTCGGCGGTCGGGTACTTGCGCGATCCGCCCGGCGCGTGTGGACTACGCCCAAGCCGCGCGCACGCGCGTGCCCCATCCGTACTTTCCGACACAGGACAGGAGCTATCCGTGAGCGCGACCGCGGACCACGCGGAGGAGCGGACCAACCCCGCCGCTCGGCTGGGTTTCCAGCCCGGGCAGGTGGTCCAGGAGCTCGGCTACGACGACGACGCCGAGCAGGAACTCCGCGAGGGAATCGAGGCCATCACGGGCCAGGAACTCGTCGATGAGACGTACGACGATGTGGCCGACGCCGTGGTGCTGTGGTTCCGCGAGGAAGACGGCGATCTGACCGACGCGCTGGTGGATGCCACCACGTTGATCGACCCCGGGGCACCTGTCTGGCTGCTGACGCCGAAGACGGGCCGGGACGGCTACGTCGAGCCGAGCGACATCGGCGAGGCCGCCCAGACCGCGGGCCTGGCCCAGACCAGCACCGTCAACGCGGGCCGCGACTGGTCGGGCAGCCGCCTGGTCACCCCGAAGGCCGCAGGAAAGAAGTAGGAGCACGGCCCGCACGCACGGCGCGCACAACGGTCCCCGGGGGCACGCAAGCCACCGGGGACCGCGGCGTAGGGTGGGCGGGTCGCTTGACCTCTCCCAGGGAAACGGATACTCGCCCATGGCGATCGAGCCCGGCGCCAAGGCGCCCGACTTCCAGCTCAGGAACCAGCACGGCCAGACGGTGTCCCTCGCGGACCACCGCGGCGAGAAGAACGTCGTGCTGCTGTTCTACCCCTTCGCGTTCACCGGCGTGTGCACCGGCGAGCTGTGCGCGCTGCGCGACGAGCTGCCCACCTTCGTCAACGACGACGTGCAGCTGCTCGCGGTCTCGTGCGACAGCCCGTTCACGCTGCGTGTCTTCGCCGAACAGGAGGGCCTCGACTACCCGTTGCTCTCCGACTTCTGGCCGCACGGCGAGACGGCCCGCGCCTACGGCGTCTTCGACGAGGAGAAGGGCTGCGCGGTGCGCGGCACGTTCGTCATCGACAAGGAGGGCGTGGTCAGGTGGAGCGTGGTCAACGGACTGCCCGACGCCCGCGACCTCAACGAGTACGTCACGGCCCTGAACGGGCTGTGAGGTTCCGGCCGGCCCCGGGCGCGTTCAGCCGGGGCCGGCGGCAGGGAACCGACCCGTGTTCCGTGGGCGCCGCGCGCATGGCGCGGCCCTTCGGGCGCCGAGCCGCACCGGGGGGCACAGGGAGGGGGCCCGTGCGACACACGGTCCACCTCGGGGGCGGCAGCGCCCCGGCAACGGCGCCCCGGCCTGGCCCACGGCGCCCACCACCGCATCGTCCATCAGGCCGACGGCAGGGGACCGGCCCGCCGTGTGGGCCCGCTCCGGCCTCCGGGGTTACCGTCTGACATGTCGGCCCGCACATCCGCGGCCCCGCGCGGAAGACTGGACTTCTCGTGATTCTCCGAACCTTCGGCTGGTCCTTCGGCGTCACCGCCGCGGGCCTCGCCGCCGCCGCCATCTTCTGGGGCTGGGAGGCGTTCGCCATCGTGGCGATCCTCTCGATCCTCGAAATCTCGCTCTCCTTCGACAACGCCGTGGTCAACGCGGGCGTGCTGAAGCGGATGAACGAGTTCTGGCAACGCATCTTCCTCACCATCGGCATTCTCATCGCCGTGTTCGGCATGCGGCTCGTCTTCCCCGTGCTGATCGTCTCCGTCACCGCCCAGCTCGGGCCCATCGAGGCCGTCGAACTGGCCCTTGACGACCCCGACCGCTACGAGGAGCTCGTCACCGACGCGCACCCGTCGATCGCCGCGTTCGGCGGGATGTTCCTGCTGATGATCTTCCTCAACTTCATCTTCCAGAAGCGCGAGCACACCTGGATCGGCTGGCTGGAACGCCCGCTCGCCAAGCTGGGCCGCATCGACGGCTTCTCCGTCGGCGTCGCGCTCGCCGCCCTGCTGCTGACCGCGACCACCGTGGCCACCAGCGCCTACCAGCACGGCGGGCTGCACACCGACAAGTCCGACACCGTCCTGCTCTCCGGTGTCGCGGGCGTCCTGACCTACCTCCTGGTCGGCGGACTCTCCGGGTTCTTCGAGAACCGGCTTGAGGAGGGCGAGGAGAAGGCCGCGCAGGAGCAGGAGGCCGCGAAACGCGCCGGGAGCGACCCGTCGGCGGTCGGCCTGGCCGGCCGGGCGGCGTTCTTCCTCTTCCTCTACCTCGAAGTGCTGGACGCCTCGTTCTCCTTCGACGGCGTCATCGGCGCGTTCGCCATCACCAACCACATCTTCTGGATGGCGCTCGGCCTCGGCATCGGCGCCATGTACGTGCGGTCGATCACCATCTACCTGGTGCGGCAGGGCACCCTGGACAACTACCGCTACCTGGAGCACGGTGCCCACTACGCCATCGGCGCCCTCGCCGTGCTCCTGCTGATCAGCATCCGCTGGCACCTGCACGAGGTGATCACCGGCCTGTTCGGCGTCACGCTCATCGCGCTGTCGTTCTGGTCCTCCGTCCGCGCCAACCGCATCGACGCGGCGAACGCCGCCGGCGGCGGTGGCGGGGGCAAGGAACGGCCGGGAGCGCGTTCCGGGGTGTGAGCCCGGGCGGAACGCGGAAGCCTTACTCAGCGGGACGGTGAACGCCGTCCCGCTGTCCGCCAGTTGACCGGGACCGTGACGGGCCGGGATCGAGAGGGGTGCGGGACCATGGCGTCCCTGTGGTCGTACTTTCGGAGGGGCCGCGCGGGCCAGCAGGGGTTCGACGCCTCGGGCGGCATGTCGAACTACGCCGTGGAGCTGACCAGGCGTTCCCCGGCCGCGCCCCTGACCGGGCAGGGCACGGACACCGGGACGCTGCGCGTCGACCTGTCCTGGCACATGCGGGTCAACACCGACTTCGACCGCTCCCACGGCCGGGCCCGCCTCCTGCGGCACCCGTTGGAGATCTTCAAGCCGGCCGAGATCCGCGGCCATTCGCAGGGCGTGGCCAGCATCGACTTCGACCTGGCCTGCCTCTACGAGCTGAAGGACGGCAGCCGGGGCGTCGTGCAGTCCCTGGGCGGCCTGCTCGGCGAGTTCAACGGCCCGCCGTACCTCAAGCTCAGCGGCGACGACCGGTTCGGCACGGGGTCGGGCGAGACCCTGTACGTGAACCTGGACAACGCCGAGGAGTTCAAGCGGCTCCTCATCTTCGTGTACATCTACGACGGCGCCCCGATGTTCGACCGGGCGGACGTGGACGTCACGCTCGTCACCGCCGACGGGCGGAAGGTCGAGATCCACCTCACCGACCCGCCGCCCCAGGCCAGGGCCTGCGCGGTGGCGCTGATCGAGCACCACAAGGGCCAACTGGTCGCGCGCCGCGAGGTCAAGTACGTCTACGGGTTCCAGTCCGAGATCGACCGGCTCTACGGCTGGGGCATGAGCTGGGGCCGGGGCGTCAAGGGCCGCGCCTGACGCCTGACGCGCGGGCGCGGCTCAGCCGCCGTCCGCACCGTTCCGCGGCAGGAACTGCGGGCCCTGCGGCGGCAGCGTGAACGCGGGATCGGGCTGCGGGTAGCCGTACGCGTGCGGCGCGCGCGGGTCGGGCCGCGGCGCGGGAGCGGCGCGGACGCCGAACGCGGCGGCCAGCGCGACCAGCCCGCCGGCGTAGCCGTCGCCCAGCGCGCGGAACGCCCAGCCGCCCGCCGTCCGCAGCACCTCACCGCACACCAGCGCCCGGTCCCCGGCCCGCGGGGCCAGCGGCAGCGCGACGAGCGGCGCGCCGCCGGCCGCGTCGTGCAGCAGCAGCCTCGGCGGGCTCGCGAGCGCGCCGAACCCGCCGTCCGCCGAGGCGGCCAGGACCAGCCGCGCCACCCCGGGCTCAAGACGCGCGAGCTCGGCCTCCACGGCGTCCCGCAGCCCTTCGCCGTCCTGCCGTTTCGGCAGCCGCCTGACCCGGCCGGACGGGTGCCGCGGCTGGTTGTAGAACACCAAGTCGCCCTCGGAACGCACCAGTCCACCGGACCCGAGCAGCAGCACGGAAAGATCGAGATCGGGAAGAAACCGCCCCGTCGCCCGAGCCGTGGGTTTCCACCGCAGCACGGCGCGTAACGCGGTGACGGGGAGATGAATTGTTGATCCCTTCGCGGGTCCGTGCGTCATATCCGAAATCCTGCCTGCCGCCATACTTCCGAAACAATGCCGCGATTACGATGGCGGCGGGAGCCGGACGCCGCCAGCCGGGCGGCGCGAAGGCGTTGAGCAAATCCGGGGAGATCGATGCGGCACTTCGGGCACCTGTCGCCCGCGCGGCGACATGCTTTGTTCCACCGGGAGCCCGCCGAGTTCGGCCCGGGTTCCCCCGTGGGCACGCTGGGAGCGGCGCTCGGCGCGACCCTCTACAGCCCGGCGACCCGGCCCCGGCTGGCCGCCGACGTCGGCAAGCAGGCCGCCGCGGGTGTGGTGTCCATGGTCCTGTGCCTTGAGGACTCCATCAGCGACGCCGACGTGCCGGGCGCGGAGGACAACCTCGTCCGCCAGTTCGACGAGCTGCACGGCAACGGCGCGGGGGACGGCGAACCGCCGCTGCTGTTCATCAGGGTCAGGGCACCGGAGCAGATCACGCGCCTGACCGCGAGGCTCGGTGACTCGGGGCGGCTGCTCACCGGGTTCGTGCTCCCGAAGTTCACCGCGGCCACCGGGCCCGCGTTCCTCGACGCGGTCACCGGCGCGGAAGTCGTCTCCGGCCGGCGGCTGCTGGTCATGCCCGTGCTCGAATCGCCCGAGCTGCTGCACCTGGAGACGCGGGGCGCGGGCCTCACCGCGGTGGCCCGCGTGCTGGAGAAGCACCGGGACCGCATACCCGCCGTCCGGCTCGGCGTCACCGACTTCTGCTCCGCCTACGCGCTGCGCCGCAGCCCGGACATGACCGCCTACGACGTGCAGCTCGTCGCCTCCGTCATCGCGGACGTGGTCAACGTGCTCGGCCGCGCCGACGGGTCGGGCCACGTCGTCACCGGGCCGGTCTGGGAGTACTTCCGCAGCCAGACGCGCCTGTTCAAACCCCAGTTGCGCAACAGCCCGTTCAGCGGCCGGGCCGAGGACCTGCGCACCCGCCTGATCAAGCACGACATGGACGCGCTGCTGCGCGAGATCGTGCTCGACCACGCCAACGGCCTGCTCGGCAAGACCTGCATCCACCCCTCGCACGTGGCCCCCGTGCACGCGCTCTCCGTCGTCAGCCACGAGGAGTTCTCTGACGCCGCCGACATCCTGCGCAGCGGCCCGGCCGGCGGCGGGGTCCTGCGCTCCGCCTACACCAACAAGATGAACGAGGTGAAACCGCACCTCGCCTGGGCCCGCAGGACCATGCTGCGGGCCGAGGTGTTCGGCGTGGCCCGCGACGGCGTCGACTTCGTCGACCTGCTCACGGCGGGCCTCGCGTGAGCGCCGCGACCTGGCCGGGCACGTGGGTCACCGACCGGCTCGGCGTACGGCTGCACGGCGAGGGCGCGCGCGGCATGCTCGGGCTCGCCCTGCGGCGCAACCCCAAGCGGGCGCACCTGCTGGTCTCCAACGTGCTCGGCAAGCACGTGCCGGGGCCGCCCCGCACGGTGTACGGCACCGGCGTCGCGCTCGGCCGCCGCGTCCTCGACCTGCTCGGCGAGGCGGCGGGCCGCGCCGTCGTGCTCGGCTACGCGGAAACCGCCACCGGCCTCGGCCACTGCGTGGCCGACGGCCTCGGCGGCGTTCCCTACCTGCACTCCACGCGCAGGCCGGTGCCAGGCGTCGCGCCGGCCGGCGGGTTCGAGGAGGAGCACAGCCACCACACCTCGCACCTCCTGCTGCCCGCCGACCCCGCGCTGCTGGCGGGCGAGGGGCCGCTGGTCCTGGTCGACGACGAACTGTCCACCGGCCGCACCGTCCGCAACACCATCGCCGCCCTGCACCGCCGGCACCCCAGGCAGCGCTACGTCGTGGCCGCCCTGGTCGACCTGCGGACCGAGGCGGACCGAGCGGAGCTGGCGAAGTTCGCCGCCGACCTCGGGGCCAGGGTGGAGACCACCAGCCTGGCCACCGCCCGCATCGACCTGCCCGACGACGTCCTGCGCCGCGGCGCGGAACTGGTCGCGGCCCACCGCGAGACGCCGCCCGCCGGGCGGCACGCCGCGCGTCCGGCGCGCGTGGCCCTCGACTGGCCCGCCGGGCTGCCCGACGGCGGCAGGCACGGCTGGACCCCGGCCGACCGCGACCGTTTCGAGGCGGCCCTGCCCGGCCTCGGAGCGGGCCTGGCCGCCGCGCTGCCGACCGGGGCGCGGCGCGTCCTGGTGCTCGGCACCGAGGAGCTGGCCTACACGCCGCTGCGGCTGGCCGGGGCCGTCGAGGCGGCGCTACCGGACGCCGAGGTGCTGTTCTCCACCACCACGCGCTCCCCGGTCCTCGCGCTCGACGACCCCGGCTACGCGATACGCAGCCGCCTGCTCTTCGCCGCGCACGACCGCCCCGCCGACGGCCCCGCCCCGCGTTTCGTCTACAACGTGGCCGGCCGGGACTGGGACGCCGTCGTCGTGGTCACCGACGCGGCCGGCGACACCCTCGAACTCCACGCCCCCGACGGCCTGCTGGCCCGGCTCGGCGCCCACACCCCGCACCTGCTGCTCACCGTGGTGCCCTCGCTGCCGCACCCGCTGCGCGGCCCCGCGTTCTCCAGCTACGCGCCCGACGAGGTCGGCTGGCTCCTCCAGGACCTGTCCGACGTCACCCTGGAGGCCCCGGCGGAGGAACGCGAGGAGGCCATCCAGTCCGGCGGCGCCCACTACGCCGAGTCGCTGCCCGTGGAATACCAGCCGAGCCCGGAGTACCAGCGGCTGTTCCACCAGGCGCTCGACGCCTCGGCCGCCCGCGTGGCCCGCGCCGTCGGGACCGTCACCGAGGCCGTGCTCGCGGAACGGGCCGGGCCCGGCCGTCCGCCCGTGCTGGTCTCCCTGGCCAGGGCCGGCACCCCCGTGGGCGTGCTCATGCGCCGCTGGGCCGCGCACGCGCACGGCCTCGACCTGCCGCACTACGCCATCTCCATCGTCCGCGGCCAGGGCATCGACACCACCGCCCTGCGCTGGCTCGCGGCCCACCACGACCCGGCCGACGTCGTCTTCGTCGACGGCTGGACCGGCAAGGGCGCCATCACCCGCGAACTGGCCGCGGCGCTGGCCCCGTTCCCCGGCTTCGACCCGTCCCTCGCGGTCCTCGCGGACCCGGGCGGCTGCGTCACCACCTACGGCACGCGCGAGGACTTCCTCATCCCGTCCGCCTGCCTCAACTCCACGGTGTCCGGCCTGATCTCCCGCACGGTGCTGCGGGACGACCTCGTCGGCCCGCACGACTTCCACGGCGCCAAGCACTACCGCGAACTGGCCGGCTCCGACCTCTCTGGCCACTTCCTCGACACGATCACCGCGCACTTCACCGACCCGGGCGTGGTCGCCGGGGTGGCCGCCGACACGGCCGCGCTGCTCGCCGCCGACCGCGCCCCGACCTGGGCCGGCTGGCGCGCGGTGGAGCGCATCAGCGAGGAGTGGGGCATCGGCGACGTCAACCTCGTCAAACCCGGCGTCGGGGAGACCACGCGGGTGCTGCTGCGGCGCGTGCCCTGGCGCGTCCTGGCCCGCCGCGGCGCCGGAGCCGACCTCGACCACGTCCGCCTGCTCGCCGAGCAGCGCGGCGTGCCCGTGGAGGAGACCGACGACCTGCCCTACAGTTGCGTCGGGCTCATCCACCCGCGCTACACCAGGGGCGCGACCGGCGCCGACGGAAAGGCCGCACCGTGATTCCCGCGAGCACCGAGGCGACGCCGGACGTGACACCCGGTGCGCCGACCGTTGTCGCCAGCGACCTGGACCGCACGCTGATCTACTCGGCCGCCGCGCTCGCGCTCGGGATGCCGGACGCGCGGGCGCCGCGCCTGACCTGCGTGGAGGTCTACCAGGCGCGACCGCAGTCGTTCGTCACCGAGACCGCGGGGCACCTCATCGCGGAACTCGCCGCCAGGACCGACGCGTTCTTCGTGCCGACCACCACGCGCACCCGCGAGCAGTACCTGCGCGTCAACCTGCCGGGGCCCGCGCCGCGTTACGCGATCTGCGCCAATGGCGGCCACCTGCTGGTCGACGGCCGCACGGACGAGGACTGGCACGCCGCGGTGCTCGGCCGCCTCGCGGCGGACTGCGCACCGCTCGCGGAGGTCCGCGACCACCTGCGCCGCACGGCCGATCCCGCGTGGCTGCTGAGGGAACGCGACGCGGAGGGCCTGTTCGCCTACCTCGTGGTGGACCGGGCGCTGCTGCCCGACACGTGGGCCAAGGAGCTGGCCGACTGGGCCGGGCCGCGTGGCTGGACCGTGTCCCTCCAGGGCCGCAAGCTGTACGCCGTGCCGCGCCCGCTCACCAAGAGCGCCGCCGTCGCGGAGATCGTCCGCCGCACCGGGGCGGGCAGCGTGCTCGCGGCCGGCGACTCGCTGCTCGACACCGACCTGCTGCTCGCGGCCGACCACGGCTGGCGGCCCGGGCACGGCGAGCTGGCGGCCGAGGGCTGGGGCGCCCCGCACGTCACGGCCCTGGAGGGCGAGGGCGTCGGCTGCGGCGAGGAGATCGTGCGGGCGTTCCTCGCCCGGCTGCCCGGCTGACCCGCTGACGCCGGGCGGACGCCCCCGGTGCGGGCAGGCGGCCCCGGCGACGGCGCCACGGGCTGTTACCCTGAAGGCCGCGGCGCCGACCAGGTCCGCCGCGGAGCCCGAGTGAGGTGAGTTGATGACTGCCGTGGAGACCACCGCTGTGCGCGGTGCCCGGATCATCCTCACGTCCCGGGCCTCGTCCTGACCGGTACCCGGCGTCCTCCCAGCGGGAGCTGCCGCCCTGCCGTGCCGTCCGGAGGGGCCCCTTCCCCAGGGTCTCCACGTTGTCTCATCGACTTGCTTCCCCGCCTTTCCTCGTGCTCTCTCCCAGGCGTGTCCTGACTCCGGCCGCCCGCGGCCGGGGCGGGGAACGCGCCCTTTCCCCCGCCCGCTTCCGCGCCGACGGGCCGCTTGCCGGCCCGGCGCGGCCCGCACGGCGCGCGGGCGGATGCCCGCCCCGGCACCGATGACGGTGC